>JBCDGN010000075.1:0-18395 GCA_038751255.1 Pseudomonadota bacterium
GTAGCGTCGTCCATGGTGGTGCGTCCTTGAATGGTTGGCTGGATGTTTAGCGACAACAATCCAACCAGATGCACCGCCGTCATTCAAACCGCCCGAACACCAGATTCATTCATAGCTCCCAGCAAGAGCCAGCCCGCCGCAGGAAGGGGAACGGGTGCCATATCCGAATGGAGCGCCAGAGACGTGTATAGTCTAGAGTTCGCTGAACACTACAGATCCCAGCTTTTTGGAAACTGAGCAACCTGACCCAGACGAACAATGATATTGTGAACTTTGTGGTGGGTAGCCTCTTCACTGGCGCTAGGCTAAGCGCGCCTGGGGCGTGGCGGAACCACGACATTTTTCGAGAGTGGTTCGCGGTCAGTTCAACGCTTTATTCACCTCCGCCTAGCCCCGATGGATCAGCGCCCCGAACTGGGACGAGTTTTTCGCAAGGTCTGGAGTTTTTCATCAGCCACTTTGTGTCCATCCTTCGTAGCTTAGGCGGATCCCCCTATGTCATGTGTCAAAGGGATATGGGTCTCGTAGCTTGGGACTGCGAAGCGATTGGCTTGCTCGTCTAACGAATAAGACGCCGTCTTTCCAACCTGCAAAAAATCGTTTCAACGCGCCGAGCGGCTGCGACCGTTGCGAGTTTGATGTCTCGTAGAAGGGATTGGCCCCAGGAAGCCAAGCACATTTTAGGCTCTGGCTGGGTTTTGTCCGAGTGGCTTTGGCCTACGTAAGCAATTGGGTGTCGCTATGCGTTCGCCGCTTCGCGTCTATATACCCCTTTGGAAAGCCGAAAGCCCAACAGAGCGAAACACCGAGCCACATGTTACAGATCGAAAATGTTCAAGACTACCCGCGCCCACCGGCACTGAAACCTGTGACAGAGCGCCTTCGGGTTGTGCTGGGTGGCGCGCTCGCGGCTGACACAACGCGGGGGTTTCGAGTACTCGAGACCCATCATGCACCCACCTACTACTTCCCGCCAGAGGACGTGATAGCGACTCTCACCCCGGCACAGGGCAGGTCTTTTTGTGAGTGGAAGGGCGCGGCATCTTATTGGGATGTGGCGATCAACGGGGTCACAGCCCCGCGCGCTGCGTGGAGCTATGCCTCCCCAACCAAGTCCTTCGCTCCGATTGCAGACTACCTGGCCTTCTATGCGACCGAGATGGAGCAGTGTTTTGTGGGCGACCAGCAGGTCATACCGCAGCCCGGCAATTTCTATGGCGGTTGGGTCACCGATAACCTTCAGGGTCAGATCAAAGGGGCGCCTGGTACAGAATTCTGGTGAGATGCGGGCCTCACCAAGAAAACTTGACTGCGAATCTCGGTTGGCTCGACATTGCGCAGTCAGCACTACTTTGTAGGGCCGGCGCGTAGTGCCACTGACACCCCAGGACCCAAGATGAACAAACCGATTTCTTCGTCGAAACCTCTTGCGGTGCCTGCAGGTCGGCTGAACCGTTTTGCGCGGCTAGGGAGCATGACGGCGGGGATTGCGGGAAATGTGGCGGTACAAGCCCTGGGAGAAGTCAGCCGTGGGGCGCGCCCCAATCTGCGCAGCCTGCTGATAACGCCCAGCAACATCAACCGTGTGGCGGATCAACTGGCGCGGATGCGCGGGGCTGCGATGAAGGTCGGACAGTTGATCTCTATGGACACAGGCGATGTGCTGCCCCCAGAGCTTTCCGATATCATGGCGCGGCTTCGGGATCAGGCGCATTTCATGCCACCCAAACAGCTTCGCAAGGTGCTCGACCGCAACTGGGGCACAGGCTGGCTGAAAGACTTCAAGCGCTTCGATGTCCGGCCTATCGCTGCCGCCAGTATCGGA
This sequence comes from Pseudomonadota bacterium, assembly GCA_038751255.1. GTDB lineage: Bacteria > Pseudomonadota > Alphaproteobacteria > Rhodobacterales > Rhodobacteraceae > JANSYP01. The sequence goes on from JBCDGN010000075.1 coordinate 1,826, forward strand.
CAAGTGCACCACGCGCAGCTGAAAGATGGGCGCGATGTGGCGATCAAGGTGCAGTATCCCGGCATTGCGCGCAGCATAGATAGCGATGTGACCAATGTGGGCGCGTTGGCCAAAATCTCAGGCCTTGTCCCGGAAGGATTGGACCTGGCGCCCTACATGGCCGAGGCGCGCAAACAGCTGCACGAAGAAACCGACTATGAACGGGAGGGCGCGCATCTTCGGCATTTCGCGAGCCTTTTAGAGGGCGCTGAAGCCTTTTCGGTGCCAGAGTATTATGAAGATTGGAGCACCACAGAGGTGCTGACCATGACCTATCTCGCAGGACAGCCCATTGAGACCGCGACAGAGGCCACGCAAGACGAGCGCAATCGCATTATGGCCGAACTTGTCTCGCTTATGCTGCGAGAGCTGTTTGAGTTTGGCGTCACCCAAAGCGATCCTAATTTTGCCAACTATCGCTACGATACCACAAGCGGGAAAATCATCTTGCTCGATTTCGGTGCGACCCGCGTGCTCGACCCACAGCTGGTGGAAGAGTACCGCCTATTGTTCCTCGCCGGGCTGGACGGAGACATTGAGGCGATGCGCGCGGCGGCGCATGGGATGGGATTGATCGAAGGCGATGGCGCTTTCGACGACCGGATTGTTGCGATGATCCGCACAGTCTTTGAGGCGACGCTTTCTGATCCACAATTCAACTTTGCCGACCCACGTTTGTCGCGAGAGATGAACCAGCAAGGTCTCGTCTTGGCCGAGGCGGGCTATGTCCCCCCGACCCTGCCCATGGATGTTCTGTATTTGCAGCGGAAATTGGGTGGCATGTTCCTTTTGGCCAGCCGTCTAGGCGCCGTGCTGCCCGTCCGAGAAATCCTCGCCAAACATGTAAGATAAACTCTGGGCTTGGTGCTCTACCCGCGCAGGATGACCTCACCGACACTTGGGGTCTGTCCGCGCGGCTTTGATGCGACCCAGATGAGTGGTGCGCTCGGTTCAAAGGTCATGTCGGCATCAAGATCGGTCAGCATGACAATCAGCGACGGGTCCAAGCTCTGCGCTTCTGTGAACACCGCGTCATAATCGGTGCCCCCATCGCGCCGCATCTCAATTTCAGCAAAGGACTGTCTGTGGTCGAGCCGCCCACGAAAATGCACCTCGGTGTCAAAGCCCAGCAAATGCGTCGCTGCACCAGATTGCCGCGCAAGTGCCAACGCTTCGGAAGCAAAGAGCTCAAGCTCAATCTGCGTGATGCTGCTGGATGTATCGAGGCCTATTACGATCCGCGGTTGGGTTGCGTCGCGGGCGATGCCTGGTTGAAAAACCGGTTGCGGTCCTCCCTTGATCCGCGCCCAGGCATCGCGCGCGAGCCAGGCTCTTTCAGGGCGGCGGTAATTGCGGCGAGGATGCGAAGAGAGCGCTTTTTTCATCACGCGGCGTAGACGGATTTCCCAAGGAATTTCCGCGCGCGGCAGATCGCCAAATTGGGTCAGAACAGTTCCAACGCCCGTGCCAGCCCCCCGGCCAGAGGCAAGTGCCTGTTCAATGCGCCCCGCCCAAAGATCCGCCTCTTTCTGTTCAGACGGGCCATCTGAGAGATCAGGCACAAAACTCTGACGGCGCGCATAATTCCGCATTGTCTCGCCGGTCTCTCTCCCTGTGGCGGGAGAAGTGCCGGAGATCGCAAGATAGAGCCTTTCGCAATCCCATTCCGCAACAACATTGGCGGGCTGCAAATCCTCGGGAAGCTCTGTGACCAGATCGGTTGCGCGCACCGCAGGGCGCGGCAACGCGTGCCGTGCTTGCAAAAGAACCTCATTCACCAATGCATCACAGGCCAAATCATAGAGATCCGCCTGAAAGCTTTCGCCAAAACGGGTACGCAGTTCAGCGCGTCGCTGCGAGTGTCGCAACGCTACGTGAAGGACATGATGCGCCAGAACCCCAATTTGTTCAGAAATGGGCAATAGCGGAAACTCCGCACCGTAATAGATGACTTCGCCTTGGGTATAGGTCCGGCTCGGGCCATCGCGATGGACACACCACAACGATAGTGCAGCCAAGGCTGGATCGACCTCTGGCAGATGCGCAAGCGCCTGGCGTGCCCGGGTCGAATGGGAGGCCGCAGAGATCAGAGAGCCCCGCTTTCCGCGCGTGCGGCGGCATATTGTGCATAGGCCTCGGAATGACGAAACGCATCGGTCAAGTTTTCTGCCATGGCCTTACGGATCAGGATCTCAAACCCAAAGCTCTGCAATTCAGCCAAAGGCAGCCCAGGGGCGTCGATTTTGTCCAGCTCTGTCATGATCTCAAGTGTTGCGGGCATCGTGTCTTCGCGCGCTTGGGCCACCAAGGCATAGATCATCCCAACCAACCCGTTTAGCGATTTGGGATAAAGGGCAGCGCGTTCAGTGGACCTCGCGGCGATCAACTCTTCTATTGCGGCCAGGGCTTCGATCTCTTCAGCGACTTGCGCGAACTCCGCCGCTGCGGCAATGCCGATGGTGCCCGCGATCATGGTGTGCCGGACGCGCTTGTCACTCACCGATTTAACGATATCGCTCACCCGTTCCCAAGACCGCGGCGTGCAGGCGATCATCTCACCTCGGCGCAAGCTTTGCTCTGTGGTTTCCAACAGATCGGGGCGGGCGCGCAGAAACGCGGTGACAACATGCGACACGCCCTGCATCACCGCGAAATGTTCCAGCCAATCTCGGGCATTCGCGGTGACCTGCAGATGGACCAGCCGGTCAGAAAGTGCGGTTCCCATCTCATAAGCCACGGCGCCATCATCAACGGTGTTGCCGGCGGCCACGATAAAGACAGAGTCGGGCAAAACATGGCGCCCGACCCGGCGTTCCTGAAGCAGCCCATAGACGGTCGGCTGCAAATAGGGCGAGGCCGCGGTCAATTCGTCCAGAAACAAGACAGAGGGCTGCGCCGGATCATCGGGCAGATCTTCTGGGCGATACCAGACGGTCTTTTGCGCATCATGATCGTAATACGGCAGGCCGCGCAAATCCTGAGGCTCGATTGTTGTCAGACGGATATCGAAAAGTCGCGCCCCGATCCGGTCCGCGAGCTCTGCCACCACTTGAGTTTTGCCGACACCGGGTCGGCCATGCAGCATCCATGAGGTTTTGAGCCCCGCCTCGCTTTGGGCTGTCCAGCCCGCATGCAATGTCTCTAGCGCCTCGCCCGCACTGACAATTTGCGCGTTGACGGTCATGCAGAGGCCTCAGACGGCTTTGACAGCAAGGCGGACAAGCGCGCATGGGCCGACACCCCGCGCGTATCAAAGCTGACCGAACGAATTTCGGCACTTTCGCGCAAATTTGCCAAGAGCAACTGGTCTTCAGTGAAGTCACCGTCGAACAACTCATCGCGAATGATTTCACGCTCTTCCGCCGTGAGGGACACAAGTCGGCTTTTTCCACTGTCCGATTGGACGCTTGCAATGGTCAGCGGCGGGACCTTTGCCATGTCCGATTGCTCGACCACCAAGTACAGAACCCCGGTTTCGAGTGCACGGCCTGCAGCGATCTGAGTCAAAATCCGGCGTCCGCGATAATTTAGAGTATCGAGAGTGCGTGCGAGATCTGCATCACTCATCAGAGTGGCTCGCTTTTCTTTTGTGGGGCGCAGCACCCGCAGCTCGACAAAACCAATGGCGATGAACATCGGCAGCGGCGCTTGACTGATGGGCAGCGCGAGCTCCGGCCAAATCAGCATCGCAAAGACGAATGGCAGCAGCACCGTAAGAAAGCGCAAGACCTGACTTTCAAACAGGATGCGCCCGATCAACCCCCAGCGAAATTCCCGCCGCGGCATCAACAGGCCACGCTGCAGGATTTTGCGCGGCGCGCTGGAAAACTCTAGCGCGCCTGGGTTCCACACGGTCTCGGGCGCGACGACAAAAAAACTCACTCGATCAGCCTCACCGAGAACAGCGGAGTTGAGGCACTGATCGCCCAAGCAAGCGCAACCCCCATGCCAAGCATCGCACCTTCGGGTCCGCGCCGCGCCGCGATCCATTTCCCAAACGAGCCATAAACCAAGAAAAAGAGCACCAGGACCGGCAAGACCGTGAAGGCCAGACCAAGATCGGTGGGCGCAACCGCAACCGCTGCAGCCAGGCCTGAAAGCAGCATGACACGCGCCACAAAGCGGCGCCAAATGGGCGCGTTGTGGGACAAAAGCGTATCGGCGGCCATTAACGGCACTGTGCCCAGCAACAATCCCAGCATCACCCAAAGGCGGTTTCCCGTGGGCGCGAAGGACGCGCCATAACGATCCAGCGCCAGCGCGAAGACCACACAGCCCCAGAAAAGATAAACGACCGCGCCAAGCCAATCCGGACGGGGTATCCCAATTCCGTGATACTGAAGAAGGCCCAGTTGTGTGGTGCCCCATACAGCCAGGCAGACGGCCAAGGTGCCAAAACTCGCTTGCCCCGCGATCCCAACGATTGGCAAGAGCGCGGGCAAAACACTCAGCGGAAGCGGAAGCGTGATGCAAAGCCAGAAAAGCTTTGGCGATATCGGGACGCTGCGTGCGGTATCCTTCTGTGGCAGAGCCCACGCCAAAGGCCAGGCAATCAAGGTAATTGCAACCAGCAGCAGTCCGGCAATCCAAGCCGTCTGGGGCGGCTCAATCGGATCGCCTGTGCCGGTCGCTTCCCGCAGCCAATCGGTCAACTCGTCGAGCGTGTCACCATGGTATAGCACGCCCACATGTCCTACATTGGGGATCACAGCAGCACGGCGTGTCACCGTATCCGCAGCGACCGTTTGACCTTCGGCTGCATCCGGATCGATCTTGTGCAACGCTTCAAGAGCGGCTTCCCGCAGATGTGTTTCGCGCGCTCCACTCAACATCAAAAGCGCCGCCGGTGCCGTATCGGTGATCGCGGTTGAATACATTGAAATGGCCGCGATACCACCCACGTCATCGCCTTGGCTGGCAGCGCGGATGACCACATCGGTCGCCATGGAATGCCCAACGAAAGAAACGGGCCCAGAGGTTTCTCGGTGCGCGACCACGTGATCTGTGACGGAGGTCACCGCGGCGACCAATTGCGACGTGGTCCCTTCTATACGCGTGACATCGCGCGACAACGGCTGCGTATGCCGACCATGACCTGGTAAATCCACCGAAGCCACAAAAAACCCCTGACGCGCGAGCGCATGCGCGATCTGCTCCATCATTTGATGTGAGCCGCCAAACCCATGAGCAACCACCACCGGCGCGGCGGGCAGCGCGTCGGGACGATGGTAGTAGGTGACCGGCGTGCCCTCGACAATGCCGGTTTCAACCGCCAAACCGTCAAAGCGCCGCTCAAGGACCCAGACACAGGCAAGGATGATGGCTGCCAGCCAGGCGGCAAGCCAAAACATGCCCCGTGATGACAGACCGGCGGGTCGCACACCAAAGGTCTCGAACTGAGTGATCCACCTGCTCGACATGGCGGGGTAGCTAGAGCAGCCTTTCTATGTGACCAGTCATGACCGCATGAGGACCATGTCTCGGGCCCTATGCGACCACCGCAATATTCACCTTTGCACGGATCGCAAAGCCGAGGCTTTCGTAAAGTGCAATGGCGGGTTCGTTGTTTATATAGGTATGCAGGAACGGTTTGGCCCCTTCGCTTTCAATCTGCGCCACCATTAGGCGCACCAGCAAACGAGCCAAGCCCTGCCCCCGATGATCAGGATGAACGGACACGCCACTGATCTCGGTCCAACCTGGGAAGGCCATGCGTTGACCCGCCATCGCGGCTAAAACACCTCCCTCGCGGATTCCAATGAAGCGTCCCAAGCGTCGGGTGTTGATCTCAAACGGGCCCGGTTTGGTGAGCCGCGCAAGCTCCAGCATTTCCGGAGCATCCACGGCACTCAACTCTATTACATCATACTCTGGGACCTCACCGATCGGTACTTGTAGGACCATTTGCACACCTTCAGTTCTGTGCACCTGCTCCAGCGCCTTTGGGATCGCTATCTCATCGGTTTGCAGCAGAATGACCGGAGCGTGCCGTCTCTTAACAAGCCGAACAAAATCATCGGTGTCTTGCGGCGCAGTCCCGCCAAGACTGGCGAAGGCACCGATATCTTTGGGCAGGCAACGGGCGGTCCCGTGGTGCTCTGCGAACGTTTGCCAATGACCTGCAAACGCGGCGGTGACGGGCGACTGCAGCGGGTGTCTGGCTGGCATAGCGCTGATGCCAAGGGGACCCCCATGCGACGGCAAATACTGCGACGGTGGAGCGGGAGTTGCGAGAAGCATCTAAGCATCCTTTCGGTCTTGAGGGCCCTTAGGGGCGGTTCAATGAGGTCCGCGCAGCCATAGGGCCGGCGCGTTGCCTCCGGCCTGAATGCCGGAGGCAGGTTTTACGGAGTGTTGGGAGTGGCTTATTCCGCGGGGATCGGCACACGGGTCGCACCGCGCAGATTTGGAATGAGCATCGGCACACGTTGTTTGTAGGCCGCATAATCCGAGCCAAACTCGCGCAGCAGCGCACGTTCTTCGAAATAGAGCCCGACGAAGATATAGGCCGTCATGGCACAGGCGAAGATCATATGTCCCACCGTCATGACCGGGGTCGCGAAGACCAAGATCATGACACCCAACTGCATGGGATGCCGGACCATCTGGTAAAGCATAGGCGTGCGGAAAGTGGCTACGGGCATCTCTTTGCCGCGCATCTGCATCCAAATCTGCCGCAGACCGAAAAGCTCGAAGTGATCGATCAGAAAGGTGGAGAGCAGTACGATCCCCGCGCCAAATCCAAAGGCGGCGTACCCGATCCAGACCCATGGCCCCTCAAGCTGCCAGATCGGCATATCGAGCGGTTGCCACTGCCACATCGCCAGGGCCAAGAAGAGGCTCGATTGCAGAACAAAGGTCGAGCGTTCCGCCGCCGGAGAAATCAAACGGGTCAAACCGCGTTTGAACCAGTCCCGTGCCATCAGGCTGTGTGTGAACCCAAAAAGGAAAATCAGCGCGAAGTTGATCGAAAGTGCCAGGCCCATCGGGGCGCCGCTTGTGCCGTCATTGATCGCTTTCGGCACGCCGATGTTAAGAAGAAAGCCGGCCATATAGGCGAAAACGGCCAGAAAAAGAACGTAGGCGAATGCTCCATAGAGCAGGATAGCTGTGCGTTTCATTGTACTCGCTCGCATCTGTTGGGGTTGCTGAGATGCGCGTGGAGTACGCCACGCGAAAAAAGCGGGCTTGAGGGCTATCTGAGGATTTCCTGAGGATTAGGTGAAATCTGAGCAATCGCGATCAATCGCGAGCTCTAAGCTCGTGTAAAACGCGGAACTGACTTTCAGAATTTAGCGAGCCTGTGCCTCAAGACGGCCTCACGCCTTGGGATTTCTGCTGTTGTAAGTCATAGTGGCCTAACTCAAGCGTCAAGCATGTCCATCCCAGAGCCAACTTCGGGCTTTGTTGTCGCGAGCTATCGCCCCGAGCCCGTGGTTTTGGCCGCTACGAAAAGGTCAAACAGGGGAGATTCGCAAAAGCAGTCTTTCAGTTGATATCGTGCCAACCTAGGGTAGGCGGCAGCGGCTTCGTCCTTGGGCTCTTGGCGTAAATTCGCCGCGTGATTCCCCAATGGCGGATTCCTAAAGTGCGTTGCGGTTCGATCACCCTTGCAGACTGCGAACTGAAGCATCAAGGCTTCAATCAAGAAGACGCTTCTCCCGGATGAGGTTCCAGTGTGTGCGTGGTGATGGGTCAGTTGTTGACGGTAAGTTCAAAGTCTTCCGATGTTCAACATGACCCTCGATTTGACAGACGCTAGTCTTCTCGAACGGTATTCTTCACAGTTTCTGATCCTGCGAAGACCAGTAAGATACGCAGCGGTCCGTCTCCGCTATTGGACCCGTTATGGGACAACCCCATTGCGTCGACGAGACTATCTCCCAAGCGGTAGGTCTTTTGGCCATCTGGTCCATAGTCGACAGTGAGTTCACCTTCGAGGATGTAGCCGAAAAGCGGTGTGTTGTGCTGATGCCAGCCTGTTCTTTGCCCGGGCTCCATCTTCACAATGGCAGCTGTGATCTTAGCTTGGCCTTCAGGATAAGTGATGGGTTGCCCGATGATCGTCTGTGTTGTCGATAGCAAGACATCCACCGACAAATGGTCGCCTTCATCGGCGGAGACCGACAAAGAGGACCACAGAGTTGCCAGCGTGCAGATCACCAGAAAGTTTTTTAGTTTCATCAGCATGCGAGAGCTTTGGTGGCGCAGCAGACGTCGCTGGGTATTGCGTAAAAAGTCGTCAATCAAGGTGCACCGTTCCCTCAAGACCCTCGGCACCGATGAACACCGCGATGGTTCTGAGTGTGACATCGCCCAGGTTCTTGCCGTTATGAGGATAGTTGACCACTTCGACCAAGCTTTCACCAGGACCAAAGGTGCGCACCACCCCGTCACCATAATCCACGGTCATTTCGCCTTCGAGGATCTGGATGTAGATCGGGTATTCATGGATATGCCAGCCCGTCTCTTGCCCGGGCTCCAACGAGCCATAGGCCGCCTGGATCCGAGCGGTGCCTTCGGGATAAATGATCGGCTGACCTATCGCGGTTTCCGTCGTGTCGAGGAAATAGTCGTGGCTCGATCCCGCCGGCACATCGGCGACGGCTGGCAGGGCGGCGATCGTCCCTAAAATCGCGATCGCTTGCCTCATCGGCTCAAACCTCCTTGCAAGGTCGGCACATCCAACGCCGCGAAGCCGTAATGCTTGAGCCAGCGGAGATCGGCGTCAAAAAAGGCTCGTAAATCCGGGATGCCGTATTTCAGCATGGCGATCCGGTCGATCCCGAGGCCGAAGGCAAAGCCCTGCCATTCGGTCGGGTCAATTCCGCCCGCGGTGAGCACTTTGGGATGGACCATGCCTGAGCCCAGGATCTCCATCCAACTGTCGCCCTCTCCCACTTTGAGCTGACCGCCCTCCCAAGAGCAGCGCAGATCAACCTCTGCCGACGGCTCGGTAAAGGGGAAGTGAGAGGCGCGGAACCGAAGTTCCACCTGTTCGACCTCGAAATAGGAGCGGCAGAACTCTTCCAAAACCCATTTGAGATTGGCCATGGAGATATCTCGGTCGATGGCAAGCCCTTCGACCTGATGGAACATCGGTGTATGGGTCTGGTCATAATCCGCGCGATAAACACGGCCTGGGGCAATCACGCGGATCGGCGCGCCCTGGTCCTGCATGGCGCGGATCTGCACCGGCGAGGTGTGGGTGCGCAGCACATGCGGCGGACGGTTGTCGCCGGGCTCGCGATGCATGAAGAACGTATCATGTTCCTGCCGTGCAGGATGGTGCGGCGGAATGTTCAGCGCATCGAAATTGTACCAATCGCTCTCGATCTGGGGCCCTTCAGCGACGGCAAAGCCCATATCGGCAAAGATCGCTGTCACCTCATCGGTAACCTGGCTAACGGGGTGGATGCTGCCACCGCGTCGTGCGGCCGGACGCCCTGGAAGCGTGACATCGAGCCATTCGGCGCGCAACCGTTCTTCCAACGCCGCGTCGGCTAGGGCGGCTTTCTTTGCGGAAAGGGCCGAATTTATTTCGTCTTTCAACGCGTTGAGCTTGGGGCCGGCTGCCTGACGTTCTTCAGGCGTCATTTTGCCCAATTCGCGCATTTTCAGGCTAACCTCGCCCTTTTTGCCAACGGCCTGGACGCGCAGGCTTTCAAGGGCGGTCTCGTCCCCAGCCTCGGCGATGGCAGAAAGATATTTGTCGCGCAGATCGTCCATGGTGAGTCTCCGGATCGTCGCTGCCTGTTAGCCGCCCCCTGGCAGGGTTTCAAGCGTGTCACCAACAGCAACAACACCAGGCTCTATGACCCGCGCCGTCATCCCACCATGCCCGCGCATCGCATTGTAGCCACCCGGACCAAGCGCCTCTTCCATCCGCGAACAGGGGGCGCAAGGCCCTGTGATTTCGATCACTGCTGTTCCCAGGCGCGCGTGTCTGTGGCGCATAGCCGTAAGGTTGATGCCCGAGATCACCAGATTGCGCCTCAAAACCTCAGGCGCGAGATGCGCATGGCCAGACAAAGCCGCAATCACCGGCAAGTGTTCTGCCTGAATGAGGCTGAGCGCGCGTTTGCCTGCCCTGGCTCGATCGCCCTGCAGCCCTTTCTCGGTAAGTTCTGCCCGCTCGACTATGTGCATCTTTGCGCGCCGCTCGGTTCGCAGCCCGATCCATGTGATTTGACCGGGCCGGGGAAACCGTGCGGTGAGCGTTGCGAGTGTTTCGTTCATTGCGCCAACAGAACTCGACCGCGGACTTCAATATTCCCATCTGGGTGGTGCTCTAGCGCAATGATTTCGCCAGAACGCGGGACAATGCCGGTCAAAGCGGTAATGTTGACCTGATGGGTAACAAGGATCGGGTGATCGAGCCGCGGCAACGCGGCAAGCGCGCGGCGAAGCTCTTCGGTTTGTTGAGGTCCCTTGCGGCGATCCCGAAAAAAAGAATTTAAGAAGAGTTTGTCCTCTGGCGTCCCTAGATCCAAAAGTTCTGCGGTCTCGCGGCATCGGCACCATTGGCTGGTCCAAACCCGATCAATTGGGATATCCGCAGAACGGATCGCGAAACCAATCGCCTGCGCCTGCGCCCGTCCTTGCGCGTCCAAATTTCGCTGTGTGCTGCAATCCTCGAGACGAAAGTTCCTCGGATCACCCGTGCCCGGCGCCAAGGCATGGCGCATCAACAAAATCACGCCGGGCTCTTTCAAAACGGCCATTGAATCGGCGCGCAGCGGAAGTGCCATCACAAAAGTCAAAAAAACAAAGAGGGCAAACCGCATTCCAAATCTCCCACGATCAAGCCTCAAAACGGGGCTAGATACGCGTCAGTCCTGAGGTAACGCTTCGACAAGGACAAGTTCGCGTTCAGAGGCCCCGCGCGCATATCTCAGAGCCTCTTGGTAGGTCTTAGAGTTGTAGCAGGCTTCCGCCTGAGCCAGCGATGGAAAAAGCGCGACCACATTGCGTGGACGCTCCGGTCCCTCTTTCTGGACAAAGCTGCCACCCCGGACCAGAAACTCACCCTTGTGTTCGGTGATGGCCTTGGTCGCAAGGGCGACGTACTTGCTGTACTGCTCGGGATCGGTCACCGAGACATGCGAAATCCAATAGGCTGCCGGGGCCTCAGACATCGACTTACTCCTTCAATAGCAACTCAACCGCAGCGATGGCTTCATCGGCTTTTTCTGCCGAGGCTCCGCCAGCTTGCGCCATATCGGGCCGACCACCGCCCCCCTTGCCACCGAGTTTCTCGGCAGCCGCACGGACCATATCCACTGCCGAGAGCCGGTCGGTCAAATCGGGTGTTACACCGGCCGCAATCGCGGCCTTCCCACCTGCGTCTGCCACCAACAACACCGCCCCCGACTGGAGCCGATCTTTATGGGCATCGACCAATGACGGCAGGTCCTTTCCGGTCACCCCATTGAGGACCTGCGCTACAAAAGGAACCCCGCCCACTGTTTTCGCATCTGCCCCGGACTGAGCACCTCCGCCCATAGCGACATCGCGACGGAGTTGCGCGACCTCTGCCTGCAAGGCTTTACGCTCATCAAGTAAGGCTTTGATCCGGTCGGGCACATCTGCCGGTTGGGCCTTCAACGTCAGGGCGGCTTCTGCCAGGCGATGATCCTGGGTGCTGAGATAGTCAAAAGCCGCGGCACCGGTCAGTGCCTCGATCCGTCGGACGCCAGCCGAAGACGCACTATCGCCGAGCGTTATAAAGACCCCGATATCGCCGGTCTGGCGCACATGAGTGCCACCGCAAAGCTCCAGCGAATACACATCTTGATCGATTCCTTTGCCGGACCCCGTTTCTTGCCCCATGGAGACAACCCGAACCTCATCGCCATATTTCTCGCCAAAGAGCGCCTGGGCGCCAAGCTCGCGCGCCTCATCTGGGGTCATAATGCGGGTCTCGACTGCGGTGTTTTGCCGGATGTAGGCGTTCACATCGGCTTCGACCTTGCGGAGTTCCGCTAGATCGAGCGCTTTGGTGTGGCTGAAATCAAACCTTAGCCTGTCTTCGGCGTTCAAAGAACCGCGCTGCGCCACGTGATCGCCAAGCGTCTGGCGCAGAGCCTCGTGCAAAAGATGCGTCGCCGAGTGATTGGCCCGGATCGCACTGCGCCGAGCGTGATCGACGCCAAGCTCCGCCCCCTGCCCCAAAGACAGCGTGCCTTCGGTCACTTTGGCGAAATGTGCGAAAATCCCAGCCGATTTCTTGGTGTCGGTGACGCGGGCCGCCCCGGTGTCGGTCTTGATCATTCCGCTGTCGCCAATCTGACCGCCACTTTCCGCATAGAAAGGCGTTTGGTTAACGACGATCTGTACCTGATCGCCAGCCTTGGCAGTCTCGCCAAGATTGCCATCTGACACCAGCGCAAGGATCTGGCCCTCTGCGATTTCCGTGTCATAGCCCAAAAACTCGGTCGGCCCGTGAGCCTCGGCGATATCGAAAAAGACGGTCGCATCCGCTGTTTCACCAGACCCCGACCAGGCGGCACGTGCTTTGGCTTTTTGCTCTGCCATCGCCGTGTCGAACCCGGCGATATCCACGGTCCGGCCCATTTCCCTGAGCGCGTCTTGGGTCAGATCGAGCGGGAACCCATAGGTGTCATAAAGCTTAAATGCCGCCTCGCCCGGCAGGTCGCTGCCATCGGGGAGCTTATCTAACTCCTCATCCAAAAGCCGCAAACCTCGGTCGAGCGTTTGGCGGAACCGGGTTTCTTCAAGCTTGAGGGTCTCCTCGATCAACGGCTGGGCGCGCCCCAATTCGGGGAAAGCTTGGCCCATCTGACCCACAAGTTGAGGCACCAATCGGTGCATGAGAGGATCCTCCGCGCCCAGCTGATGGGCGTGACGCATGGCTCGGCGCATGATCCGGCGCAGAACGTAACCGCGGCCCTCATTGGACGGCATCACTCCGTCTGCGATCAGAAAAGAAGTCGAGCGCAGATGATCGGCGATAACGCGATGATGCATCCGCCCCGGTCCGTCGGGATCAGTGCTGGTCGCATTGGCCGAGGCCTCAATCAAAGCGCGCATCAGATCGGTATCGAAATTATCGTGTTTGCCTTGTAGGAGCGCGCCGATCCGTTCCAGCCCCATACCGGTATCAATCGATGGCCTTGGCAGGTCCTCGCGACGTCCATCTTCGAACTGCTCGAACTGCATGAAGACGAGGTTCCAGATCTCGATGAAACGGTCGCCATCTTCATCTGGGCTGCCCGGAGGCCCCCCGGCAATATGATCGCCGTGATCGTAGAATATCTCCGTGCAGGGCCCACAAGGGCCTGTCGGTCCCATTGACCAGAAATTGTCCGAAGTCGGAATGCGGATGATCCGCTCATCGGGCAAACCTGCGACCTTCTTCCAGATCGCGGCGGCTTCGTCATCGGTGTGAAAGATCGTAACCAAGAGCCGATCTGCAGAGATACCGAACTCCTTGGTGATTAGGTTCCAGGCAAACGGGATTGCATCTTCTTTGAAGTAGTCGCCGAAGCTGAAATTCCCCAGCATTTCAAAGAAGGTATGATGGCGGGCCGTATAGCCGACATTGTCGAGATCATTGTGCTTGCCTCCGGCGCGGACGCATTTTTGACTGGTCGCGGCGCGGGTGTAATCGCGCTGCTCTACGCCGGTGAAGACATTCTTGAACTGCACCATTCCAGCATTGGTGAACATCAAGGTTGGATCGTTGCGAGGCACCAAAGGTGAGCTATCGACAACCGCATGACCGTTCTGGCCAAAATACTGCAGAAACTGGGATCGGATATCGTTGAGGCTGGCCATGGGACACCCTGGAAATCGGCTGGTTTGCGTGTTGGCCCGGGTTTATCCATGTGCCGATGGGGTGTCCACAGCCGAACGTCTAGGGCTGGCATGGATCAACCTGAGAATTTTCGCGGGAAGTCGACGGGCAGTCGAAACGCCCACCGACGCCATTTTTCGTTTTGCTGGAAAGCAGATGGCGAAGGAATGCCTCAGGCACCCCCAAAGCTTTTGAGCGAAGGGTCAGCCCTCTAGCACACCACCGTCCGACTCGCCCGGCGGTAGATCGAAATCAAGCCCATGGGCCGCGCGGATCTTGTCCTCGATCTCAAAGGCGATTTGCGCATTCTCTTTTAGAAAGGCCTTGGCGTTTTCTCGGCCCTGACCAATACGCTCATCGCCATAAGAGAACCAAGACCCAGATTTCTCAACGACCCCAGCTTTGACCCCCAAATCGAGCAATTCGCCCATCTTGGAGATGCCTTCGCCATACATGATGTCGAATTCTACCTGCTTGAACGGCGGAGCGACCTTGTTTTTAACGATTTTCACCCGTGTGGCGTTGCCAACCACCTCGTCGCGATCCTTCAGGGCGCCGATGCGGCGAATGTCGAGACGCACGGAGGAGTAAAATTTCAGCGCGTTTCCGCCATTCGTGGTTTCTGGGCTGCCGAACATCACTCCGATCTTCATCCGGATCTGGTTGATGAAGATCACCATACAGTTGGAGCGACTGATCGAGCCGGTGAGCTTGCGCATCGCTTGGCTCATCAACCGGGCTTGCGCGCCGACCTGAGCATCGCCCATATCGCCTTCAAGCTCCGCCTTAGGCGTCAGCGCGGCAACACTATCGACCACCACCATGCTGATCGCGCCAGAGCGGACAAGTGTATCGGTGATTTCCAGCGCTTGCTCACCCGTATCAGGCTGTGAGATCAAGAGTTCATCCAGATCGACACCCAACTTCCGCGCATATTGCGGATCAAGCGCGTGTTCTGCATCGACAAAGGCGCAAACGCCGCGTTTTTTCTGCTCTTCGGCAACACAATGGAGCGTCAACGTGGTCTTGCCGGAGCTCTCTGGGCCGTAAATCTCGATGATCCGGCCCTTTGGGAGACCCCCAATGCCAAGCGCGATGTCGAGCCCAAGCGAGCCCGTCGACGTGGCCTCGATCTCTTGCACAGCGCCTTCTTGGCCCAGCTTCATGATCGAGCCTTTGCCAAATTGCCGTTCGATCTGAGCGAGCGCGGAGTCGAGCGCTTTTTGTTTGTCCATCTTGCGCGATCCGTCGAGTTCAAGAAGATTAGAAGCGTTGGACGCCATGTATCCTGTCCTTGTTTCACAGGCCGCCCAAAGCGGCAATGATGTGTTTTGTTCTGCTCTTGTTCTCTTAGATATGACCCGAAGATCACCTGCAATCAATGAAATTTTGTCTCAAACTGTTCAGGAGGAATTAAAAATTCGTTGCCGGGGTCGTTTTGGATTCTCTTGGACGACAGACAACTCGGCTCTTTGGGCCACCAACACCCCAAATTCAGAACAACAGTTGTTAGCCTAATGCCGATGAAAGATAGAAGTGCGCGCTCAGTCACTGATGCGGCGCTTTGTGCGCATGCCTGATTTTGGCTTTGACCTCGGTAACTCCAGGACTCAACCCGCAGAGAGGGTGCGTTTCGTCAGGATCTCATGCATTTTATTTCTCTCCGGAATAGGCACCCCGAAATACTGCGCTAACCAAGCGCCATCGATAGCAAAACGAGCAATATTTAGTTCAATATCGGCCGGGTCCTCTCGATACAGCGCGAGTTGATCGCTCAACCAATTGGTCCATTTCAGGCGAAGCGCGTGATCATCGAGCATGAGAAGCGAAAGGGCGATCCACGTTTCGTCCGTTGCTGGTGCGTCGCCGCCAAAGGCCAGATCGATGTAAGCGCGGGTGAAAACCCCGCGAGCGGCTCTGTCGTTCGAAGCCCGATGTTCGATCTCAGATGCCAGTTGTTCAAGCACTTCCTCGAAGATCGCATCAATCAACGCCTGCTTGCTAGGGTAGTGATGAAGGAACCCACCCTTCGTCACTCCTGCTGCGGATGCAACGGCGTGAACGGTTATGGCTGAAAGGCCGCCCTCAACGGCCAACCTTTTGGCTGCATCCATAAGGCGGCGTCTGACCGCTTGCGGAGCTTTCGCCCTTTTGTAGGCTTCTGACATGTCAGTGGGAAACGCTAGCAGACAGCAAGTTCATGACAAGCACACCGCCGACAATCATCGCGATTCCCGTCAGGGCCCAAAAGTCCAGGGTCACCTTGAACGCCACGACGCTGACCACTGCCGTCAGGACGATCCCGAGCCCAGCCCACACAGCATATGCCACGCCAAGCGGCACCATCTTCAACGCAAGAGACAGGCAATAAAGGGACAGAACAAAACAGACCATCATCCCGAATGTCGGCCATAGCTTTGTAAACTGATGTGACATCTTCAGCAGGGTCGAGCCGCTGACCTCTAGAATGATTGCGGCTCCTAAAGCAGTGTATGCGGCAAGCATTGTGTTCATTATCAACACCTTCATCGATTAGTAGATGTAACATACCATACGGTTGGTTTCTTCTAAGAGTGCTTCTCTAAGAAGGCAACCCAGCATGAGCACCCCTAGTGCGGTAAGTGCTCTTGGATTGTGAAAGTAAGCAGTGTCCCGCCATCGCGGTCATGAGTCTTGAAGCAATGACGGTCAGATCTGCACAGAGACCCAAAC
>JBCDGN010000076.1:0-18286 GCA_038751255.1 Pseudomonadota bacterium
CGCGTGCGCTCGGTCCGGATGCAAGCGGGTCTTGAAAGTAGCTCTCCCGCCCGTCTTCGGCGCCTTGCGGCGCCTCATCCCGTTGGGCCGCGCGCTTCGCGAAGAGCTCCGTTCAAGCAGGGCATCGAGCCCCGCCCGTCCGGACCGCGCCTTTGGCGCGGTGGGCCTGAGGTGGGGGTTTCCTACCGAAATGAAGCCCGGTTGCGGTATTGGTTCTGGAAATGAAAGCAATACGCCCTCGGGACGTGCAGAATAGTCTTAAGAAACGTAAGGGGGCATGTGTTTGACCGCCTTCGCAACACGCGCCTATGGTGCGCCAACGCGCAGTTTTCGGGACGGACATCATCATGGGTACGATTGAACGTAATCGCGATCTTCGGATCAGCAGCAGGCATTGGCGCGCAGGACCCCGAAGGTCGACGCCACCGAGCCGCGTAATGATCACGCTACCCTGGTTTTACTAGGCGATGACGCAAGACACTGGGTTTCCCAAGATCATCCGGCTGGGGCTCACCGGGCTGCTTGTCAGTTTCGCCGATCGTTTGAGCGAGCCTGCCAATCGAGCGGCCTTGGCGCTTGGTGCCGCGATCGAAGCAGAAGCCTGGGATGGCGTGGCGGAAACCGCCCCAACGCTTGCCTCGCTTTACTTGCGCGTGGATCCAGGGCGCGCTGATCCCGACGCCCTCAGAGCAAAAATTAACGCGCTGCTTGCCAGCCGAGATTGGCTGGCGGCGCCGCTTCCCTCTGGTCGCAAGCTTTGGCGTGTGCCGTGCGCCTTTGGCGGCGTTCAAGGCCCGCAATTGGCCGAGGCTGCTGCTTTGGCCGGCTGTTCTGAGGCAGAGGCGATCACGGAGATCACCAGGGACCCAGTGCGCGTTCTGACCATCGGTTTTGCACCCGGGCAACCCTATCTCGGGACGCTGCCACCGGCCTGGAATATTCCACGGCAGATCGACTTGACCCCTATGGTTCCTAGCGGTGCCCTGGTTGTCGCCCTACGCCAGCTCATCATCTTCACCGCCCCGAGCCCCACCGGTTGGCGTCAGATTGGACAAACGGGATTTCAGGGCTTTAGGCCAGAGGCCGAACCGGCCATTGCCCTTCGGCCTGGGGATGAAATCCAAGTAAGCGCCGCCAGTCTTGACGTGATCGAGGACGGCGATGGTGGCGTCCGGTGGGAGCTTTTGCCGTGATCGGCAAGATCCAAATTGAGGCCGCTGGCCCTGCAGTTTCGGTCCAAGATTTGGGACGCTTGGGTCATTTGGCAGAGGGTCTCTCGCCCGGCGGCGCGATGGATGTTCAAGCGCTTTATGAGGGTGCGGCCTTGCTCGGTCAGCCCGTAAACTCTGCGGCCATAGAGATGGGTGGTCTGGGTGGTCGGTTCCGCTTCACTTTGGACACCCGGATTGCACTGACCGGCGCGCCGATGCGTGTCTTTGCGGATGGGACGCCGTTGCGCTGGCATGCGATCCACCTTGTGACAGCCGGGACAGTGTTGGAAATCGGTGGCTGCCTCGAAGGGCAGTATGGCTACCTCCATATTGCGGGTGGGATCGTGACACCACCGGTGATGGGATCGCGGGCCTATCACGCCCGGGCGGGATTGAGCCGTCCATTGCAGGATGGGGATACGCTTCGGTTTGCGATTGATCCAATGCCAGAGCGCCATGGTCTGCTGCTGGAGCCCGTGCCTCGTTTTCAGGGCGGGACCCTTCGGCTGCTGCCGAGCGCGCAAACCGCGCTCTTTGAAGGCGACCTGAAATCCCTGTTTCTAGAAACGGAGTTCCGGCGTGCACCGCGCGGTAACCGGCTTGGCCTCGCGCTCGACGGCCAAGGTGCATCTTTTGCCTTACCGACCGGCTTGTCCGTGGTCAGTGAGATCATTCAAGCGGGCGACGTGCAAATCATCGGTGACGGTACACCGTTTCTTTTGATGGCGGACTGCCAAACAACCGGAGGCTACCCGCGGATTGGCTGTATCCTTCCTCAGGACCTGCCGCGTGCTGCTCAAACGGCCCCAGGGACGCCGCTGCGGTTTGAGTTCATCGACCCAGAAGATGCGCTGACCCTACACCGCCGCTGGATGGCAGAGCTTGCTGCTCTGTCGGATCAATGCCACCCACTGCGGCGCGATCCAGCCGATGTCGCAGATCTTTACGCGATGCAATTGATCAGTGGCGTAACAGATGGTCAGGATGACAGCTAGGCTCTCACACCCGTCATTCTGTCCCGCCGTGACATCCAGCTTCAGCCCCTACGAGGTGGCTGTGCCCTGGCAGGCGGGCTTGCCAGCCTGCGCGGCCCAACGCTTGAAAGCGCCTCATTGAGGCGCTTAGCAAGGGGCGGGAGCGCCACTTTAAGACCTTCGCGAGCGAAGCTCACTTGTGAGAAGGCACTAAAGAAGGACACATCGCCGGTCATCGCTTCGCTGCTCCATTGGGCTAATCCGGGCCTATCCTTCCCTGCGCAGAACCACAGCTTGACGGAGATCCCGACCGGTTTCCACAGCGTCGATCAGGTATCCAGCCACATCTGCCCGTGAAATCAGACCGTTGCGCCACTTTGCCGACTCGCTGTGGATCCCGATCTTGCCAGTGTATTGTCCATTGGTCAGGATAACGGGCCGCGCAATGGTCCAATCCAGATCGCTGCCCTGGATCAGCGCCTCCTGGCGGGTCTTATCGGCGTAAGGTTTGCCCAAAATTAGCCCGTGACCAGTGCGTTCAATCCAACTCATCGCAGCGCGACTATCCCCCGCCCCAAAGCCCGTCACCACAATCAGTCGCGCAACGCCCGCTGCTTCCATTGCGGGGATCAACGCGGCGGTCGAGTCTGAGAACAAATGCACCTCTTGCCAAAGCATCGCAGGCGTTTCTTTGATCCCTAGGGTAGAGATCACCGCGTCCATTCCCACGACGGCCCGACCAAGATCCTCAGAATTCAGCGCATCTCCGGCGAAGGGCTCAACATGCTCCGGCAGATCCGCCGCTGGTTGACGCGACATCGCCCGGATCTGATGTCCTCGCGTCACGCCTCGTTTCACCGTCTGACGGCCAATGCCTTTACTCGCCCCAATGACCAATATCTGCATCACACACCTCTTATCCCGACAGCGCGAAACCTAGCGCCTGTGCCGGTCCATGACAGTGGTTGTGCAAAATCCCTGGCATTGGCGGGAGCTTCGAGACAGGGTGGCGCATGGATCCGACCCTGCCCCCTCTCTGCCCGTGCAAGATCGAAAGTCCCGTCTGACCGCGCTTGTCATCGGTCTGATGCTGACCGGGGCGATGGTGCTGCTGCATGGCGCAGAAACAGCGCTTGGGCTCACCGCGCGGAACGCGATTACGGACACTTATCTCCGCGCTGAGCCCCGTAAGCCGGATCCCAGCGCGCCTGTCCATATCATCGATGTTGATGACGCCTCCCTAGCTGAGATCGGACAATGGCCGTGGCCCCGGTCAGTCCTGGCAGAGATGCTGCGCCGACTGTTCGATATGGGCGCGCTTGTGGTGGGGATCGATGGGATTTTTCCCGAAGCGGATCGCGCCTCTGGTATCCGCGTGGGTGGGGACGCCGAGCTGACCGACAATGATCTGTTGTTCTCCATCGCCCTGGGCCAAGCTCCAACCGTGCTGAGCGTCGTTGGCGCCGATGCCGGTGGCAGTCCTCAGGTCAAAGCTGGTCTCGCCTGGACCGGCGGCGACCCGGTTGCCGCGCTGAACCGCTTTCCCGGACATGTGGGCAATCTGGCCATGCTGACCGACGCGGCCTCTGGTTTGGGGAGTATTAGCCTTGCGCCATCCCGCGATGGGATTGTGCGACGGGTGCCTATGCTGACCGTTATGGGCGACAGTGTTGTACCTGCCCTGTCGGCCGAGATGTTGCGTGTGGTCCAGGGCGCAGGCAGCTACACGCTGCGCACAAGCGAAGCCTCCGGCGAGGCTTCTGGCGGCACAGCCCATCCGGTCGCCCTGAGGATTGGCGCGGTCACCGTCCCGCTCGATGACATAGGCCAGATGACAGTCCGATTTTCCCGCCCACGCGACAGTTTATTCACCTCGGCAGCCGATCTTTTGGCCGGAGACACTCCCGACCCTGCCCTGCGAGAAAAGATCGAAAATCGGCTCATCTTGATCGGCTCAAGCGCCCCGGGGCTCTTTGACATCCGTGCCACGCCCTTGGCCGTCGGCATCCCCGGCGTGACCATCCATGCCGATATCATCGAACAGGTGCTCCAGGGCGAGTTCATCACGCGACCTGATTGGATGTTCGGTCTTGAGCGGCTCTTGATCATTCTTGCAGGCGTTTCGCTGACACTCTGCCTGGCCTTTGACCGGCCGATCATCGGCCTCGGCCTCATGACGCTCTGGATCGGTGCCGTGATCTTTGGCGGGCTCTGGGCGTTTGACATGCGCGGGCTGATCTTCGATCCCGTCGCTCCGGCACTCACTTCGGTTATCGTCTTTTTGCCTGGCGCAGCGGCAGGGCTGTTTCAAAAAGAGCGCGCCCGTCGCGCTGTGCGTGCCCGGTTTGCGCATTTCCTGCCTCCGGACTTGATTGCTCAGGTTGCCGATGATCCCAACCGCGCGTTGACCCCTGAAGGGGCTGAACGTGAGTTGACCGTGATGTTCATCGATATGCGTGGCTTTTCGACAGTGACCGAGAAAATGACCCCCAATGAGGTTGTGACCTTGGTCAACACCTATCTTGCAGAGGTCACTCGGACCTTGCTCGACCATGGCGCGACAATCGACAAGTTCATGGGCGATGCGGTCATGGCGTTTTGGAATGCCCCGATCGAGACGCCAAAGCATCAAGGCCGCGCGATTGAGGCCGCCTTTGCAGTGACCGAGGCGATGGTGCGCGTCAATCAAGGCCTTTCTGCCGCAGGTCTGCCGTCTATCGGCATCGGCGCGGGCGTGAATACCGGCCCCTGCTTTGTGGGTCTGATGGGTTCAACGGACCGGTTAAGCTACACTTGCATCGGCGATACGGTGAACCTCGCGGCCCGGCTCGAAGGCCTTACGCGGATCTACGGTACCCAAGCCTGTTTTGGCGCATCGGTCCTCGAGGACTTGCCGGACACGCTCTCTGCGATTGAGTTGGACCTTATCGCTGTCAAAGGCCGGACCCAAGCCGAACCGGTCTATGCGGTTCTGGAAGATCATGCAGACACTCGCGCGTTGGCAGAAACCCTGACCGCAGCGCGTGTTGCCTATTTGAAACGTGATTGGCAGACCGCGGAACAGGCGTTTCAGAGCCTTGCCGATCTCAGCCCTGCCCATATGGATACAGGCCAGTTGGCAAAAACTTTCTGCCAGCGCATTGAGGGGTATCGTGAGACACCGCCCCCGCCGGATTGGGACGGGAGCTTTATTGCGACCTCAAAGTAGCGAACTCGGAGGGGCCTGACGCCGCGCGCGGGCTGCCACACTGCCCAAAGCCATGCCTCCGCACGCGGTAAGCATGAGCCAAAGCGTGGGCGGTAAGGGCACCGGCGGGGGGACCGGACCACCACCATTTCCGCCACCGCCACCACCGCCGGAGCCGCCACTGCCTCCTGTCCCAGTGGTTCCGCCGCCACCACTCGTTCCAGCTGTGGTGGTGACACCGCCAAAATTTGTGCTGAGCGGAAAGAAACTGGGGGGGCCGGGAAAACCACCGCTGCCGAGATCTGGAAACCGTCGGATTCCAGGGTTTTCCAAGGTTTCCACAAGCTCGGTCGACGTACCGAACCCACCACCGGCTGCCAGCAAAATGTCCGGATTGTCGTCGCAGAGGAAAGACCGCCAGTCATCAAGTGATCCACCTGCGAGGCGGATGTCATCGCCCAGATAGCCGTCGACGCCAGCGCGCGCGGTTGCGGAGAGCATCGCAATCGATGCGATGATCGGCACCGCAAACGCAAGCGGAACAGCGTAGGTTGCAAACCACCCCGTCCGGCGCCGTCGTTTGCCGATGATGAAAAATCCAAGTGCTGGCAGCCCAAAAGCTGCAGCATAGGCGACATAGCGCTTTAAAGGAGAAGAGCGCTCCGTGGAAGGTTTTGTTTCTGGTGCTTCTTCTGCATCGTCGCGCGCTTTTTCCAGATCGTCTATCGCCGCGTACCAAGCATCTGTAAATCCCATCGGATGCAACGACGGCGGCATCAATGTCCCCGACGGTGCGCGCACGACATCTGATGGATCTGTAAACGATGCAGACACCAAGCCATCGCAAACCATGCGACGCCATTCCTCTTGCGCAGCTTCTGTCGGCGTGAGGGCAATCGTTTCTTCAGAGGTTTCTACAACAGAACCCGTTGCACCGACCTCATCCAGTGCCACCGCCGTCCCAGTCAGAGCAAGCAAACATACCACGAGGAAAGAGGATGCTTTAAAAGCACTCTCGACCATGACCAGACGCCCACTCATTCCCCGGACCGACATATTGCTTCACCCATTTACTCGGTCATCGACATATTGCTTAAACGCCAAAATTACGTTTATGCATTCGGGCCATTGCCTGGCGATTTCGCGCCAGTGACCCTATTCTTTCGTATCGTTTAAAGGACTTTGGATGATCCATTTGCCCAAACGGTATGCTTGGCGCAGACCATCAGCCTGCTCCTCTCGCGTGATCGCGGCCTATGTCGCGTTCTTGCTACTTACGGACATGGCTTTGGAGACTGGGATCTCATACTCCATGACACTCTTGTAACAGTTTAAGTTCAGCCCCTAAAGAAGCGACTCAAACCACAACATGGCACCCGATCTGATGTACGATTAGAGGATGCGAGTCAAACCTTTGTAATATATATAGTTTATTGCCGTTGCGTCACTTGTCATTCGGTTTCAGCGCCTCAGGATACTGAGAACGCTGATGTCATCGGGAGCAAAATCTGTGGCGTCAACATTCTTCAAAGCCTGTAGGTCTGGCAAAATATACTCATTATGCCCAGTAAACAGTTATATTTTTGTCTCAATTCTCTGTTTATAATCCTGGTTGACAAAATCTTGATTCAGATATCAGGATTGCGCCTTTCCATCGAAACGAAAATATCTATGCTTCGAAAAGTAGGCGATGCATTCGAACTTTATGATAGTTAATATTTGCTGATTTTGAGCAATGTATTCCCATCGTAGGATGGTCGATTACCAGATCAGCTTTTTTAAAAAACCGAAGGAAAACTTCAAAAATTTGGAGAAGAGTTGCATCGAATATCTAATTTCTAGGGGATATGCCACACGTTTCCGCTTTGCCAAAAATCTGTGCTTTCGCATCATACGCAAGCGACATCTGCAAAGGATTTTCCCACAGATTGGCTTGCTTTTTCATTGATCTAAATCAATAATACACGTCTATTCAGCATCTTACATGATGAGCTTTGTTTATTATACTAAACTAGCGTAATTGCAGAAAGATTGATTTTCTAAATGATCCGTGCGATCTCAGGCCCATGTTTGCCAAGATTTTCGGGCGTCGCGATTCTGTTCCGGTGCCTTATCCAGCCCTACATCCTGAGGCGCCCGTCGAAATTGTGGGCGACCTACATGGATGCCTGGATCTGCTCGAAGCGTTGCCTGCGCCTTCGAACGGCGTAACCCGTGTGTTTGTCGGAGATATCATCGATCGCGGCCCAGATACCAAGGGTGTACTCGAGGCGATGCAGCAGCTGACCGCACAGTCGGGCATCGTTTGCCTGATGGGCAATCACGAAGATATGCTGTTGAATTTCTTGCATGATCCAGTCAAGAACCGCAGTTGGCTGCATCATGGCGGGCTAGAGACTTGTCTCAGCTACGGGGTCGGTGCCATTCGCTCGATCAACGAAGACAGCACAGTTTTAGAACTGCGAGAAGCGCTCAAAACAGCTATTGGACCTGAGACGGAAGCCTGGCTGGGGCAACTCCCAATGACCTGGCAGAGCGGCAATCTCTACATTTCCCATGCCGGGGCGGACCCGAGCCTCCCGATGGAGCAGCAAAGCAAGCGGTCTTTGATCTGGGGTCATCCAGAGTATCAGAAACGCCGGCGAACCGATGGGATATGGGTCGCACGAGGTCATGTCATTGTCGACGAGGCCTCGGCACAAAGCGGGCGCGTTTCTGTCGATACCGGTGCTTATGCGACGGGCCGGTTGACGCTGGCCCGGATTGATACAGATGGCGGCGTCGGTTTTGTGACAGTGAGCAATTATGCTTAATGAAGCTGTCCCAAGACCCCAGCGGTAAATAAGACTACTGGTTAATTGGTCGAAGCAACCACGGTCGCGCTGCTCTGGATCAGGCCCGGTGTGATTTGTGTGATCACGCGGTTCCATTTGGTGATCGGTTGCTCGGCAACAAAGACAACGTCATTTGGCCGAAGCTGAAACTGCGTTGCAATGGAAAAGAGCGCAGCGTTCCTTGCATTTAGCTTCCAAGCCGTGACCGAGCCCAGATCTCTTGGGTCGGAGCTACCGCGTAGGACATAAAGCTCAGAAGGGTTACCAGTGATCGTTGGCGCGCCGCCCTGGATAAAGAGTGCATCGGCAAGTGATACAGTCTGTTCGAATGGCATCACAAAACGACGTTGTTCAAACACCTCCCCCGTTAAGTAGACATAGTCCCGGTCCACAGCGTCGAACTGAATGCGGTCGCGAAAGTTGTTGCGGGCTTCATTAAGCTGAGCACGACGGCGACCGATCTCTGAGTCGAGTTCCGCCAACTGCAGGTCGCGTTCATCCTGACGCGCGGTTGTAAGTTGAATTTGCTCTCGGAAATAGGTTTCTGCGCGATCAAGTCTGTAATCGCTGTCAACAAACAGTGCATCACCTGCGGCCAGAGGGATCCGTTGAAGGCTTCGATTCGAGTAAAGTTCCATCAACGGGATTTGGTAGAGCGTCCCGTCGCGGTAAAGTCGGATCGTGGCGAAATCGATATCCTCTGCGGTCACTCCCCCGGCCGCCGAAAGTGCTTCATCCAAGAAAAGCGGGGACAGGCCGATGGTGACCACTGCAGGTGCGCCAACCTTGCCGCCGATCGACACACGGCGCGAATTGAAACGTGCCACTTCCAGGCTGAAGGTTGGATCGATCTGATTGGCGACCAAAGCGTTGAAGATCGCTTCTTCGGCCTCATCGAGCGTCATCCCAGAAATGATCACACGGCCAACATCCGGGATCGAGATCGAGCCGTCGTCCTGTACTGTGTATTCTTGCCGTCTGTTCTGCACCGCTAGAAGGCCAGAGAGCTCCTCAGCGGTTGAGCCGGGCGCTCTCGTTGCAAGCACCACAACATCGTCGACACCGATCCGGTAGGGTGTGTTGGGGGGTGTTGGTGGCACGCGCAACGCAAGTTGCGGCGTGGGGTCTTGCGCACCGCTTGATGGTTCCGGCAATGGCCCGGTGCCAGGACCGCGGCTGCCCACACCTGCCGTTTGTCCGAAGATCGCTGGCAGCGTCGGAGGCCGGTAAGGTGACGCATTGGCGGCGCGCAAGGTCGACGGAGTGATATCAATCACGCGAACTTTGGCGCCTTGGGTCACACCCTCGTTCACGACGGGGCTGATATAGACAACGCCACATCCCGAAAGAAGCGCAGCAAGTAGCAAAGCGACGGCGATACGGATCATATGGCAGACCTTCCCTTCGCTTTGCTTGTGACACGGTTCATGCATGCACTCCAAGGACCCTAGGGCTTTGGCGGGCTTCGCGACCGTCAATCATGGCCGTGGTGCCACAGACCATGGACGGCGTCTGCATGATCGGCGGATCCACGCGCAAGCATCGGCCCCGCCTCACTAATTTGCCAATGCGATTGTTTCTTTAGGTGGTATAGTAACCGCTGCCTTGCTGGCCATAGCCGCCATATTCACCGTAGCCATAGCGGCGCACGCCCTTGGGATCGATTTGGGTTAGCACCAAGCCGTGGACCCTTAAATTGGCTGATCGGAAAGAGTCGAGTGCCGTTTCGACCTGCATAGCCGTGGTCGCGTCCCATTTGACATTGAGCAGTGTTGCATCGACCAACTGCGCGATGATGCGGGCATCGGTCACTAGCAAAACAGGTGGGGTGTCAACGATGATATGGTCATACTGCTCGCGCAATTCTCCGATGAAATCAGCAAACCGGTCGGATGAAAAAAGATCGGCCGCGTTCACCGGTGTGGCTTCCCCCGGAAGCACATCAATGTTCATGCGGCGATCATGGGTCCGCACATCTTCCAAGCGGGCATTCCCGCTCAATACCGACACAAAGCCGCGCGTCCCCTTAAAGTCGAAATATTCGCTCATCACGCGGCGGCGAATATCGCATTCGACGAGCAGCACTTTCTTGTTGAGCGCCGCAAGGTAGTGCGACAGCAAAATAGAAGTTGTGGTCTTGCCTTCAGACGGCAGGCTTGAGGTCGACATGATCACCTGTGGCGGCTTGTCGACATTGGCCAGCATCACAGACGTACGCAAGTTCCGTGCCGACTCGGCCATAGGAGAGTTTGGTTTCTCTTTCAGGATCGTTATCAACGCACCCCGGGTGCGGTGCGGGGTTCTGGGGATTTGCCCCAGCACAGTCAGGCCGGTGGCGCGTTCAAGGTCCTTGGCAAGGCGGAACCCGTGCGAGCGCATCTCACGCAACAGCACAAGCGTCGTCCCAATCATGCCGCCCAAGAAAATAGCGGCGGCGAGAACCAATGCCTTTCTAGGCGCTGCTGCGCTTTGAGGAACAACCGCAGCGGACAACACCCGCGCGTCGGGTTCTTGTGTGCCCTGCTGGACAGAGATTTCCCGCAATCGCACTAGGAAACTCTCGTAAATCAATCGATCAGCCTCAGCTTCGCGTTGCAGTTGTTCAAGACGCACCAGATCATCGGATTGGCTGTCGACACGCTCGGACAGTTCAGCAACAGAGGCCTCTAGAACGTTCACCTGGTTGGTCTGTCGATCGAGCCGAATTTGCTCGCGATTGCGTAAAGTTGCGAAACGCTGATCGAAAGCCGCACGCGACTCGGGGTTTTGCGCTGCTTTCGTCGCGAGGTTTGCAAGACTAACGTCTCCCATCACCGCCGCCATTGCTTGCGGTGCACCCGTGGCGGCCACGGAGTTCAGCTCTTCCACACGGGTCGCAGCCAGGTCGAGCGCCACACGCTCATCGGTCAAGCGATCCCGCATGTCTTTCAACTGGCGGTTCAGGCCCTCCAATGCCTCGGGCCCAATGAGGTTAATGTCGGCGTTAAATTCTTTTGCCGCTTCCTCAGACGCTTCTAAATCGGAGCGCAGTTCCGCCACGCGTTCCGACAGCCAAGTGGCCGCCCGTTCGGTCGCCTCAAATTTCACCTGAAGCTGATCTTCGATGTAAAGCTCCGCAAGTGTGTCGGCGATTAGGGCAGATTTCTGCGGATCGGTGGTGCGGACGACAATGTTGAAGACATAGCTGTCCAGGGTGTTGGACACGCTGATCGCTTCGGCAAGCTTTGTGACAGTTGCATCCAAAATCTCAGGCTCGGTAAGCGGCGCATCCTCAAGCGGCGGAAGCAGGCCAATCGCGCTAAGACCTGTTTTGATCAAGATCACTGGGTCAAATGGTGAGGGCGGCTCAAGTGTTGGATTGAACTCTGGATCCTTCAGCAGGTCCAAACGCTCGACCATGCGTTTGCCTAGAATTCGGGACCGCAGAATCTCCAGCTCAGTGTTGATCGTCGCTTTGTCTCCGGTCAGCCCGGACAAGACGTTTTCCATATCCGAGACGAGCGTTTGTTCACGACTGTCGAGCGCCAGAACACTTTGCGCCTCGTAGATTGGGGTCGCGATCACGAAGACATAGACCAGCCCAATAACCATGGCGAGAGACGTGTAGATGCCAATGATCCACTTGCCACGCCAAAGCGTGCCCGCGAAGGCCATAAGGTCAATTTCGTCGCCGACCTGAGCGGGTCCATCGCCGCCTTTGAGAGCTGGAACTACTTTCAAGACATCACTGCTTGTTGCGTATCTGTCGTTACCCATCGCCTTGGTGTCTCTGTCACTGGGCTATCTCGGATAATCGTTTACCTCGGCAAACAAAGCCAGATGACAGGAGATTGTTGCGAACGGAAGCAACAACTTAGACGAAACCACTTAAAACACAAAGGCCGGCTATCAGCCGGCCCTCAGTCTTCTTCATTCCGACATCAGTTTGTTATTGTGCGCTGGTGCTGACGGTGCCGGAGGAGGAATCGTTGTTCGCACCCACCGCGGCCAGAAGGCCTACGGTTGCGAAACCTGCAATGCCAAGCGCGGTTGACGTGCTGATCGCACCCGCAGTACCGCCCCCGATGCCGAAGAGCCCACCGCCGCCTTCGCCTTGGCTTACGACTTCGCCTTCTGCGTTTGTTTGTTTGCCAGCCGCTGTCCGCTGACACTTCACGCTAAGTTGGCCTGACGGCAAAACTTTGGCGCTGGCAATAGGGCCGCCGCAGGCCTGAGTGGCCGCTGAAATCTGAGAAGCTGTTAACCCTGATTCTGCCGCGGCAAGACCAGGGATCAGGGCAATACACCCTGCAATAATGAATGTGCGCATACCAACCTCATGCTTTACGTTGGGTTTTGGGGTAACATAATCTGCGATAGTCGCCAAGTCGGTTTGACACCTGATTTGATGGCTTAACGGTATTATACTATGAAATCGCTTAGATTGCTGTCACTTTGGCGATATTATTAACTATTATTGACATTATCCTAACGTCAATAGGCGGAAATTTGCTGGACGACAGATATCCTACTGTCGCATCTTCGTGCGGTAACAACTAAAACTGATGTAATGATTTCGTTTCGTCTTCAAAATTTCATGCCACAGCTCTGGGCTCTCGTCGCCTTGGTTCTTGTTCTGGGTCCAGGAGCGGCCTCGGCGCAGTCTTCGCTCGAGGCCGAACGCGACCGCGTTTTTGAGGCGATGTTCCAGGATCCGACCAATCTGGATTTGATGCTGGAGTATGCCAGGCTCTCCGTCGAACTTCGCGACTATGAACAGGTAGTGTCCACTCTTGAACGCGTCGTGGACCAAGAGCCCAATATCGTTGAAGCGCGCTTGGAACTTGCGATCGCCTACTACGCCTTGGGCGCCTACGAGATCGCAATCTACCACTTCGACATCGTCAGAGCCGTGCCCAACGCGCCGCCAGAAGTGGTGGCTGAGATTACGCAATTTACCGAGCGCGCCGAAGATCGGGTCGCGCCTCAGTCGATTGAAGGCTTTATCGAGGCAGGACCCGCCTATGGCTTTGTCGACGGCGGCGCAGGTATTGAGACTGGCTTGGGTCTGACCTGGCGCGTGTCCTTGCCCGGTGCGACAGCTCATAGTTGGATCACCGATTTGCGCGCTCAGAACCTTTATTTTCCGGATGACGACAATGAAACCGTCACCTATTTTTTGCTGCGCACCGGTCCAGAGTTCAGTTTGGATGGTGAAACCTATGGGGCAAAGCTGCGTCCCTATTTGGCGGTGCGCTCCTCGGTCGATTTCGATCTTGAGGATCGCAGTACTGCAGGCGCAGGTCTACAGTATTCCAATGTTTTCAGCCCCAGCTGGTCGGGCTTTGCGGTCGTTGAGGGCGGGGCGCTGCGCCGACGCGATCTGGGCGAGGATGTCGATGGCAGCTTTGTTTCGGGTCAACTTGGGGCGAGCTACTTCGCCAGCCGCACCACGCTTTTGCGCCTGTCATTCCGCGGACGGCAAGACAGCACAGATGACGATCGCACCGATCAGACCACCTGGGGGGTTCGAGCGGATTTGCGCCACGCTTTTCTCTCACCTTTTGGAAACAGGAGCCAACAATGGCTCTTCTCCGCATATGGTTTGGTGAACTGGCAACGTTTTCCCTCCTTAACACCGGTGCGGGAGGATCGCATCTACGGCATCGGTGCTTCGCTGCGTGCGAATATGCGCAGAGACTTCTATGTCGAAGCGCGGGCAGATCTTCTTGAACGGGATACCGATGTCGTGGGCGCTGCCACCAAGCGCCAGGTCGTCAGTCTGGTTCTGGGCAAAGAGTTCTAGGGGATCGGCATGCGACATCTCATAGGACTTTGCCTCACCTGCATCGCAATCGCCGCTGTACCAGACACAGGCCATAGCCAACAGATCGGGGTGGTCGCCTCCGTGCAACCCAATATGAGAGGAACACCGCCAGGCGGTGGCACGTCGTCAAAATCCACCGGAAGCGCGGTTGTTGCGGATGAAACCATCACCACCAGCGGGTCCGGTCGCGGGCAGATTATGTTTCGCGATAGAACCACATTAACGATTTCCCCAAACAGCGAAATCGTCCTTGATGAGTTCATCTTCAATGCCAATGCCGACGGCAAATCCGGCCTTAGTCTGACCCGAGGCGCTTTGCGTTTCATCGGTGGGAAAAACAGCCGAGATCAAGATGCGACCATTCGCACGCCGACCGCAATCATCGGGGTGCGGGGCTCAAGCGCTTTGATAACCTACGAGAACAATCAGACCCGTGCGATCTTGGTGGCGGGCGACAAGCTGTGTTTGGAAGCCCTCGAAAACGGCGTGAACAATTGCACCAACCGCCAAGGCGGTGTCATGACCGAGAACGGCTATGCCGGACAAGTGAATCAGGCCGAGCTTGCACAACTTATAGCACGCCTAGATGGGCCCCCATCCGCAGAAGCACGTTTCCAGAGCCTCCAAAACGGCGGCGGTGGAGACGATTCAGATGCCAGCGGTGTGCGCGGCGCGATTGACCGGGGTCTTGCGGGCGGGTCAGGCATCGCGTCCAAAATAGGCCCCAGAAGCAACCCAACTTCGAGCCGTGGAGCGCTTCGTGATTACACCGTTTTTGAGGATGATGTCCGCGACGATGCCATCGCAGGCCTCACCTCTAGCCAAGAAACACCGGGCTTCATCGAGCCCGATGGTATTGACGACTTGTCAGAGCCCGACATGATCGTCGCCGATGATCCTTTTGTCGAACTGGACACTCCAGTCTTTGATGATCCGGTCATGAATGACCCGATCGATCCTATCGACCCAATCGATCCAATCGATCCCATCGACCCAATCGACCCCGTTGACCCTGTTGACCCTGTCGATCCTGTTGACCCCGTCGATCCTATCGACCCGGGCGACCCAGGCGGCGGCGGCATCGTCATTGAAATTGAGCCACTTTGATTTCTAGGGTCTTAGGTGACCCAAGACACAGATGTTTGACGCTAGTTCGCCTAGCAACAACCTGGGCAATGAGTGGAAGTCGTGATAATCTTACGGCAACTATGTCTGAAATTGCCGCTTTTGGGGCTGCATACTTAGAACGAGGATGACATGAGCGCCGCAGTTTTACGCGGGCGACACTGGGTCGTAGGTGTATTCATTGCCTTAGCTGGCATGATCGGCGCCGCGCCGAGTTCTGCCATTACATACAACGGACATCAGGTCCACGATCTTGTCGACAATAGCTTTGTCAGCGTTGAGGTCGG
This sequence comes from Pseudomonadota bacterium, assembly GCA_038751255.1. Lineage (GTDB taxonomy): Bacteria > Pseudomonadota > Alphaproteobacteria > Rhodobacterales > Rhodobacteraceae > JANSYP01. The sequence goes on from JBCDGN010000076.1 coordinate 15,425, forward strand.
CGACGACGGAAAATTTGAGCGCATCTATCGCAACATGACCGGCACTGTGATCGATCAATTGCGATTTGTGTTTCTGCCACCTTTGTCGGAACAGCCGACCACGCTCGGCGGCAACGTGTCTAAGTTGTCTCTCGATGAGGTGATCTACACCAATCTTGGGTTGGAGAACGAACGGCTCTTCCGGTTACGCCTGTCTGGCTTGGTACCGAAGAGCATTTTTGCTGTTGCACCAAATAATATTGGGTTTCTGTCGCCCAAGGAAATTCAAGAGATGTTCAATAGCTTCAATGCACCGGCACCAGCGGGATCAAGAGCGGTTCCTCTGCCAATGCCGATTGCGCTTCTAGGCTCGGGGCTGGTGCTTCTCGGCGCAACGCGCGGCTGGGGCCGTTGGCGGCAAGGTTTTGCCGCCTAAGCAGGTCTTTTTTTGGTTTTCTTGAAGGTTTGAGGCGGTCTCTGAAGAGGCCGCTTTTTCTATCGCGTTCGTCACCTTTGCATAAGCAAGGTCTAAATCAGTTTCATCGGAATCTGATCGGACTGCCTCCGTACTAAGCACACGCCGCCAAAGCCGCGCTCCGGGTCGGCCGGCGAACAGCCCCAACATGTGCCGTGTCACATCATGAACCTTGCCGCCTTCTTGCAAGTGACCGGCGATGTATGAGCGCATGGCATCGATGACGAAATCGATTTCTACAGGGCCTTGCCTCGTCCCGAAGATTCGGTGATCGGCGTGTCCCAAAATATCGTAAGGCGCGTGATACGCGGCGCGCCCGATCATCACCCCATCAAAACCGTGGGCAAGATGCGCCGCGGCACTGTCGAGATCATCAATCCCGCCGTTGAGGGACAGATGAAGGTCAGGAAAGCTCTGTTTCATACGAAAGACCAGGTCATAGTCGAGCGGTGGGATGCTGCGATTTTCCTTCGGGCTTAGCCCCTGAAGCCAGGCCTTGCGTGCGTGGATGATCACCCGCTTCACGCCCGCGGCGCGTATCGTTTCCAGAAATTGGGGCAAAACTATTTCGGGGTCTTGGTCATCGACACCGATTCGGCATTTCACCGTGACCTCTCGCGGCTGCGCAGCGGCCATGAGCGACACGGCATCAGCCACCAGTTCCGGCGTCTTCATCAAGACCGCCCCAAAACAGCCCGATTGAACCCGATCCGACGGACAGCCGACATTGAGGTTGATCTCATCATATCCCGCATCAGCGGCAATCCGGGCGGCCTCTGCGAGCTCCAAAGGGTCAGAGCCACCGAGTTGCACCGCGACAGGGTGTTCAGAAGAATCAAACTGCAAAAGATGTAACGCCTTGCCCCGCACCAGAGCAGGGGCGGTGATCATTTCAGTATAGAGCAAGGTCTGCCGCGACAGCAGACGATGGAAGTACCGACAATGGCGATCGGTCCAGTCCATCATGGGCGCACAAGAAAATTTCGCTGCCACGGTTGCTGCGTTCAAAGGCATTCAGCGATCTCCTCGGGTGCGCTCGGATTTGGAACCGACCTGTAGTGGACAACATACGCACACGGACACCGCATCGCCACCCTGCCTCACATAAAGACAGGCAATAGCCGGCTTTGGGATGGCCTGAGTGCGGTGCACCTCGGACGTGTCCATGCCCTTGCCCTCCAAATACCTGGCCAGATCAGCGGCAAGGTAGGATGAGCCGTAACACTTTCGGAATGACGTTGAATCAGAGGCCATGTTCGCCTGCGAAGCCCTCAAATAGCGCGAGCCAAGTGATCATAGCTGGGCCTTGGGTCCCTACAGTGGTTTTGCACAAACCACACCGCAATGGAGACTGACTATGACCGATACCAGTATGGTACAGGCCGAGCCCGTTTTGGGAGCGATTGATTTCTCAAAAGCCCGCCGTAAAGTTTTGATCTCGGTTCCGGGCAGAAAGCGCCGCCGCCGTCTCACAGTTCTGAACCAACTGGACGAATTCTATCGATTGATTGCAATCTTATCTGATTATGGCCGTCCTGTCAGCATAGCGTTTGAAGCTACGGGCAACTACCAGCGCGCCCTTGTATACCGGCTCGGGATTGCTGGATTTGAGGTGAAGCTGGTGTCTTCAGTGGCTCTGGCACGCACCCGTTAGGCCTTGAACAACAGCTGGGATAGTCGCAGGGACCGTGGCCCCAGCGGGGCCGCGAAAGCCCGAAGACGATCCCAAGGATGCTCAGGTCATCTTGCACATGATGCAGAATGACCTGCGGATCCGCCTGGGGCGTCAAAGAGCCTAAGCACACAGTTTGAGCATGCGCGTCGGTCCGTTCGATACGATCCCCAGCTCGCTATTTTTCTGACAGGCTCTTTCTAGAGCCCCGTGCCACACCAAAGAGCACACCAAGACCAGCGAGCAGCATCGGGCCTGAAATCGGAACTGGGATCGCGGCAATGGTTATGTTGCCCGGGCTCCACGGGTTTGCTCTGCCAACCACCAGTTCCTCACCGGTGGTTGTTAGGTATCTTGTCGGCGTCGTCACGCCGCGAAAACCTATGCCGGATATGACCGCTGGGGTGGGCATATCATTGTTAAACCCAGGCACGATATTATAGCTGTAAACTGCCCCGTTGTTGTTCTCAAGGAATGACCCAAGGACAAAACTCCCTTGGACAGAGCCGCTCAAAATCCATTCGAAATCTCCATCGACGAGTGCGATCTCGCCGAAACTCTCGACGTCAAAAACCGCATCCAAGAAAAGGAACTGCCCAATGCCCGTGACAGGGTCCAAATCTGCTTGGTTGTCGATGAGGCTCGAGAAGCGGTAGCCCAATCCACCGAGGTTTTGGCTCCCAATGCTGACATCGGAGCTAAAGGTCCCATCCCAGGTCACACGGAGCAGAGCAGC
>JBCDGN010000077.1:0-18225 GCA_038751255.1 Pseudomonadota bacterium
AGCGCCTCGTCCCAACTTGCTTCGCGGAAATGCGTCATCAAATTGCCTGGATCGACATTCAAGCCCTTGGCAGGCGCGTCTTCCCGACGGATCAACGGTTTGGTCAAGCGGTGCGGGTGATCAATATAGTCGAAGCCAAATCGCCCTTTGACACACAAACGGTTCTCGTTTGCGGGACCTTCGACACCTTCCACATACTTGATCTTGTTGTCTTTGATCTTAAAGGAAAGTTGGCAGCCGACGCCGCAATAAGGGCAGACGCTATCGACCTCTCGGTCGTAGTCCTTGCTGTCACCGACCTGGTTTTCATCCACAGCCGTGGCGGGCATCAAAGCACCGGTCGGACAAGCCTGAACGCATTCACCGCAGGCCACACAGGTGCTGGCGCCCATTGGATCATCGAGATCGAAAACGATCTTACTGTCGTGACCGCGCCCGGCCATGCCGATGACGTCATTGACCTGCACCTCTCGGCACGCGCGCACGCAGAGATTGCACTGGATACAGGCGTCGAGATTGACCCGCATCGCAACGTGGCTGTCATCCAAGATCGGTACACGTGACGGTTCCAGTTCTGGAAAGCGGCTTTCTTCAACGCCATTTAACTCTGCCATATCCCAAAAATGAGAAGACGCATCATGGGCCTCTTCCGGCTGATCAGCAACAAGCAGTTCCATCACCAGTTCGCGGGACTTTTTCGCGCGCTCGGTGTCGGTCTTAACCACCATACCTTCGGCCGCCGGGCGGATACAGGAGGCGGCAAGCACGCGCTCTCCTTCAATTTCCACCATACAGGCCCGACAATTGCCATCGGGCCGGTAGCCGGTCGCAGGCTTATGGCAAAGATGCGGGATCACAAGTCCCAGCCCATTGGCAGCTTCCCAGATCGTGGTTCCAGTTGGAACGGTGACATCTTCGCCATTGAGATTGAAAGTTACGGTCTGGATCGGGGCAGCACCATCAGCCATATCAGATCTCCTCCGCAAAGTGCTTCATGGTGAGGCGGATAGGGTTCGGCGCTGCTTGGCCAAGACCGCAAATCGAGGCGTCGGTCATTACCGTGCAAAGGTCTTCGAGCAACTCGGTATCCCAAGTTTCTGCCTGCATCAGCTTGACTGCTTTTTCACACCCCGAACGACAGGGTGTACACTGCCCACAGCTTTCATCCTCGAAGAATTTCAGCATGTTCAGCGCTGCATCACGTGCCCTGTCTTGGTCGGACAGCACCACAACAGCCGCGGACCCAATGAAGGTTCCCAGCGGTTGAAGTGTGTCAAAATCAAGCGGGACGTCATCAATAGTGGCAGGGAGAAGCCCTGATGACGGCCCGCCCGGCTGGTATGCCTTGAAGCGATGGCCTTCCAGCATTCCACCGGCAGCCTCAATAATATCGAGGATGGTGGACCCAGCAGGCAAAAGATAAACCCCAGGGGCTTTCACACGGCCAGAAACCGAATAGCTGCGCAACCCAGTGCGACCGTTCTTTTCAGTGTTGCTCAAGCATTCAGGGCCTTCGCGGCAGATCTTCGCGACCCAGTAGAGTGTCTCGATGTTATGGACGAGCGTTGGACGGTTAAACACACCGACCTGGGCCACATAGGGCGGGCGATGCCGTGGCAGGCCGCGCTTGCCCTCGATCGACTCGATCATCGCGCTTTCTTCACCGCAGATATAGGCCCCGGCCCCGCGACGCAGATCGATATAGCCTGGCGCAACCAGTCCCGCGGTCTCAAGTGCTGCAATTTCTTCTTTCAGGATATTCAGCACGGCGGGGTACTCGTCACGCATGTAGATAAAGCACTTCTCAGCCTCGACCGCCCAAGCGGCGATCAGCATACCTTCGAGAAACACATGCGGCGTGCGTTCTAAATAGTAGCGGTCTTTGAAGGTCCCAGGCTCGCCCTCATCGCCATTCACCGCCAAGTAACGGGGGCCGTCAGTCATCCGCACAAAGCCCCATTTCCGGCCTGATGGGAATCCTGCACCACCAAGGCCGCGCAGGCCGCTTTCCTGAACGGTTTTCTGCACCTCTTCCCAATCGCCATCGCGGCGCAGGTCTTCGAGCGCCTCGTACCCCCCAGCGCCCCGATAGGCGTTGTAATCCTCATAAAGCGGGACGTCCGGATGGGTGTGCCCTTCTGCGATTGCTTGCTTTACCTTTTCGGGCGTGGCGTGATCGATGTGGTGATGTCCCAGTTCCAGCACCGGAGCGGTATCGCAGCGACCCATGCAAGGCGCGCGCAGGACGCGCACCTCTGCCGGATCAAGGTCATTTTCCAAGGCCTTTCGCAGCGCCTCTGCGCCCGCCAACTCACATGAGAGCGAGTCGCAGACCCGTATTGTCAGCGCAGGCGGCGGTGTCTCGCCTTCTTTGACCACATCGAAATGCGCATAAAAGGAGGCGACCTCGTAAACCTCTGTCTGAGCCAAACGCATCTCATGAGCGAGCGCTGCTACATGCGCCGCAGACAGATGCCCATAGGCGTCTTGGATCAAATGCAAAAACTCGATGAGTAGATCGCGTTGACGCGGTTGGTCCCCGAGTAGTGTTTTTACCTCTTCGAGCGACTGATCATCTACTTGACGCCCTTTTGGTGTTTTGCGGCCTTTTTTGCGTGCGTCCCGGCCTTTCCAGACTCCGGTACGTTCGTCCAATGGTGCCATAGTGTCCTCCCAGGATGGCACAAGCCTATTATCAGCAAATCCGAACTTCAATTCGCATTATACGATGAGATCATTTGCTTTACTTATCGCGGATGCCGTTCCAGCGCGAGCGCGGATCGCAGAGCTTCGACTGTGGGGATGTGAGGTTGCCGTTGCGGTGTGACCAAGCTCACGGACGTTTCGATATAGGGATTGGTGAGGCCGAGAGCGACGGTGTTTTGTAGCGGTCCGTAAGACTCTAGAACTGTTTTCGGCACAATCGTGGCCGCAGCCCCCTGAATCGCGAGCGCGATTGATCCTGTCATGCCGCTCATCTCGGCAATCACTTTTGGCACTACGCCTGCATCGGAGAAAACCCGATCCAATATGCGCCGGTTTTGCATCTGCGGCTCAAGCAAGCTCAGATCGAGCTCTGCGACCTCCTGCCAGCTCACTTCGCCTTCCTGACGCGGGGCCATATCCCGCGGGCACAGCAACACGTAGCTTTCATCATAAAGCGGCTCGACATTCAGAAGGTCGCGCGATCCGCCCTCCGTATAGATGATCCCCGCATCGAAAGAGCCCTCGGCGACGCCCTGTTGAATCGCAAGCGAACTGCCGGTCTGAATACGAATGGTGATGCCAGGATGTTCCTTCCGCAATAGTGTCGCGGCATGGGCAGCATAGGCCGCTGCAGTGGGGATCGCCCCAAGCGCCAATCGTCCCGTGATCTCCCCCCGCGCCGCGCGCACATCCTGTTCGAGGGCGCGCACGTTATCGAGAATTTGCCGAGCATGGGCGAGGATGGTTTCGCCTTCCTGCGTCAGTCCTTGATAGCGGTTTCCGCGGCGAACGATGGTGGTGTCGAGACGTTCTTCCAAACTCCGAATCCGCATCGAAAACGCTGGTTGTGAAAGACCGCATTCCGACGCCGCTCGGGCAAAATGTCTGTGCCGCGCCAAGGCTGCGAGACATTGTAAGTCCCTCAGATCGACCATTTCCATCCTCCCCATCGTCCCCGTCTCAACTGTGGTATACCAGACGGATTGACAGCAAGCATTATCTGAGACACCATTATTGTAACCGGGATTTGAGGCGGGGAGGCCGGGACAAAATGCTGTTGTCCGAGTTCAAGTCCAAGGAGATTTTGGCGCAATATTCGGTCCCTACGCCGGCGGGCAAGCTTGCCCGAACCGCTGAGGAAGCCGAGGCCGCATGTGCGGGTCTTGATGCGCGAAAATATGTTGTGAAAGCGCAGATCACGGCGGGCGGGCGCGGACTAGCGGGCGGGATCAGATTTGCCGCAACCCCGTCATCAGTGCGGGATGAAGCCGCCGCGATGCTAGGCACACGTCTGGTCACCGAACAGACCCGAGAGGATGGCGAGTTGGTTGAAGCGGTCTCGGTGGAGGCTGCATTAGAGCTGTCGCACCAACGCTTTATCGCTTTTGCGCTCGACCCAACCAACGGCGCGCCGCTTCTGCTTGCGTCGACCGAGGGTGGGATGAGATTTGAGCAGCAGGCAAAAGCAAACTCAGACCTGGTCAAAACACTCGCCTTGCCTGAAGACACACCACAAACGCGGTCAGATGCGCTGGCGTTTCTCAGCCAATTCGACATTGACCAGACGCAGACGCTGAACGCGCTTTTCGGCGCGAGACAAGCCTTCATCGATTACGACGCGACTTTGCTAGAGATAAACCCGTTCGCCTTGACCAGGGAAAACGGATGGGTCGCGGTTGATGCCAAGATCGCCATCGATCCCAATGCGCTTTTCCGCCATCCTGAGTTTGACAGCATGGCGATTGGCGAAGGCGCCTTGTCGCCTGAGGCCGAAGCGCAGAAAAGCAATATCAATCTCGTGCAACTCGATGGAAATATCGGCGTCGTGGTGAATGGTGCCGGTCTTGGCTTGGCCACCCACGATATGCTGCTGGATGCCGGTGCAAGCCCTGCAAACTTCATGGATATTCGAACAACTGCCAGCAGTTTCGATATTGCCAAAGGGGTTGAGCTTTTGTTGCAAGACTCACGTGTCAAAGCGATCTTGCTCAATGTTCATGGCGGCGGCATGACGTCTTGCGACACAGTCGCAGAGGGTGTCGCTTTCGCGTATTCCCGCAGCAAACGCAAAGTGCCTGTTGTCAGTCGCCTGGCTGGGCTGAACGCGCCTTGGGGGTTGCAGATCATTCAAGACAGGAAAGTGCCTGTGGAAAGTTTCGAGACGATGCCTCAAGCCATTCATCGGGTGGTTGAACTAGCGCAAGGGAGCGCGAGATAATGGCAATCCTTGTCGATGAGAACACCAGGGTGATTGTCCAAGGCATGACCGGCCGCGCGGGCACTTTCTACACCGATCTCGCGATGCGCTATGGCTCGACCTATGTGGGCGGCGTGCGACCCGGCCGGGGCGGCACCAAACATCTGGGGTTGCCGATGTTTCACACCGTGAAAGAGGCGGTGGCCGGGACCGATGCGACCGCAAGCCTTGTGGTTGTCCCCGCGCCACATGCGGCTGAGGCCATGATTGAGGCGATAGAGGCCGAAATAGGCGTGATCGTTTGCATTACAGAACGCGTTCCCCAGCACGATATGGGGCGCGTGAAACAAGCGCTTGAAGGCTCGAACTCGGTTCTTATCGGACCCAATTCCCAAGGCATTCTTACGCCCGGGGCGTGCAAGATTGGCGTGATGCCCACACAAGAAGCGAAGCCCGGCAGCATCGGGATCGCCTCGCGCTCAGCCTCTTTGACCTCGGAAGTGCTTGCAAGATGCAGCAGCGCCGATTTGGGCCAATCCACCACCGTGGGCATCGGCGGCGACACGCTTCACGGCATTGGATTTGTGGATTGCCTCAAGCGGTTTCGCGAGGATCCAGACACCCAAACAGTGGTGTTGATCGGTGAAATCGGCGGGCGAGAAGAAGAAGACGCAGCCGATTACTTGACCACTGTCGACTATGAAAAGCCGGTGATCGCACTTGTCGTGGGCCGTCACGCGCCGGAAGGACAGCGCATGGGTCACGCAGGCACGCTTTCGGTTTTTGGCCTCAGAAGTGCTGAGGAAAAAATTGCTCGTCTCCGCGATGCAGGTGCAGTAATTGCGCAGGATGCAAGCACGGTCGTTGACTCCGTTTTAGCCACATTAGAAACCGCCTAACGCCTCACGCTCCAAGGAAAGCTATAGAAACACATGCCTGAGATGCGCGTCATTGAGATGCGCGAACCGGGCGGGCCAGATGTGCTCGTTCTTGGGTCGCGCCCCATCCCAGAACCAGGACCTGGGGAAGTCTTGATCAAAATCACTGCAGCGGGTGTCAATGGCCCCGATCTGGTGCAAAGGCGGGGTCATTATCCACCTCCAAAAGGCGCAACCGATCTTCTGGGGCTGGAGGTTTCTGGCGAGATCACCGCACTCGGGGGCGAAGTGACAGATTGGGCCATCGGTGACCGGGTCTGCGCCCTCACCAATGGCGGAGGCTATGCCGAATGCGTGGCCGTCAACGCCAGACACTGCCTGTCTCTTCCCCAAAGCATTGATCCGATCGACGCCGCGGGCCTGCCAGAGACCTTTTTCACCGTTTGGAGCAATGTCTTCCACGGCTATGACATTCCCAAAGGTGCGAACTTCCTGATCCATGGCGGTGCCGGGGGGATCGGCTCAACTGCGGTCCAGCTTGGGAAGGCCTTTGGTCTGAACGTGTTCACGACAGTGGGATCGGCCGCAGATGCGGACTTTGTCACGGGGCTCGGAGCAGATCGCGCGATCGTATTCCAAAGCGAGGATTTCGTTGGGATTGTGCGCGAAGCAGGTGGCTCTGACATCACGCTCGATATCATCGGCGGCGACTACATTGCGCGTAACATCAAGTCCGCGCGCCATGACGGCCGGATCATCCAGATCGCGTTCAATGCAGGCTCACGGGTTGAGATCGACCTTATGCCTATGATGTTAAAGCGTCTCCATATCACTGGATCGACCCTGCGTTCTCGGCCCGAGGCGTTCAAAAACGCCGTTGCGAAGGAATTGCACGAACAGGTCTGGCCGCTTTTCGCCACAAGTCAACTCAAGGCCGTCACGCATGCTGTCCTGCCGCTGGAAGACGCGGCGGAGGCGCATAAAATGATGGAAGCTGCCCAACACCGCGGAAAAATCCTGTTAAAGCTCTGATGCCCTATCAAACCTCTCCAAGCGGGTTGATCTCCCGCGACCGGATCACTTTGCGCGATTATCAGCGCAGCGTTGATATCGGCGCATTCCACGAAGAACGCGGCGCGGCGCAGCGTCTGCGGTTTGCGGTAGAACTGCATGTCGCCGCGGAGGGCCGCTCCGCAGAAGACCATGTCGACGATGTGCTCAGCTATGACATGTTGATTGAGGCAATCGACACCGTGTTGAACCAAGAGCGCTTCGATCTGCTTGAAACTCTCGGGGAGCGTATCGCTGGACGTGTGCTGGCGCATCCGCGCGCGCAGCATGTCACCATTATCATAGAAAAGCTCGACCGTGGGCCTTTTGCCCTGGGCGTTGAGATTGCCCGCAGCAAATCGGCCGCGCCGCCAGACGTTGCCCGCGACGTCCGTTCTGAGGCGCCCTGGTTGGTTTACCTGCCCGCAAGCTCTCTCGACGACCCAAGGCTCGCCGCCTGGATCGGAGAGCTCGCAGGATTCGGTCCCCCGTTGGTTGTCACGGTTTCGCCCCTGCCCAAACGTCCAGAGGCCTCTGGGCAAGCGCGACGGCATATTGATTTGCTCTCGCAGGACCAAGCCGCGTGGCTTTTGGGGGATCGTCTGCCGAATTGCGGAGTGGCCGACAGCCGGACAGAGCTGTTTGCCTTGCTCAGATCCGGATCGATTGCCGCCTGGGCCCCGTCGCGGCTTATCCTGCGCGCTGGCGACCGCGATCTCGTCTCGCCCGAGGATCAGGCCATATGGTTCGCCAAGGAAATCGGCGCCGCTCGTCTCTTTGGGCTTGGGACCAGTTTCGATGGCGCTGAACGTCTCGATCCGAACGATATCCTGAACCTCGCAAAGACCCCGGCATCAATCCCAGCGGCGGAGTGAAATCCGATTGGCCAAGAGGTCAGCAGACTGCTAAGACGCCCCCGGCGCGGCCTCGTAGCTCAGTAGGATAGAGCGACCGCCTCCTAAGCGGTAGGCCACAGGTTCGACTCCTGTCGGGGCCGCCAGCCGTTTTCCTGTCATGAATTGAAAATCACTGTGCTGATCATGCCAATTGATAATGTGGTCGGCAAAAGGCGTTGTCAGCATCACTCTGTCCGACAGCAAACGATCAGGGAGGAACTCCAATCGCTCAACGGATCATCACAGAGAGAAGTGTTGGCACTGCCAGTCGCAGGCAAGTTTGAAGAAGGTGGCGCGCTCCTCTTCACCGGTCCGGCCGATATCATCGCTGCAAGCCCAGCCGCCCAGTCCGATGTTGTTGACCGGCACGATCAAGTTGATGACATTGTCTTCGGCGCTGGACAGGTCAAACGTCTAGAGACCACAACCTGGCAAATCAGGGCAAACACCTAAATCATTGCGGGTGAGCACAGCAATCACCCTGCTTTCTGAGGCGACAGATATGCGATACTTAACCTTGATTACGGGGCTCTTGGCGGCCTCATCAATTTCGGCTCAAGAGCCCTTCGACTGGACTGGCGAATACGAAGGCTACCTCGTTTGTAGTCACGTCGAAGACAATGCCTTCGGCCAATTCTCAAGCCCGTTTAGTGTGCGTATTCAGCAAAACGGTCGGGACCTTATCGCGGATGCAGGGGCAATCGTGGAGGCCACTGATGCCTCACCCCCATCGGTGTATCGCGGCGAACTGGTGATGAACGACAGCGGAGATGTCCAAGCGGGTTACTTGGAGGAGTGCAACGCAAGGTTTGCGTACCGAGAGCTTGTGCGGATTTTTCCGGCCACACCGAAGGAACACGACTTCGGTTTCGCGGCGGACACGATCTTTGTGACCAAAGAGTTGCCCGGTGCAGAGGGCCGTTTGATGGTCGAGCAGTGCCACTGGGCGTTAACAAGGGTCTCAACGGAAGTGCCTGACCTGGAAGAGTGCAACTAGGTTTCAGTTAAGAAAGGCCGGGAACAAGGTTATCATCAAGGCTTGCGTCCACGGCATCGCGCGTCGGGTTCTGCCCTCTCGAAAAGGCAAAAGGCGGCCACACGCCAATTCCCTTGCAACCCAATCGCACTTCGCGATGATGCGAAACAGTTTTGAGATAGGGAGAGGGACCATGGGCGCATTAATCGGGATGATCATCATCGGTCTGATCGCGGGCTGGCTTGCAGGTTTGATTGTCAAAGGCGGCGGTTTCGGACTGTTGGGCAACATGGTGCTGGGCGTGATCGGCGCCGTGGTTGCGGGCTTTGTCTTGCCTGCCGTTGGGGTCAATCTAGGAGAAGGCGCCGGGGGCCAAATCCTCTCTGCTATGATCGGCGCGATCCTTGTTTTAGTTGTGATCCGCCTGGTGAAGAGCGCCTAACCCGCGTCGATCTCATCATCTTTTCAAAGACATTGGAGCAGCACACTTAGCCCGAGGCCAATGGCAAGCCGTCTATGGCAAAACATGATCCATGTCCTGGCGTGCTGTCGATGCGCAAGGTCAAATCCCATTTGCGGGCCAAGGCTTGCACGCTCGACAGGCCAATGCCCTCGCCATCGACACCTGCTGAGGACGCACCGCGTTGGTAGTCTTGGCGGATGGCCTCTGCCTCCTCGGGGGCAAGACCCGGTCCGGTGTCACTCACCTCTAGCGTTGCGAAATCACCTGAGGGCTTCGCCGCGACCAGCACCCGCCCTGTCTTGGTGTATTTTACCGCATTCGAGACCAGATTTGCTGTCATCCGAATGAGGGCAATGGGCTCTGCTTGAGCCACCAAATCTGTCGGGTTGATCTCAAGAATCAGCCCCTTTGCAGACGCCTCTTCGGCAAACATCCGTCCCACATTTGACAGAACAACTTGCAGCGGGACGGCCTCCACCTCTGGCGCGATGACGTTTGTTTCTGACCCTAGGTCACCTGACACATCTGGCCATGTGTCGCTCCGTGTTTCTTCTAGCACGGCGGCGAGATACTCCAGACTGCTGGACAGCGTTTCCCCCAAACTCGGATTGAGTTCTCGCGCCTCTGACAGTGCCATGCGGAGCGAGGTGAGAGGTTGGCGCAAATCATGCCCGGTCAGCGCCAACTGCGCACGGCGCTTTTCGGCCAAAGCGCGGGCGCGAGCGGTATCGCGTCTGGCATGAAGCAAGGTATCAGCCAGACGCATCTTCTCTTGCGTGGCCGCAAGCTCTTGACGGATCGCCGCGTCGCGCTGGTCGCGTAGCCCAAATGTCTGCCGCACGATTGCCGCTGCAAACAGAACAGCGTCGAGCAGAAACACATAAGGCAGAGCAAAGTGATCATCGCCGAGACCGGGCAGCAGATCCTCCCCGAAGCTCACCAATAGAAGACCTAAGATCAACAGGCCTGCGCCGAGCGCGAAGAGACGCGCCCCGCTTGAGCGCGCGCGGAGCAAAAGGATAGAGGCAGCCGACAACACAACGATCCAAAGAAGTGTTGCCAAGGCGCCCAAGATCAGGGGGATGCCGAGCGTGTTGCCTTCAAACAACGGATCAAGCTCATAGCCGAGATCGTGATAGGCCAAGGCGCCATCGAGACCGCCAAGGGCGAAACTCAGCACCGCCGCAGCCACCAACAGTCCCCCTGTGCAAAATGTCAGCACGGGTAGGGAACGGGTCAGCAGGTATCCGGGAAGCGCGGCGGACAGGAAGGCCGCAATAAAGCTCAGATGGAAAACGACCTGCGCGATCTCAAGCAGAAGATCGAGCGCGCCAGAGCCCAGAGCGGTGAGACCGGGCAAGAGAGAGGCAACAAAGCCCTCTGCTGAGGCCACCGCGAGGACCGTCGCCGCAAAGTAGAAGGTATACCGCCGGGCCGGTACGGATTGCAGCAATCGGGCGAAAAACGCAAAAAAGATGAGAAGCAAAAGAGAAGCGCCGAAGAAGCCGCCAAATCCAAGGGTGCGTTCAGAGGTCATTGCAACATAGTCAGACTCGGGCCGGAGGACTGGGTCCGCGTCAGCCATGTCGGAGGCAGACCCAAGGGCAACCCGCAACTCAACGCTTTCTCCAGATGCGATTGAGATCGGGAGAGAGGCGAGCCAACGCCCGGATCCGATGCGCTTTTCGAAAGGGGCGTTGAGGCTGTTTTCAAGCACAGTTTCCGACTGCCCAAAGCGCCGCACATCGACTCGAACATCGCCCCCGAACACCTGTTCAAAATCGATCCGCCAAATCCCCGGCCGATCCCCAGAATTGATGAGCCGCACACATCCTAAAAGACCATCGCTTGGCAAAGGCGGGGCGAACAGCGCTGGCGCTGAGTTCTGAGGACAGTGCTCTTCTGGATCGTTTAGGCGCCCCATGATTTGGAAAAGATCGTCAATTTCCGCGCCGGGGATTAGGGCCCGCTCAGGAGCAACAACCAGAACCTCGTCCCCATCGTCTTCCTCATCGTCAGCGAATGCGAGTTGTGGCAGAGTGATCGCAATGAGCAGCACGAAAAGAAGCCGGACAGATGTCTTCCTCCTCTGAGCGTAGTTCCGCATCACCCATCCCTATGACGGCTGTTATCGCCGACGATCATGCACTGGTCCGCGCCGGGTTGAAGGAAATTCTGGCAGGTTTGTCAGAGTTTTCTGTGACTGTGGTCGGCGAGGCCGAAAACGGGTTGGAGGCGATCTCTGAAACAAAGGCCCATCGGCCGGATCTTTTGTTGCTGGATGCAGGCATGCCGCTGTCTCGCGGCGTCGAAGTCTATGGGGAGGTGCGGCGCTGGTCGCCACAGACCAAGATCGCCGTCGTCACTGGCTTTACAGCACCTCAAGTCCTGGCCGACTGGATCAACGCTGGCGTGGAGGGCCTGTTTCTAAAAAGCACGCCGCCAAGCGATATGGCGCAGGGGTTTGCGCTCGTCTTGGCTGGGGAAAGCTATATCGCGCGCGATGTGCTCAAGCAGCTTGAGACCGCAGAAGGCCGCGCGGATTTGAGCGTGCGAGAACTTCAAGTTCTGCATCTGATCGCTCAGGGCTGCTCGAATGCTGCTATTGCAGAGCGGTTATCTATCAGCCCTAAAACTGTGGACAATCATCGCAGCCGCATGATGGCAAAGCTTGAGGTGCATTCCACCGCCCAGCTTTTGGCGTTGGCGCTGAAAGACGGGCTTTTGGAGCAAAACACACAGCTATAGCGCTGCCTGTGCTACGAGCCCTATCCTCAACCAAATCAGGCGTCGCATAGGCGCGGAACAGAATGAGGGGTTTCCCTCATAACGCCTCAGCCGGTCGGACCGGTAGCTTCCTCTCAACAGCCCACTCCCGGGCCAGAGATGGAGAAACCGACATGACAATGCTCGCAGACAGCCAAGTCTACACTCAGATCGGCGAGGCGTTGAGCCTCATGGGCCAGGTCCCGCTTTATGCCAATCGCACCCTGTCGCAGTTGGGCGATCTTCTTCTGCCCGCGCTCGCGCAGGGTCAGATACGCGTTTGGAAACGTGCTGCGCAGCCGGTGGCCATGGCCACCTGGGCATGGCTTGATGCAAAGACCGAAGCCTTGGTTTTGGAATGCGATCATGTGCTGGCGCCGAACGAATGGTGCTGTGGCGACAGGCCCGTGGTGATCGATATGGTCGCCCCATTTCAGGACGGATTTGCCGTGGCGAGGGACCTCAGCCGCAACGTTTTCGCCGGTCATACCGTTCGCGCGGTCCGCCGCGATGCTTGTGGCCGCGCCCGGCGCCAATCGCGTTTCCACTGCGCCACCCGCACCACGCGCTGATCACAAGGCCCCCTGCGGGTCAGCCTTCATAAAGCTTACTCTTCTCAAAGGATACATCCCATGGGCAGCTCGACCTCGAGATACGTCTCCCCGCATCAAACCTTCAAGTTCTACGGCTTCTACAGCTCTAAAGACGCTGGCTCTGGCAACGACAAACTCTACGGCTATAGCCTCTACAAGAACTATCTGCGCGGCGGGTCTGGCAATGATTTCGTCGGCGGATGGGGCAGCGTCAATGATTTGCGCGGTGGCTCGGGCAACGACACCGTGAATGGTTATGGCGCGTCAAACACGCTGCGGGGCGATAGCGGCCATGATGCACTCTATGGCTATGGCGGCACCAACACGATCTACGGCGGGATCGGCAATGACCGTGCCTATGGGTATGGCGCATCGAACAAAATGTGGGGCGATGATGGCTATGACACGCTGAAGGGATATGGCGCCTACAACGCTGCCTGGGGCGGCAATCACAACGATGCGCTCTACGGATATGGCGCCCGGAACGAGCTTTATGGCGGCGCCCATGACGATCGGCTTTATGGCTACGGTGCGTCGAACAAACTCGATGGCGGTACAGGGCAGGACAAGCTTTATGGCCATGGCGCAAGCAACCACATGTATGGGCAGAGCGGTCATGACCGGATAGAGGCTTGGGGCGCTTGGAACCACGCAGATGGCGGGTCCGGCAATGACGTCCTGATCGGACGCGGCGCCTATAACCGCCTTGTCGGCGGCAGCGGAGACGACAGGTTAGATGCCATTGGGGCTGCCAGCAATGTCAATGGTGGCTCCGGCAACGACACGATCAAAGGAATCGGTGGCACCAATACCCTGCGCGGTGATGAGGGTAATGACCTGATCGAGGGGATCGGCGGGGTCAACCACGCCGAGGGTGGCGCAGGCAACGACGTGATGCGCGGCATTGGCGGTGTGAACACCTTCTTTGGTGGTGACGGCGATGACCGGATGGAGGCTGCTGGCGGCGTCAACGTCATGCATGGCGGCAATGGCAATGACAGCATGCTGGCCGCCTCGGTCGTCGCGACCGTGCAACATGGCGATGCCGGTGACGATCTGATGGTCGCGATCAGCTCTGCCAATCTACAATGGGGCGGCGCGGGTCAAGATATCATGGGCGCCGCCGGGTCCCTGAATTGGCAGGATGGCGGCAACGGCAACGATGTCATCGGCGCGACCGGAAAGTATAACGTCCAGCTTGGCGGCAGCGGAAATGACGTGGCCGTGGCCCATGGCGTTGGCAATCTGCAATATGGCGGCACTGGCGATGATTGGTTGGTGGGGCTTGGCGGCGCGAATATCCAGATCGGTGCCGAGGGCCGCGATTGGCTGATCGCAGGCGGAGTGGGCAACCTGCAAATCGGAGCCACTTTAGAGACAGCAATCCCCGAAGAAATCCCGCTGCTGGACTTTGATCTCGGCGCAGCGCGAGCCAAGCTCTCGGGCGTTCTTGGCAGTGATGACGGCATTGGCGATGTGATGCTGGCAGGCGGTAAGCTCAACATCCAAATCGGTGGAGACGGAGAGGACGTGTCCTTCGCAGCGGGGACTGGCAATGTTCAAGCCACCGGCGCAGGCGCAGATGTGCTGATCGGCGGCGGGACAGGCACGGCGCTCTTCGGTGAAGACGGCGAGGACTTCCTTCTGGGGCTGGGGCGCGTTGGCGTGCAATCGGGCGGCGAAGGTGGCGATGTAATGGTTGCGCTAGAACGCGGCAAAGACGCCGGTTTACAAACCCAATTCGGTGGGGCCGGTGGCGATCTGATGATCTCCAAGGCTGGAGATGGCACAGCGGATCCGTGGAAAACCTTGGTGGACGCGTTCAAAGGCGAGACCTCAAATGAGAAAGATGACACCGGTACGGCCCGCGAAAAACTCTTGCAAGATGCGCCGTCCCTCAACCTGCAATTCGGTGGGAAGGGCAGCGATGTTTTTCATGTCTCGGGCGATATGGGCATCCAATCGGGTGGCGCTGGCGCGGATATCTTCCTAGGCAGCGGCAGCCACAATCTCAGCCTTGGCGGAGCAAACTCTGATCTGTTGCTGACGAGCGGTGACAAGGTGAACTTTCTTCTTGGCCAAGAAGGCGAAGACTGGCTGATGGACATGTCGGCCTTTGCCAAGCTCGCCAAAGCCGCCGTTTTCGGTCACAGCAGTTCGGAAGGCGAACAAACTACAGTCTTCGACGGCGGTCTTTTTGAAGAGGTCGGCGCAATCTCTGCAAAGATTGAAGCCATTCAGATCAATTTTGCTGAGATGAACCCGCTCGGCGAGGTGATCGACGCTGGTCATGACTTGCTACAGAACGCGAAAGAAGCCTTTGCAGAGGTCAAAGACACAGCGTTGTCCCTGATCGACTATGCCAGTAGCCAGTATTTCGGTGGTACAGGAAATGATATCCTCGCGCTTTCCGGCAGTGATGGTGATCTGGTTGGGGGCAAAGGCGACGACATCTACGTCTATGATTTCAGCGGTAAGGGTGAGGCCGATATCGACGAGGCCGGCCTGGACGCACTGCAAGAGGTGAACGCCTATCTCGGCATCGCAGGCGATCTGGTGAACACACTGACCGGTGGGGCGGATGGGTCAGACACACTCGAGTTGCGGGACGCTGGCGCGTCTGATGCGTCTGATCTGAGGTTCTTTGTGGAAGCGGGCAAAGATCTGGTGATCGAGAAAGATGGCAGCGCGCTGCGCATCAAGAACATGCATGACGCGAAAACCCAGATCGAGACCCTGGTTTTGACCGATGATACCGGCGCACACTCCTACGATCTTGCCGCCGCTTGGCAGTCAGGTGTTTTCACTGCAACCGGTGCAGACCGGCAGGGGGGAACGGGAAGCGATATGGTCGATCAGTTTGACTTTGCCTTCGGCGATGACACCGCAGGTCAGGTCGATCTATCGGCATTCGCAGGGGATCTCAACGAGACCAGCCAAGTCGATCTTGCCTTTGCAGCCGCCTATGAAGGGTGGATTGAGACCGTCGTTGAGGCAGCCGATACTCTGCCGATGATCGGAGGTTATCTCGACGACGCCGTCGCGGTGGGTGAAACGCTTCTCGCCTTTGAAGCCCCAAGCTTGGAGCAGTTCGACTTCGTCTGAGCCCTTTGCCAGTCGCGATCCGTGTGACCAAGGAACGCCCCCTATTGAGGGGGCGTTGTCGCTTCGCACAAAGGCGATCAGGCTTAAGGTTGGGCATTGAAGGTAAAGAGCGTCTCACCATCGATGGCATAACTATCAATCAGGCCTTTGGCGCGGCCTGAGACCAGCCAGGCTTCAAGTCTCTTAGCCAATTCAGATTTCACATACGGATGTTTTGTTGAGCTCACCGGTAAGTAGGCATATTGGTTGAAGAGCGCCGGATCGCCTGCATATAGCAACGAAAGATCGCCTTTGTTGCCGAAATTCAGCCAACTCGCCCGGTCGGATAGGATATAAGCAGTCTTTCCGGAAGCCGTGTTTAACGCCGCCCCCATCCCTGCACCGACCGAATTATACCAGCGGCCGAATGCGCGGGTGTCGAGCCCCGTTGCCGCCCAAAGACTTTGTTCTTTCTTATGGGTACCGCTGTCATCGCCGCGACTGACAAAGGGGGCTTTGGCGTCGTGGATCCGTTCCAATGCGTCCGCCGCACTGGTGGCCTCGGCAACACCTGCGGGATCGCCGTCAGGGCCGATCAAGACGAAATCGTTATACATGATCTCGCGCCGATAGGGGGCAAACCCCTCTGCCACGAAGGCCTCCTCAGCAGATCGGGAATGGACCAGAATGGCGTCAACATCGCCTGCTTGGCCGAGCTTCAGCGCTTGTCCGGTCCCAACCACCAAAAGCTGCAGCTGCAGATCCAAGTCCTCCTCGATCGCCGGCAGCAGCACGTCAGAGAGCCCAGAATTGTGAAACGAGGTCGTCACCGCCATCTTCATCACATCTAAAGCATGGGCTGCGCCGGAGAAGACGAGCGAGACGATCACGATGGTCAGACGCCCGATCATTCCACGATGTCTCCTCTTAGAAAGGCCTGGGCTTCCGGCGTTTTGGGGCCTGCAAAAAATTGCTCCGCAGGGCCGTCTTCATGGACTTTGCCACCCAATAAAAACACCACCCGATCGGCAAGGCGCCGGGCCTGCCCCATGTCATGAGTTGAAAGGATCATCCGCGTTCCGGCGGCCTTGGCGGTCAGCAAGAGTGCCTCTATTTCACGGATTGCGCGCCCATCCAACGCTGCACAAGGCTCATCGAGAAACACCAGTTTGGGCTCTGTGATCATGGCGCGCGCCAGCGCAAGCTTGTGCTTTTCCCCCCCCGACAGCACCGGCGCTTGGCGATCATACATCTCTGCGAGGCCAACCCGTGCCGCCCAATCTCGCGCCCGTGCGCGCACCTCAGCACGGCGCAGCCCCCGCATCGCGAGAGGATAGGCGAGATTTGCTTCGACGGTGCGGCGCAACATGATCGGGGTTTGAAAAACAAAAGCCTGATGTTCGCGCGCTTTCTCCGTCGAACAGGCCCAGCGGATCTCTCCGCTGGTGAGCCGCGCGGTCCCATGCAGAAGCCGCAGAAGCGTGGTCTTCCCAGCGCCATTCGGTCCGACCACCACGGTCGCTCCGGTCCCGTCGAGATCAAGATCGATGGGCCCCACCAGTGTTTTACCGCGCCGAGATGTCTTTGCCCCGCGCACCGTAAGGGGGAATAGATCGCTCACCAACGCCCCTCCCGTTCCGTGCCGCTCAACCAATGGATTGCAAGGTTTATCGACACTGCAATGCCGATCAGAACAAACCCAAGAGCGAGCGCCATGGCGAAATCTCCCTTCCCGGTTTCCAAAGCAATCGCAGTGGTGAGCACACGGGTCACATGATCGATATTGCCGCCGACGATCATGATCGCGCCGACCTCTCCAATACCGCGGCCAAACCCCGCGAGGGCCGCGGTCAGCAATGCACGCCGCGCGTCCCAGAGAAGCGTTTGCATCTTCTGCCACTGAGTGACGTTCATCGAAATCAAGAGATCATGATAATCCTGCCAGAGATCACGCAGGGATTGGTGCGCGATGCTGGCGATCAGTGGCACGATGATAATGACCTGAGCGATGATCATCGCGGTTGGCGTGAACAAGAGCCCGAACACACCAAAAGGGCCTGAACGCGACAGGAGGACATAAACCGCGAGCCCGACCACCACAGGCGGCAATCCCATAAGCGCGTTCAGAACCGCGATCACAAGGCGGCGCCACCGAAAGCGGCGCACCGCGAGCAGCGCCGCCAGAGGCATCGCGATCACTGACGCCAGGATCAGAGCAGAGAACGTGATCCGCAAGCTCCGCTCTGCAATCTCGACCAACTCTGGATTGAGCGTTACGACCAGCCAAAATGCCTGGCGCAACCCCTCCCAAAGATCGACCATGCGTCGATCCTCCTTCCTCGCGCGCCAAGACTGACAGCTTGGCAACACATTGACCAGAGAGGTTTTTCCGCTCTCATTGCGCGAGCCGCTCCTTTGGTCAGCATGATAGAAAGTCTTGTGTTTCCGTCTCTGGCCGTGCCTGTGAAGCGTGCGCTAGAGCGTTTCAGGGTTTCACGGAAGCGTAACCTGCGTTTTCGAAGTCGTTTGCGCATTCCTGGGGTGTGAAGCGATCGAGAACGGCGCCGACTGTTCGCCAAAGGGTGTCTCGTGTCCGCGCGGTAGCGGCCCGCATCC
>JBCDGN010000078.1:0-18009 GCA_038751255.1 Pseudomonadota bacterium
CGATATTCTGCCACCACAGCTGCGCCAAACGAGGGTAGTCTGGAACATTGGTGCCGGTTGGCGACCAACGGACGCGGGCTGGCGAGCGATAGAACTCGATCAGACCCCCAAGTTTTGGAGCACGCTCGGTGAAGTATCCCGAGTCGATGGTGGATTCGCGGATGAAGGTCAGACCGACAGCGGACTTCTTCAGGTCGACGGTCTTGGAGGTCACGAACTGCGCATAAAGCCAGGCCGCTTTCGCACGATCCACTGGGGTGGAGTCCATCAGGGTCCAAGAGCCAGCGTCTTGGTAGCCGACCTTCATTCCGTCTTCCCAATAGGCCCCACGTGGCGATGGTGCCATCCGCCATTTCGGATTGCCGTCATCGTCCAGTACCGCCGAGGCACCATCCCCCACCATGTCGGCGGTGAAGGCAGTGTACCAGAACATCTGCTGTGCAATCTGGCCTTGGGCTGGCACTGGTCCAGCTTCCCCAAAGGTCATGCCAGCAGCGGTCGGAGGCGAGTAATTCTCCAGCCACTCAATGGCTTTGTTGACAGCATAGACAGCAGCTGGGGAATTGGTCGCCCCACCGCGCGCCATGCAAGACCCAACCGGCTGGCTGTTCTCATTGACGCGGATACCCCATTCATCAACGGGAAGGCCGTTGGGTTCGCCGACATCGCCCATGCCAGCCATGGACATCCACGCATCGGTGTAACGCCAGCCAAGCGAGGGGTCTTTTTTGCCGTAATCCATGTTGCCATAGACATCGCCTTCGACGCCAAGATGGCTCAGGTCGCGGCCGGTGAAGAATTCAGCAATGTCCTCATAAGCCGACCAGTTGACTGGAACACCGAGGTCGTAGCCATAGGCAGCTTTGAAGTCTTCCATGTTCTTGGGATCGGTGAACCAGTCATAACGGAACCAGTAGAGGTTGGCGAATTGCTGGTCGGGCAGCTGGTAGAGCTTGCCGTCAGGACCAGTGACAAAGGACAGGCCGATGAAGTCATCGAGATCGATGGTCGGCAAGGTCACATCCGCGCCTTCACCCGCCATCCAATCGGTCAGGTTGCGCACCTGCTGGTAGCGCCAATGGGTCCCGATCAGATCGCTGTCGTTGACATAGGCGTCGTAGATATTTTCGCCGGTCTGCATCTGCGTCTGCAGTTTTTCGACCACGTCGCCTTCGCCGATCAGGTCATGTGTGACCTCAATCCCTGTGATCGCCGTGAACGCGGGTGCAAGCACTTGGCTTTCGTATTCGTGCGTGGTGATCGTCTCGGAGACGACTTTAATCGACATGCCCTGGAAGGGCTCTGCCGCATCCACAAACCACTGCATCTCTGCTTCCTGCTCGGGGCGTGTCAGTACGGAAAGCCCATCGATCTCGTTATCGAGAAATTCGACAGCCTCATCCATGCCAGCCCAAGCCGGTGCGTTGGTCATGGCCAGTGCCATCACCACCGCAGTGGATGTTTTCAGTAAGTGGTTCATGAGATTCCTCCCTGTCATAGAACCTTTGGTATTCCTCGAGCGGTCCGGGTTTGGTCCCAGACACACCAGCTTTGTTACACCCAACGAAAAACCGCCGCGGCGTAAACCAAACAAATCACAAGTGCCCACCACTGTGCTTGGTCAGTAAGACCAAGCCAGGCCAAGTTGATGAAGGCCGACCCCAGAAGTGTGATGAAAAGCCGATCGCCCCGCGTGGTTTCAATCCGCAAAATTCCAACGCGTGGGGTTTCGGGATACCGTATCGCCAGCACTGTCATGGTGATGAGCAGCGTGGCGATCACTGCGAAAAACGCTGCCGTCGGCCAAGTCCATGCCATCCAAGCCATAGCACCTATTCCTCTTGTTCTTCTGCAGCTAGTTTGTCGGCAAACGCGTCTTCAATTTTTTTGTCCTTGAGCAATGCCCACTTGTCATTTGCACTGGCTATTCGTCGGGCACCTGCTTGAATTAGCAGCCTCCGGGCGGTTTCTTCGTCTGCCCCAATAACATTCTTTAAATCCTCGAACTTACGCCATGTGACACGCTTTGTTTTGTCGGAATCTTTGACGAACGGCATGTTGTCTTTATTGAGCATTTTTTTTAGAATTTCTATTTGCTTCCCTTCTACCGCAAGTCTCGGTTTCTCCTTTAGATGGTGGAGACTGATTTGTGTCCAGTGCGAACCCAAGACTCCTACAAGCACCCCCAAGAAGCCGAATAATGCTGGCAAAATGGTGTTAATACTTTGCCCGATTTCGCTTTCCATTCTTTAGACCCTTCCTAGTGCAAAGCCCTTGGCGATATAGTTGCGCACGAAGTAGATCACCAAAGCGCCGGGCACGATGGTCAGCACACCCGCAGCGGCCAGCACCCCCCAATCGAGACCAGAGGCCGACACCGTCCGGGTCATTGTGGCCGCAATCGACTTAGCATCCACACTCGTCAGGGTACGGCTGAGCAGCAGCTCGACCCAGGAGAACATGAAGCAGAAGAACGCCGCGACGCCGATGCCAGACGAGATCAATGGCATGAAGATCCGCACAAAAAAGCGACCGAAGGAATAGCCGTCGATATAGGCGGTCTCATCGATCTCTTTCGGCACACCCCGCATGAAGCCCTCCAGAATCCACACGGCCAGCGGAATGTTGAACAGGCAATGCGCCAACGCCACGGCGATATGTGTGTCAAACAGTCCAACCGAGGAATAGAGCTGGAAAAACGGCAGGGCGAAAACCGCGGGCGGCGCCATCCGGTTGGTCAGAAGCCAAAAGAACAGATGCTTGTCACCCATGAAGGTGTAGCGGCTGAACGCATAGGCCGCCGGTAGCGCCACTGCGAGGCTGATACAGGTGTTCATCACCACGTAGATCAGCGAATTCACATAGCCCATATACCAAGCCGGGTCGGTCAGGATGGTGACGTAGTTCTGGAACGTGAGGTTTTGTGGCCAGAGACTGAAGGTGCCGAGGATCTCGGCATTGGTCTTCAGGCTCATATTGATCAGCCAATAGATCGGCAGCAGCAGAAAGGTGAGATAGAGGATCATCACCACTGCACTTGTATTGATCTTGGGCAGGCTGAAGCTGCGGGTGGGCGCCTCAGAGCTGGCAGCGATATCGGCCATCACTTGCCCTCCGCTTTGTCGAGATTAGTCATCACAGTGTAGAAGACCCAGGAAATCAACAGGATCACGAGGAAGTACATGATCGAGAACGCCGCCGCGGGTCCGAGGTCAAACTGTCCAAGAGCCATCTTCACGAGGTCGATCGACAAGAAAGTGGTTGCGTTACCTGGGCCGCCCCCAGTGACCACGAAAGGTTCCGTATAGATCATGAAACTGTCCATGAACCGCAGCAAGATCGCGATCATAAGCACGCCCTGCATCTTCGGCAGCTCAATGTAGCGAAAGACGCTCCACCGGCTCGCCTGATCGATCTTTGCGGCCTGATAGTAGGCGTTGGGGATCGATTGCAGCCCGGCATAGGCAAGCAGCGCCACCAGAGAAGTCCAATGCCAGACATCCATCACAATCACAGTGATCCAAGCGGCGAAATACCCTTGGGTGTAGTTGTAGTCGACATTGATTGCATTCAGCACATAGCCCAAAAGACCAATGTCTTGACGACCAAAGATCTGCCAGATCGTGCCAACCACATTCCATGGGATCAGCAGCGGCAGCGCCATCAACACCAGACAGACAGAGGCCCAGATCCCTTTCTTTGGCATGTTCAGTGCGACGAAAACCCCAAGCGGGATCTCAATCGCCAGGATGATCAGTGAAAAAACAAGCTGGCGGCCAAGCGCATCCCACATGCGTTCGCTGGCAAGCATCTCTTCGAACCATTCCAGACCAACCCAGAAAAACTGGTTGTTGCCGAATGTGTCCTGCACTGCATAGTTCACGACCGTCATCAGCGGGATCACCGCAGAGAAAGCCACCAAAAGCAGAACCGGGATGACGAGGAACCAAGCGCGATTGTTTACGGTTTTATCCATTACGCCGCCTTCCCTTGTTGCAGCCAGTCATCGGCGTAGACATTCACACGGGCCGGATCGAAAACGATCCGTGTCATATCCGGCGAAATCGACGCCTCTTCCCCAGCCACGATATTGATATCATTTCCAAAAAGATCAGCGCGTATGATCTTGTGGCGCCCGACATCTTCCACACGACGCACCTTGACCGGCAGGCCGGCACCATCTGTCAGGGTTACATATTCCGGACGCACGCCAATTTCGATTTTGCCGCTGAGCCCATTGAAGGATTGCGCTAAGTTGACCTCTGTCCCGTGTACGGTGGCGGTATTGCCAGCGACATTCGCTGGGATCACATTCATGCCCGGAGACCCGATGAAGTAGCCTACGAAAGTATGCTCCGGCTTCTCAAACAACTGCTCCGGTGTGCCGATTTGAACGACACGACCGTCATACATGACCACCACTTTGTCGGCGAATGTCAGTGCCTCAGTTTGGTCATGGGTCACGTAGATCATCGTGTGCCCAAATTCGTGATGCAGCGATTTCAACTGGGTACGCAATTCCCATTTCATATGAGGGTCGATCACGGTGAGCGGCTCGTCGAACAAAAGCGCGTTCACATCTTCTCGGACCATGCCCCGGCCGAGCGAGATTTTTTGCTTGGCATCCGCGGTGAGCCCACGGGCGCGCCGGTTAAGCTCGGTCTCCATCCCGATGATCTCGGCGATTTGCTGAACGCGGTTTGCGATATAATCCGCGCTCGCCCCGCGATTTTTCAGCGGGAAGGCTAAGTTCGACCGCACTGTCATGGTGTCGTAGACCACCGGAAACTGAAAGACCTGGGCAATATTGCGGTCCGTTGTCGAGGCGTCGGTTACATCGACGTCGTCAAACAGGATGCGCCCCTGACTGGGGTGCAGCAGGCCCGAAATGATGTTGAGCAAGGTGGACTTCCCGCAGCCAGACGCACCCAAGAGCGCATAGGCCTCGCCATCCGCCCAAACATGGTTGAGCTCTTTCAGCGCATAGTCATCTTCGACTTTGGGCGCGGCCAGATAGGAATGGGCAAGATTGTCGAGCGTGATCTTCGCCATGAGACCATCCTTTACGCCGCAAGGGCGTAGGAAGCCGGAGCCACCAGATCGCCGTCTTCGCTGAAGATGTAAACATGCGACGGGTCAAGATAGACCGGCAACGACGCACCAAGCTCTAGGTCATGGATGCCGTGCACCAAACCGACCCAGCGTTCGCCGTGGTGGTCGAGATGGATAAAGGTCTCTGATCCAGTCAATTCGGTCACGACAAGACGCGTGTCGAAGGTCATGACGCCGTCGCGCGAAGACGAGATCTCAACATGGTTGGGTCGGAACCCTGCCAGGTAGCGCCCATCCGACAGACCTGCCAGCGGCCCAACGGCATCCGCTGCCTGCCCGTCGCCAAACATGATCTTAGAGCCGGTTTTGCTGACCTGGAGGAAATTCATCGGCGGATCGCTGAACACACGCGCTGTGGTCGCATCGCGCGGCTGGCGATAGACCGTTGGTGTCAGCCCAAACTGTGTGATCCGGCCTTCCCACATAGTCGCAATGTTACCGCCAAGCAGCAACGCCTCTTCGGGTTCGGTCGTCGCATAAACGAACACCGCCCCGGATTCCTCGAAGACTTTAGGGATTTCGACCCGCAGTTCCTCCCGCAGTTTATAGTCAAGGTTCGCCAGCGGTTCGTCCAACAGCACCAAACCTGCGTCTTTGACCAAAGCCCGAGCCAGCGCGCAGCGCTGTTGTTGACCGCCAGAAAGCTCTAACGGCTTGCGCTTGAGCATCGGCGTCAGCTTCATCAGTTCTGCAGCCTGGTTGACCTTGGTGTCTATCTCCGCCCGCGATCTGCCCAAGAGCCGCAGCGGTGAGGCGATGTTTTCGTAGACCGTCATGGACGGGTAATTGATGAACTGCTGGTAGACCATCGCGATCTGGCGGTCTTGTACCCGCATACCAGTCACGTCTTCGCCGTCCCAAAAGACCTTGCCTTCATTGGGTAC
The DNA here is from genome assembly GCA_038751255.1 of Pseudomonadota bacterium. Classification (GTDB taxonomy): domain Bacteria; phylum Pseudomonadota; class Alphaproteobacteria; order Rhodobacterales; family Rhodobacteraceae; genus JANSYP01. The sequence goes on from JBCDGN010000078.1 coordinate 5,997, forward strand.
ATCCAACCCAGCCATCAGCCGCATCAAGGTCGTCTTGCCCGACAGCGTCGGCCCCAGCAGCACATTCATCGTGCCCTTGGTAAGCGTCAGATCGGTTGGGTAAATATGAGTGTCACTCCCGACAGACTTTGACACGCCCTTGAGTTCGAGTGTCATCGAGGCCTCCCTTTATTCCGCTGCCGGTGCTGGAATGGAACGCTGGCGCTCATTCATCCAGTTGTCCAGTGCCGTGATTTGCTCATCGGACAGACGCAGACCCAGTTTGCTCCGCCGCCAAACAACATCCTCGGCCTTACAGGCGTATTCTTTGTTGATCAGCCAATCGACTTCGCGCGCGGTGAGCGTTGCGCCGAAGTCTTCGCCCATGTCTTCTTTGCTGGTGGCACCGGACAAAATGCTCCGCGCTTCGGTACCATAGGCACGCACCAATCGCTTGGCCCAGCGATCGGTCAGAAACGGGTAGTCTTTCTGCAAGTCCGACACCAAGGCACTATACCCATCGACCGGGAAGTCACCGCCCGGCAAGGCCACGCCTGCGGTCCAGGCATCGGGGATTTTGGGAAACTCTTTTTTGATTTCCTCCAACGCGGTCTCGGCCAGTCTACGATAGGTGGTGATTTTGCCACCAAAGACATTGAGCACTGGCGCCCCGCGGGTGCGGTCGAGTTTCAGGACATAGTCCCGGGTTGCGGCAGTCGCACTGCTCGCGCCGTCATCGTAAAGCGGGCGCACACCAGAATAGGTCCACACCACATCGGCATCGCTGATGGGCTTTTCCAAATACTGATTGATGAACTCGATCAGGTAGGTTTGCTCTTCGGGTGTGCAGTGCGGCGCTTTAGTGGAGTCTGGATGATCTGCATCTGTGGTTCCGATCAGGGTAAAATCGGTCTCATAGGGAATAGCAAAGATGATCCGCCCATCGGTGCCTTGAAAGAAATAGCACTTCTCGTGGTCGAACAGTCTTTTGGTCACGATATGGCTGCCTCGGACCAGTCGCACATTGTGCTGACTGTTGCTTTTCAGCGTGCCGCGCAGCACATCACCCACCCAAGGGCCCGCGGCATTGACCACCATCTTGGCCTCTATGGTGCGGTCCGCCCCGGTTTGGGTGTTTTGAAGCGTGACCACCCAATGTCCGTCTTCCACATTCGCGGAGATCACCTTTTCCCGCACCATGATCTCCGCGCCACGCTGTTCCGCGTCGCGCGCATTCAGAACCACCAATCGAGAGTCTTCAACCCAGCAATCTGAATACTCGAAAGCCTCTTCAAATTTCGGATTTAACGGGGCACCCTCTGGGGTGTTTTTAAGATTGATTTTATCGGTGCCCGGGAGGATTTTGCGGCCCCCGAGGTGGTCATACATGAAAAGTCCAAACCGGATCAGCCAGGCCGGACGACGCCCTTTCATCAAAGGCATCACGCGGCTCAGCAGCCGCGACGTGGGTGTGGATGCATCAAATCGCATGGGCGGGTGGTTGGGCAGCACAAACCGCAGCGGCCACGAAATGTGGGGCATCGCCTTCAGGAGCGTTTCCCGCTCGACCAGTGCTTCGCGAACCAGTCGCACCTCGAAATATTCAAGATACCGCAACCCACCATGGAACAGCTTTGTCGATGCCGCAGACGTGGCCGAAGCGATATCGTTCATCTCGGCAACCGCAACGCTGAGACCTCGCCCCGCGGCATCGCGTGCAATGCCACAGCCATTTATGCCGCCGCCGATCACCAGCAGGTCGAAGCTCTTTGACATCGAATCCCTCCCAACGTCACATCTCAGCGACGCTTTTGAATTTGTGACACGAAACGACCACAAAGAGAAGATAAAAATGTTCGTTATAGTTCGTTATTATATCAAGACGCTGGAATCATTATGGGAAATGGTGCGCGTGCAGCCAAGGAAACGAATAATCAACATAAAATTCGAACATTAAACCAACAACACTATTTGCGTGAATGAGTGGGTTCGACCTAACATCAGCCAAAAGCGCAGTGTGACAGGCCATGGTACAAACGCTTAGAAAACCAGAAATAATTGAAATTGCACGCCGCGAAGGGAAGGTGACGGTCGACCGACTCGTCGATTATTTCGGCGTGACCCCTCAGACAATCCGTCGTGATTTGACCGAACTGGCTGAGTCGGGCCAGTTGGAGCGCGTTCATGGCGGCGCAATCCTGCCCTCTGCGACCGTCAATATCGGCTATGATGAGCGTCGCGAACTGAACCAGCCGTCAAAAGTCGATATCGCGCGGGAATGCGTAAAGCATATTCCAGACGAATGTTCGCTTTTCCTCAATATCGGGACCACAACAGAAGCGGTGGCGGCAGAGCTCTACAATCACAGTGGTCTTTTGGTGGTCACCAACAACATGAACATCGCCATGCGGCTTTCCGGCAATACCAATATCGAGGTTATCGTCACGGGTGGAAACTTGCGTCGCACCGATGGGGGTCTGGTTGGTGCCTATGCCCGCGAGACGATTTCTCAGTTTCGCTTCGACTATGCTGTGATCGGCTGCTCCGCCTTGCATGAAGACGGTGATATCCTTGATTTCGACGTCCGCGAAGTAGGCGTCAGCAAGGCCATCATCAGCCGAAGCGACAAAGTGTTTCTCGCTGCCGATCTTTCAAAATTCGAACGCAAGGCACCGGCCCGGATCGCATCCTTGGCAGATGTCGATATCTTCTTCACAAATGGCAACCCTCCGCAGAAATGCAGAGAGTTTTGTCACGCGGCAGAGACCAAAGTGGTTTCTGCGCGGAAGACCAATCAATCCGCAAATTGACTATGGCTGTCGCCAGTTAGATGATCTCAGATGCAGCCTTAGGACGCTGAAGCACATCTTTCGATTTCACTCACAGGTTTTGGCCACATCGTGCCGGAGCGCGGCGTGTCAATTCTGTAATCCGTTGCATGGGTGGTGAAGAATTTTTGCCCAAAGCGGCGTGCCGCAGAGATCGGATCTCGCGGATCACGTGCCACTTCTCCACCCGCATTGCCATATCCATGCACAGCGCCCACGAAGGTAGAGCTGGTATAACGGCTATACTCCTGCAACTGATGCACGATCCCGCCCGATACCGTTGGGAAGGTCTCCTCCGAACTCAGCACAAGCCCAATCCGCTTGCCTTGGATCTCAGTTAGAACATGCTCTGAGGCTGGATGAGACGCGGCGACATAGCAAAACATCCGGTCAAAGAAGGCTTTGAGCTGAGCTGACATTCCGTACCAATAGATGGGTGTGGCCACAATCAGCCCCTCGGCGGGCAAAAAATCGTTGAAAAACAGCTCGCGATACCGGTCTTTGATTGCACAGCTACCATCTGCTAGGCGGCACTGACGACAATCCCCAAGAAATCCACCGAGAAACGTGTTCAAGTCTCGCAGGATCACCTCGTGACCCGTTTCCTCAAGTCCGACGGCCACCTCTTTTGCGAGAAGCGTGGAGTTGCTGTTCCGCCTCGGGCTCGAGCAAAGAACAAGGGTTTTCATCCTGCGATCTCCTTCTTGGATGACCTACTGGGAAAACGCGTATATTGGGTAGTTACCAAGTGGCAAGTACGCACCTTTTGGTAACTATTAGGAACATCCAATGGCGAAGACAGACTATGAACCCAGCGTCTTCAGTGCGGACTGTTCTTCCCGTGATGCTCTTGAACTGATTGCCAGCAAATGGACCGTGCTGATCTTGTCTGCTTTGGCCGAGCAGCCGATGCGCAACGGTGCTCTCCTTCGACGGATCGATGGCATATCGCAGAAGATGCTGACCCAAACGCTTCGCGAGCTAGAAAGAAACGGGCTTGTCCTACGAGAGGATCGGAAAACCACGCCCCCGCATGTGACCTACCGGCTCAGCGACATCGGCGTGTCGCTGAGTTCGGCCTTGATCACACTGGATCGCTGGGCGGAACAGAATTTTGCAGAGCTTGATCAAGCAAGAGAGGTTTATGACCGCCAGAACGATCAGGATAATCCAAGGCCATCCTAAGGACATGACCCCAACGCCTGGCCCAGTTTCGACCTGTCAGCCGACGCCCTCGCGCCCTTTGGCCTCTTTGTAGTAAGCCCACAAAAGGCGCGCTGCGACACCGCGCCAAGGCGCCCAATCCTGGGACATTTCGCGCAATTTTTTCTCACTCGGGCGGGCCTCAAGCTCAAAAAGGAGCCGCGTGGCCTCTTGCAGTGCCAGATCGCCGGGCGCAAAAATATCGGCGCGCCCAAGCGAGAACATCGCATAGATCTCCGCTGTCCAACGCCCGATGCCTGGGACCGCGATCAGCTCTTCAACCACATGATCAGTGGGGATATCGCGCAAGTTTTTGTAGCGGATGCCAGATCCTGCAAGGGCTTTGGCGTAGCGGATTTTCTGCCGGGAAAGCCCGCACTCCCGTAAGTCCTGGTCAGAGGCTCTGTGGACTTTGCGCGGACCGGTCAGCTTAGCGTCTTTGAGCCGCCCCCAGATCGCAGCCGCCGCAGCCACGCTGACCTGTTGGCTCACAATTGCTGCGAAAAGCGCCTCGAACCCGTCTTTGCGGCGCCTTAGTGGTAAGGGACCGGTTAGGGTTAGCGCATGGGCGAAACGGGGATCGGTCTCTGCGAGCCAGGCCGCCCCTTCGGCCACGCAAGCCGGTGTCTCAATGAGCCTCCCGACATGGCTCATGCTGGGCTCCCCTGATTTAGCCAAGTGAGGGCTTCGTTCACGCTTTCGAACACCCGGTCACCGGGAGGTGCAGGGCGGTCAATCATCACGACGATCAGACCCAGGCGCCTTGCGGCCAAGAGCTTTGCGCGGCCCGCCTCCCCGCCTGAATTTTTGGTCACCACCCACTCAATTCCTTCGCGTTCGAACAGTTGCGCCTCTTCCTGCCAAGTCCGAGCCGGCAGGCCAAGTACCAGTTTCGCTTTTGGGATCGGCAAAGGCTCCTTTGGGGGATCGATCATCCGGATCACCACCTGCTGCGCTTGGAGCCCGGCAAATGCGTCAATGCGTTGCCGTCCGATCGCTAGAAATACACGCGCCGCATTGGGGATCGTCGCAATGGCCGCGGCGTCGTCTGGAACCAGGCGCCAATTATCCTCTGCGTCCGGTTGCCAGGAAGGCCGCAGGATTTGACGATATGCGACAGAGACCCGATCGCAAACTGCACGACTGCGCGCGCTTATACGCACCGCAAAGGGATGCGTCGCATCAATTACAGCGGTGATTTTCTCGGTTTTCAAATAGTCTGCAAATCCCTCAGCGCTGCCAAAACCGCCGCGTCTTACAGGCAGAGCGAGGGGGGCGGGCTTTGTGGTCGCTCCAGCAAGAGACACCCGTGCGCCTTTCAATCCGGATAGCTTTTCCGCCAAGTCGCGGCCCTCAACCGTGCCCCCGAGGATGAGTAACGTCATCTTGTGCCCATCTGCATCTGACTGCTGGCAATAGCTCCGATATAACGCAGGCGCGCCAATGCTGCGCCCGACGCCAGTGTTTTTTTTGCGCCATTGGCCGCGATCCGGTGCGGCTTGACATGGCTCGTGTCGATCAGGAGGGTCGAAAGATCAGCCGTTTCGCGCGCCAAAGCGTCAAACACGCGCGCGAACATGACCAGCCTGCGACCAGCGTTTGTAGCGATTGTTCAGCGCCTTGGCTGGACCGTGTGCGACAGGCATGACCGACCAACGATCGCCGCGTTGGATACATAAAATAGTCCCAGGCAGCGCCCGAGGGCCCTCCACGCGCGGCACGCCACATGGGCTGGTTCGGAAGCAAGCGGCTGATTTTATTGAATTGGTCTTCGGTGAGCCAGACACTCGACAACATGAAACCTCCCAGATTTCACATCTTGGTTCACATCGCCGTTTTGGATCTACGCCCTAGGGTCAAATTGGTGCGGTTACTTGTGTCTCTCATGAGCGTTTTTTGATTTTCCCGGTAGAATGAGACTACCCCGCTAGCGCTGGATCGTCAAAGTTTGAAGCCTGTGCAGGCGCTGGAGACGGTTGCCGCAATAGAGTATTGTCACGCTCTCATCCGCGGGTTGGTTACCACCTTACCAAATGCGACGTGGGATTGCCTCTCTCTAAGCTCGGGTATTTGCCCCAACGCACTCCGAGGATTTCCCCGTCAATGGCTGTCATCTCCAGCGTGCTGCACAGGCAGCCTGGAGATGCTTTTCAGATGTTCAACGCCGTCTTACGGGCGATGGCGGCCAGCACGCGGGGTTGCGGTTTCCCTGTCCTGTTCAGAGCACGATACCGCTTGCAGAGCCTGACTTGCGCTTTCCAGCCGATGTCTTTGTTGTGCTGCGGCAGATGAGCTGAACGCTTCAGATAAGGATGTCGTTCTTTCGGTGGGTGACGGTACGACCAACCGGCGTCGACCAACTTGGTTCGCGCCAGAGCGTTACCTGTTTTGGTCAACCGACAACGTCGCGTCGTGCTTCCGCTGGAGCTCTCACTCGGGACAAGGCCGAGCCAAGCCATCAATTGGCGGGGGTTTTCGAACCGGATGATGTCACCAATCTCAGCCACCACGGTTGTGGCGATTGTGGTGTTGACACCACACAAGGCAAGAAGAGCATCAACAACTGGTGCAAAAAGCCAGCCCGGAACAGCGTGCTCGATGGCCTCGTTCAATGTCTCCACTAATCTTCGGCCTGCGCGACCGCGCGTTTGTATACTTCGAATGCAAGCTGCGGATGGGGGAACCGGAACTTGCGCATCTCTGCCGGCCACCGGCGGTGGCGCTGTGTCCAATATTGCCCGCTCTCGTAACGAAGGCCGTGGCGTATCAGAAAGCTTAGGAACTGTTGCTTAGCGGTCTTAACAGCATCCATAGCCTGCTTACGGGCACGTATCAGGTCACGTATCGCCTCTTGTTCTTCATCAGGTGTCCAGATCGGGTCAATTCCCCAGCCCGCCAACGCCGCGCCGGCATCTCGGCATCGCGTCGGTCTGTCTTTATTCGGTCGCCGGATTTGCGCGTAATCATGGATGGCGCGACGACTGCACATTCAAATCCGAGCTTTGTCAGGAGCCGGTGTAAACCATAGCCACACGTCCCAGCTTCTTGGCAAAAAGACGATCTGCGCCTTGTCTTCGCCGGCGTTTTTATAAGTCGCAGTACAGCGTCCACCGAGTTGACAATAGTTCCGTGAAACCTGATCTCGCCCACACGACCGTGCTCGGCAACAGCCACGCTATCGTATCTTTATGGACGTCCAGCCCCATAAACAGCATTTTATTCATTCGTTTTCTCCGTCGAACAATTTCCGTTCACCGAGAAAATCACGGGCACGAAGCCTGCCGCAAAACGCACATCCGGTCAGAGCTGTTGGGTCAGCAGAGATGGTGATGACTGCGAGCGGCCACTTCGGCTTACCAAAATCATCTGCCAGGACGCCTATGTGGTCCTCTGTTGCAAGCGACGGTTTCAAACATCCAAATCTAAGTTTTTTAGATACCAGCGGTCGTTGCCAAAGTGTGTCTGCAACTCGACCTTGGGGTCCGGGCGCAAACACAGGTGTTTGTCAGCCATTGAAACGCGCGTTCCAGATCTCAGTGCGCGCCGCGTCGCGTTCCTCATAGGCGCGTATCGCCAGGGGCAGTTCCTCTGGGCCGGTCAGCTCACGCCCTTCCGACAGTTCAGTGAGCCGCATCGTATACCAAGCCGTCACGCCGCCTTCTGGCGGATCTTGAAACCTCGGAAAGCTGGGCGATCGGGCGTCTCCGGCCAGCCAAGCATTGGGCAGTGAGGGATCGAGTACGAGTGCACGCGCCAATCCAATGACATCAATGCCTGCCTCCAAGGCATCACGCGCTTGTTCATAGGTCTTGAAGCCACCTGTGAGCATCAAGGGCTTTGAGGTCAAACGACGTGCCCGGTGCGCGAAATCCAGAAAGTAAGGCCCCTTGCCCGAAGCATCAGACGCCGAAGGCGCGCCCGGAAAGTAGGTGCCGCCACTGATATCGATAAGATCGATGCTTGTTGCATCAAGCGCCTTGACGACATCGAGCGCCTCTTCCTCCGTCAACCCACCTTGCAATTGATCCGTCGCATTGAGTTTGATCCCCACCGGAAACTCTGAGCCAACCTGTTCTCGGACGGCGTCGACAACCTCCAAAATGAGGCGCATGCGGTTTTCAATGGGACCACCATGGTCATCGGTCCGTCGGTTGAAGAGCGGCGATAAAAATTGGCTCAGCAGGAAACCATGTGCTGCGTGTATCTGAACGCCGTTGAAACCGAGTTCTTTGGCCAAACCAGCGGTCCGCGCAAACTCTTCTGGCAGCTGCGCGATCTCATCCATCGATAGGGCATCACAGCTCAACGCTTTCAGCGCAAGCGCGCTTGGCCCAACAGGTTTACTGATCGGCGGATGCGCCATCGCGCCGGCATGGCCAAGCTGTAGCCAAAGGTGCGCGTTATTGGTTGCGCCAGCTTCCGACAGCCGCTTGAATTGTTCCAGATCCGCATCGTTTCGCAGGACCAGATTGCCAGGTTTTTCCGCAACTCTTGGATTGCCCTGCACCTCACCGATAATCGCCAGCGCCAAGCCGCCTTCGGCCCATCGGCGATACAGGTTGATCTGCAGGTCAGTAGGATTGCCTCGCCCGTCCCCGAGTGAATCCGACATCGCCGATTTCGCAATTCGGTTTTTTAGGACGACGCCGCATGGCAGCTTTAGGTCGCTGGATAGAAGCTGCATGTCTGTCTCGCTCCGTTTCAGGCGCTGCGATTTATAGTGATCAACGCATGATATGGAATGCGCTTGCGGGTCTGATCGCAATGTTCGCATCGGAAATGAACGCGGCATATCGGACAAGCGAAGCAACCTGTGGGCTTCCGGCCCAGAGGTGAGTGGCCCTGCATAAGCTGTTCCATGTCAGTGTTCTTGGATCACAATCGCGTCTTCGTTTTGGGATTAAAAAAGCCGATCTTGCACATCTCGATTTCAGATTCCGTGGTGGTACCAGCGTTGGCGCTTAGGGCGTAGACCTATCACACTTTCGGGATGGCCTGATGCTTTGACGAATTTGGTGGCGACGAAATTCATAATTGGCAAGCCCACAAAGCCCGCGGCAATGATATCAGCAGGGTATTCATAGATCCGATGCGCAGGACTAAGGCACGCCTTGGTGCAAAAGAGCAATCCGGTTCGTCGGGACCGAGAACACAACCACATACATGAACGCAGCGGCAAATTTCGGGAAAAGGAGCGGCCCTGACATCCATCGGGCAAGGCGGCATGACCATTTAGAGCCGCGTTGGACCGCTGTGATCAGTCTCTCGCTTCATCCCGAAAAGGTCTGCGCCTGCAAGGGAGAGTACTGGCGCAGCTTCTATGCCGTTTGGGGTTCTCTTCGGCGATCTACCGCCTCAGCAAGTGGGTTTGCCGCCTCTACCGGTCAGATAGGGTCGTCTGCCAGGAACTCAGTTGTCACTTCCATCACGGCGCCGCAGTACTTTTGCAGCAAGGTCAAGTCGTGTGCCAAGAACCGGAGCAACGTGTCTTCCAAGACTTAGGCCTTTAGATTGGTCAAACCCAATGTTTGTTGGCATTGGATGACGCTGCCGACTGATAGGTCGACATCGGTGAGCGACGGAATCGAATTCTTAGCGGCGTAGAAGCTCACGTGGGATTGCGGGGACATGATCGTGCTGGCCAAGAGCTTTTCGACATTCAGCTTAGTCGGGATCGCTTAGGTTAAAAACACCACCAAGCCCGCGGTGAACATGGACCCAATGCCGCCGCGGTCCAGTCGCTCATCTGGAAAAAAGCAGCATTTCAAATCATGGTCACAGTCATCGACAGCTCCCAAGACTGGCCATTGATGCCCTGTTCAATGTACTCCTCCAATTTGTGCAGCTGCTTTGGAACCTCTTGCGCTTTATCGTGGGCAAAGGCTGCGGTCTTAAAGTAGTTCCAGTGTTCGATCGGATCGAAGAGATCGCAGAGACGTCGAACTTAGCAGCCGCCGCACGACGAGAGCACTCGGCCTCAACGCAGGTTACAATCCGGCGAGGAAGGTCTATTGATTGCGGTTTGCCCATGATCCACCTCCGAACATCGCGGATCAACCACAGCCCTCCATGGAGATCCCCGACTCTGGTCTTTTGCAACAGACTCTCGCTCAGATCTCAGGGGCGCGCGCGATCACGTTACCCGCGCGATCGATAACCACCGTATCTGCGCGGACCGCGCTCGGTCCAAGGATGTCCTGAACTGTGCCCAAAGCCCTTTGGGCCACGACTTGCGCCAGACCCGGCCCAGCGATGCCAAGCGCTTCTAACGCCGTGCCCGCACCTGAGACATCCGCCAGCCCGTTTGCCCTCGCCAAGTCGCCAAGTGCGGCGAAATCTACCTGACTGCGTTTGGAATGGAGGTCCCGCGCACCTTGGGAAAGCTTGGTCATTTTGCCAATCCCGCCCCCAATCGTCACCCGATCGATGGGATGCTTCGCCAAGTATTTCAGCAAGCCACCGACGAAATCACCCATGTCGAGCATCGCGTGATCGGGCAATCCGTAGAGGTGTTGGACCGCGCGTTCGCTCGTCGCACCGGTTGAACCGGCCACATGGCTCAAGCCCTCCGCGCGCGCCACATCGATGCCACGATGGATGGAGGCGATCCAAGCCGCACAGGAAAATGGCCGTACAACGCCAGTGGTGCCAAGGATCGATATGCCACCGACAATCCCAAGCCTTGGGTTCCAGGTCTTTTCGGCAAGTTCTAAGCCACTTGGCACCGACAAAGTAATCTCTGCATTGGGCTTTTGGTCAAAGCGCTCCGCAAGTCCAGCCACGATCTCGGTCATCATTTGGCGTGGCACCGGATTGATGGCAGGCTCCCCCACTGCGATGGGCAGACCCGCTTTGGTGACCGTGCCCACACCATCACCCGCTCTGAATCGCACGCCCTCTCCGCCTGGCATAACCCTCGCCTGGATCAACGCACCATGGGTCACATCGGGATCGTCACCTGCATCTTTGATCACGCCACAGGCGGCCCAGCCCTCGCCAACCTGACAGTCAACCAACTCAAACACCGGCGTTTCCCCCAGCGGCAGCAAAAGCCTCACCTCTGATGGCCAATCTCCGCCCCAAAGCCGCAAAAGCGCGCCCTTCACCGCCGCTGTGGCACAGGCCCCTGTGGTCCAGCCGCGGCGCAGCGATTGAGGGTTTGCATCGGACATGGCCCGGTTATATCAGCGGTTGATCCGGCGCCAAGCGTGCCGGAACTCCGATCTAGCCACGCCGCGGTAAGGCGGCACGAGACAGTGATGAACAAAGCGCCTGATCTACCCTCCCATACATGGCCCCCATTGGAACCGGGTTGGGTTTGGCTGTGCGGCGCAGGTCCTGGCGATCCTGGGCTCCTGACGTTGCATGCGCTCAATGCGCTGCGCCAGGCCGATATCATCGTCTATGATGCGCTGCTCGACAGACGTATTCTTGACTGGCGCCGGCCAGAGACCGAGACGGTCTTTGCGGGCAAGCGGGGTGGCAAACCCTCTGCTCTCCAGCGGGATATCTCGCTCTATTTGGTGGAATTGGCCAAAGCGGGCAAGCGCGTCTTGCGGCTGAAGGGCGGCGATCCTTTCGTCTTTGGCCGCGGTGGGGAAGAGGCTCAGACCCTCATTCAGCACGGCGTGCCGTTCCGCATTGTCCCGGGTATCACCGCGGGGATAGGCGGGCTTGCTTATGCGGGCATCCCTGCAACCCATCGCGATGTGAACCAATCTGTTGCCTTCGTCACCGGTCATGACCAAACCGGCCAAGCCCCGACGGCGGTCGATTGGGAGGCGCTGGCGCGCGGCGCCCAAGTGATCGTCGTCTATATGGGCATGAAACATCTCGACACGATCGCCGCACGGCTGATCGCGGGCGGGCGCGACCCTGCCGATCCGGTGTGCATTGTGTCTTCTGCCACCAATGCCGATGAGCGCATCCTAGAGACTCAGCTCAATAAGGCTGCCGCCGCGGCAGTGGAGGCTGGCTTGAGACCGCCTGCAGTGATCTGCATC
>JBCDGN010000079.1:0-17850 GCA_038751255.1 Pseudomonadota bacterium
CTGTGTCCTTCTTCGCAGGAAAGGGCAAGTCATGACTGCCGCAACAACAAACGTCCCAAGCAACCCTAATCGCAATACGGTCCGTGCCACGCAGCGTCGCGAGCTCTTGATGCTTTTGGGCTTCCTTGCGGTAATCTGGGCTGTCACCACACTGCTTAGCCCGCGTTTTCTGACGCCCGCCAATCTGAACGACATTCTGATCCAAGCGGCACCGCTGGGCTTTGTGGTCATGGGGCAGATGATCGTGATCATCGTTCGTGGGCTGGACCTGTCGGTTGCGTCTATCATGGCAACAGTGGCGGTGCTCTCAACCTCGCTCATCGACGTGACGCCGATTATCTTTGTTGTGGGACTGTTGCTCGGTGCTCTGATCGGAGCGGTGAACGGCTACCTTGTGGCGTATCGTCATGTGACCCCGTTCTTGGCAACCCTGGCAACGATGATCGTTTTGCAGGGCATCCGCTTTGCCTATACCGGCGGGGCGCCCGGCGGCTCATTGCCGGAAACTTTCCGCTTCCTTGCCACGGGCAGTGTGCTTGGGATCCCTGTTGCGCTCTTTGCACTCGCACTCGTGGCTTTCGGCGTGCACTGGATGCTTGAACGTTCAGTGTTTGGCCGGCGTCTGAAACTGTTCGGCGATAGCCCAGAGGCCGCCTATATGACCGGCGCGCCCACCAAGCTGTTGCAAGTCATGGCCTATGTGATTTCGGGCGTTTTGGCCGCGCTCGCCGGTCTGTTTCTGGTGGGCTATGTGGGTATCGTCGACAATTGGACGGGCCGAGGCTACGAGTTGGACAGCATCGCTGCTGCGGTCATTGGCGGGGCAGCGCTGTCGGGCGGCAAAGGCTCTGTACCTGGTGTCTTATTGGCCGCGCTCATCCTGGTTTCGTTGTTCAATATTGTCGTGATCCTCGGCCTCTCGATCGAGCTGCAACTTGTCATCAAGGGCACGCTCATCATCCTGGCCGCTGCGGTCTATATGAAGCGATCCCAAAACTGAGGATGTGCGATGAGCCGAGATGCTAAGTCCAACATCCAAAGGATCACTGCGATCTTGAAAGGGTTCGACGCCGACAACACCCCGCGTCGCACTCATGACGTGCTGGATGATCTTGGGGCCACGCGGTCAACCGGTTTCGGGCTCTTGCGTGCCCTGGTTCGGGCGGGCTGGTTGGAGCGCTATGACCACGGGCTCGTCCGTTTGGGGGACAAAGCGCGCGGCATGGCCTTCGCCCCACTGGATGCACAGGACCAAAGTGAGACCGCCACCATGCGGGCCGCTCCGGGGGCGCCCCCCCGAGCACATGGCGCGCCCGATTTGGAATGGGACCCAGACTTGGTGCGAACCGTCGAAACAGAACGCTACAAAGCCAAGCCCCCATTTCGCATCGGGTTTTCCAATGCGTCGGTCAACAATGCCTGGCGCCGCGCGATGCAAGAGAGCCTGGCCTATGCGGAAAAGACCAATCAACAGCAGATCGCAGAGCTTCTGATCAAAGACGCCGAGGATGATCCCGACCTGCAATGTCGTCAAATTGACGATTTGGTGGGTCAAGGCATCCAACTGCTGTTGATCTCTACAACCTCGGTCGCCCATGTGGCGCTCAGCAATCGGCTGAAGGCCCTCGCCGAAGATGGGTTGCCGATTGTCGCCGTGGATAGGCGTCCCAATGATCGCTCCTCCCTGACGACCTTTGTCACAGCCTCAGATCACCGTATCGGGCGCATCAGTGCGCTTTGGCTGTCAGAACATCTGTCGGGTCAGGGGCGCGTTTGGCTGCTTTCCGGTCTTGAAGGCACCAGCCCGGCCATTCGGCGCCAGCAGGCAGCACTCCAAGTCCTATCTCAGTATCCCGGCATTCAAGTGGAATTTGTAAGCCACACAGACTGGACCCCAGACGGGGGCTACCGAACGGTGGGACGTTTGCTTGATGACACCGGGCGCTCGCCTGACGGGGTCTGGTGCGACAGCGGCCTTCAAGGCGTCGGATCGGTACGGCAGTTCATAGATCGCGGCCTTGCTATTCCGGCGCATACCGGGGGTGACCTGAACCAAATGTACAAGCTTTGCCTTGAAAAGAAGGTTCCCATGGTTGCGCTCGACTATCCGGCAAGTATGGGAGCCCGTGCCCTGGAAGTGGCTTTGGACGTGCTGTCAGGCCAGCCGGTACCGCAAAGGGTGGAAGTCCCGGTTCAGATTATTTTGCCAAGGGGCCAGGAAACCCAATCGGTCAAAGCCGACACCTGGGCCGAGAGGCATGTTGAATGGGCTTTGGGCGATGATGCGGTGCTTTCCCAAGGACCGGCGTTGCAGTCAGCTTTGGCAAAGGCCGCGTCATGAGCGAGACGCCCTATGATAAAGCTGTCGCAAGTTTTGAAGCGCTCCTTGACGCGTCCTCCCGGGTCTCTCACGCAAAACCCGTCCGCTTGATCAAAGAAAGCGGGCAAAACATGACCACGGGGTACCGCCACACTGCAGCTTTGGAAGCCGATGGGTTCCTGCGGCGCGATGAAAGCGGTGTGTATTTGCGCGGCACAGCGGCATTGCGCACATCACTAAGCGCGTTTGGGTTTGGACGGCTTGCGCCCGTGATCGAGCCTGTCTTGCGACGTCTTAAGGACGGCACTCAGCACACATCCTTTCTTGCCATCATCGAAGAAAGCGACGTCTGCGTTGGCCCGTACTTTCAGGGACGTGCGACACGGCACATCAAGCTCGCCGCGACCTACCGTATTGAAATATCCCGAGCATTGAGTATCGGCGACGCCAGCGAGGTTACACTCGTGCCGGTGGGCTCAGAAACCGGCGCGCGCCTCAACACCCTGATGACACCGGTTGCCTCTCGCGCACTTTACACCGCGGTTCTTGGCTTCGCGCTCACGCCAGCGCGCCTTCCAGACAGATCTCTCTTTCAAGCGCTCTCTCAAGCAGCGGAGCAGATCGCGCCATGACGCTGAGCTACTGGAATAGCCAGTTTCAGTTCACAAAACTACTTCCTGATTTCCAGGACTGTCTTACGCGCATGACGGCGCGAAGTGATGCGCTTTGGCTTGATCTGAGAACTATCTCCTACGGACCTGATGCCAGGCAAGTCATAGAGATGATGGGAACGCCTGACGCGGGTACCGTCCTTCCGGTTTTTATCCATGGTGGGTACTGGCGGGCCTTAACGGCATCGGTTCACCGGTATGTTCTGCCGCGCCTAGCGGGCCAAGCTGGTGCCGTCGCCAATCTTGAATATCGCCTTCTACCCGATGTCACGTTGGCCGAGATAATCGAAGATGCCCTGACCGGTCTGAGTCTGATCGCAGCGCAAACCGGATGTCGTCTGGTCGTGGTCGGCCACTCTGCTGGGGGGCATTTGGCGATTATGAGCGCTCTGCGCCTACCCGACATCGTGGTTGGCGCGGTGGGCGTCAGTGGGATCTATGACCTGACGCCTTTGCAATGGTCCTTTCTGCGCGAAGAGGTTGGTCTGGAGGCGCACGATCTTGTGGGGCACAGCCCGCAAGAGAACTGGAACACCCCCGACGCGTCGCATGTTTTGTTGGCGATTGGGGACGCAGAAACCCCTGAGTTTCATCGCCAAGCACAGCAATTTGCCACCACCCATGGCGCCCGCGTGATCACCGTACCCGATTGCCATCATATGACTGTTCTGGATGTGCTTGCAGACCCTAAGAGCGGCCTATCCCACGAAATCCAAACCTTTATTCAGAGCACCAATATCGGTCGCTCATCCACATCTGGTTCATAGAGGAGGGAACCGATGACCATCACAACCGAAAGCTACACATCCGTCCCTAAGGGCATGATCCCAAACAGCCGTTTCCCGCTCCTGGTGCACCGAAATGCCGTGCCGGGTGGCGGCGCGGATGCCGTCAAGGGGCGGTTTCGCTCCAACGGGTGGTCGAACAACTGGGACTATCCGGGCGTCTATGAATATGCGCATTTCCACTCCACCACCCATGA
This sequence comes from Pseudomonadota bacterium, assembly GCA_038751255.1. Classification (GTDB taxonomy): domain Bacteria; phylum Pseudomonadota; class Alphaproteobacteria; order Rhodobacterales; family Rhodobacteraceae; genus JANSYP01. Next base: position 3,974 of record JBCDGN010000079.1, read on the forward strand.
ATGCCTCGGCTGCGCGCAAGGCTGGATGGAGTTCAACCTTTCTGTCGGCGAAGGCGGTTGGTCAAAGGTCCGCATCGAAGCAGGCGATGTGATCATTATGCCTGCTGGCGTGAGCCACGAGATGATCGGACAGGCTGAGGACATCCATATGTGCGGTGGCTATCCGCAGGGACGCGATTGGGACGACATTCAAGAAGAGTTCCTCAGCGAGGAAGACTACAAACGTGCCTGCAAGCGGATCATGATGCTGCCGATCCCGGACAAAGATCCCGCCACAGGGCGCGCCATGCCGGAATGGCACGCCGCGGCCTCTTCGGTGGATGGAGGCTGGAACGACTGGCGGCACGCGCTCGATAAGCGCGAGTGAGACTGGTCAATTCTCGAGTATGGGCTCCCCATGCTGGGGAGCCCTAACTTGGTTTGTCTCTACTCCGCTGCTTCGCGATAAGGGGCACCTGACGCATAAGGCACGTTCACACCGCCATAGCGTCGGACGCGGATATTGCATTGCTCCGCGTGGCCGGCGAAGCCTTCGAGCATACACAGCCGCGAGCCAAATTCACCGATCAACGTCGCAGCCTCATCCGTTGTCACCTTCTGGTAGCTGTGCGTTTTCATAAACTTGCCGACCCAAAGCCCGCCGGTGTATCGGCCTGCTTTTTTCGTGGGCAAGGTGTGATTTGTGCCAATGACCTTGTCGCCATTGGCGACATTGGTGCGCGGCCCCAAAAACAAGGCGCCGTAACAGGTCATGTTTTCCAAGAACCAATCATCACGGTCCGTCATCACCTGCACGTGTTCCGAGGCGATGTCGTCAGCGACGCTGAGCATCTCGTCATAAGTGTCGCAAACAATGACCTCACCATAGTCTTCCCATGACACCCGAGCCGTCTCTGCCGTTGGCAGAATGGTCAAAAGACGTTCGATCTCGGCCAACGTTTCCTGTGCCAGTTTGCGTGAATTGGTCAGCAAAACGCAGGGGCTGTTGTATCCGTGTTCAGCCTGGCCAAGGAGGTCTGTGGCACAAAGCTCTGGATCTGCTGCGGTCTCATCTGCAATCACCATCGTCTCGGTGGGACCTGCGAAAAGATCGATGCCCACACGACCGAAAAGCTGCCGTTTCGCTTCTGCAACAAAGGCATTGCCAGGGCCAACAAGCATGTGCACCGGCTCAATCGTTTCGGTGCCAAGCGCCATGGCCCCGATCCCCTGGATGCCGCCCAACACGTATATCTCATGCGCACCGCCCAAATGCATTGCCGCGATCACAGCCGGATTGGGCTTGCCCTGGAACGGGGGCGTACAAGCAATGATCCGCGGCACTCCGGCCACAGACGCCGTTGCGACCGACATATGCGCAGAGGCGACCATCGGGAACTTACCGCCTGGCACGTAGCATCCCACTGACTGAACGGGGATGTTTTTGTGCCCCAAGATCACACCCGGCATGGTTTCAACTTCAACATCAAGCATCGAGTCGCGCTGCGCCTGAGCAAAGTTGCGCACCTGTTGCTGCGCGAACTTAATGTCATCCAACTCGCGTGGGCTAAGTTGCGCAATAAGGTCATCGATCTCCGCTTGGCTGAGGCGAAAACTTGGCGGGCTATAGCCATCAAATTTTTCACTGAGTTCACGCACTGCCGCATCGCCGCGGGCTTCGATGTCTGCCAAGGTCGCCTCGACCACCGCACGGGTCTTTGCATCATCTTCTGCGCGTTCTTCGGCAGGCTTTCCGATCTTGAGATGTTCGATGGCCCTTGGGCACACTCCTCCTTTGACAGCCTGCGGCACAAGCTGCCGAGTTTGCGCAAAAAATTCTGCGCGAGACTTATCTTGATTTCGGGTGGCCTGATGGGCCGTAGGGTCGGAAACTAAACGGAGCGAAGCGCGCCGTAAATCATCACAGGAAGGCTATGAAAATTTTCACCGGCCTAGCCGCTGTTCCGAACGACCAAATCCGCTGGCACCACCACGATCTGACCTTCTTGAGAAGGTGCCGATGTCACACGGCGCATGACGGTCATCGTTTCATCGACCATGTTTTCGACATTTTGGCTGATGGTGGTCAGCTGATACCGTGGCCAGCGCGCCATCGGAACATCGTCGTAGCCGATGATTGATACGTCTCTTCCTGGTTCAAGGCCTGCCTCATGTGCCGCATCGATCAGCGCAAAACCCATCTGATCATTTGCGCAGAAAACACCATCTGGCGGAGACGTGCTATCAAACAGCCTGCGCCCAAGTTCCAACGAGATTTCATAGTCGTACTCACCCACCAAATCGTATTCCAGGTTCTGTCCGGCCGCTTCCAAGACATCCAGAAATCCACGGCGCCGTTCAAGATGGGTGGACGTGCTTCTGCGGCCACCGACATAAGCGAAGCAAGATCGTCCTTGGCCAAACAGTCTTTGCCCTGCAAGTTTGCCGCCCCCGAAGTTATCGGCGCATACCGCAGTCATTTCGGCGTCCACTTGAACTCGGTTGAACAAAATGACCGGCAGGCCGCGACTACGACAAGCTTGCGATAGGGTCGAAGACAGTTCGGCAGACGTTAGAATGACCGCATCGATGGGCATGGCAAGCACTCGATCTGTCTGACCGTCAAGGCTGCCGCGATCCGGCGCGATCAGGGTGGTCATTTCCCAATCAAGTGCTTTGGCCGCAGCCGAGAACAGCTTCAGCGCTTGGGCGTAAAACGGATTGTCGATGTCTCCGATCACCACTGCAAAAGCGATCGCATTTCTGCCCTCTCGGGCGCGCTTTTGGGGCGGCGTGTACCCTCGTTTTGCGGCCTCTCCCAGGATCAACTGTCGGAGTTCCGGCGATATCGAAGCGTCGGCTCTAAAGGCGCGCGAGACGGCCGACAGGGAGGTCCCGCAAATCTTTGCGATATCGCGCGCTGTTGTTTTCATCTTTCCCTGCCTGGATGACCCGAACTCATCCTTAGCATTATGCGACATCGCTCCATGTTGCATCGGGTCTAGATACATCAGCGCGGCGATCAAACGGACCCATCCAAAATGGAACGGTCCGTTCCTCTTACCAATGCTCATGCGTCGCAAATCGACAGATCAACCCCAGCGGCAACCTATGAGCGGCTAAAATGCATCCCCATAGATTGCTTCAGCGCAGGAAACGATCGCGCCATCTGAGCCGCGTTTAGCAGTTGTTTTGACGACCACCGACGCCGTTGGTGAGAAGGCTTGCACCCCTGTTTCCGTCGTAAGCTCCAACCGGTCGCCTGCGTCTAGATTGCCGAAATAGTGGACGCGCCGATTTTGCAGGGGCCAAGTCATCACCAAGTCTGGGATCGCATTCCGCTCTGCTTTCCTGATCATCCGGTGGATTTCAGCAAAGTAGACCAGACCGACACCATTGAGATGCTGATCACGATCAATGGGGATGATCAAATGGGGCGGAGCTGTCTTGGCTTTGGCTATCGCGTGATCAGATTTCCCCAAGGTCCGGATGATGTTCGTCCGTTTGGCGGCGTCTCCATCGCGGGATGGGACGAGGGCTGGTTCAATCTCAGCGCGTTCCAAAGCCCGATTGGAGGGTCCGTTACGACGCGCAAAGCTGGTGATAATCTCAACTCTAAGTGTTTTATCATTTCCAGAAAACTCGACCTGGCTCCGCCACCCATTTGCCTTGCTTGGTTTTTCGATCAAGACAATCTGGCAAAGATCACCTTCTTGAAATCGCTCTGCATCGCCATTCAAGGTGCAGGCGACGACTGTTGGCAAGACGCGCGCCCCAGTTTTATCGCGCAACTCGCTTGGGTGGGCACCGAAATCACTTGCAATCGCCTCCCAGTGAAGATGGCAGGCCTCGCGTAGTAGCCAGTCACAAGACACCCCCCGAGCGTTCATATGGGGCATCCCAAGCCGAAAAGCTGGCTTTGCTAAAACCGGATCGCGCTTCATTTGATCGATCCGTTTCGTAGAAATCTGCATATCGCTTGCTCCGTTCAAACAAGGTCCATCGTCCGAAAATTCATTGGTGATGGCTTCTTCGTGACAGACCCGTCATTCAGTTGACGCGACTCACACTGCCGTAGCGGCATCAGCGGGCTATTAAACGGGTGTTAAAAGTTGCGAGCAAAAGCAGAATGATATCTGGGAAAGCCATCTAGTCGAAGGCTTTTGCATAATTTTTTCTGAGGCTTAACGCGTTAAGGAACGCTTCCCGACCATCGTTTTCGAGCCTCTGCTTTTAGGCGAATTGCGCGGGTTGATCCCTAGGTCGAAGAACTTCGAGTTTTGACCGTGTTGAGATATACGCGACCTCGCTCGCTCTGGTTGCTTAGGTTCAAATGTCATCGGGCACCACAACATGGCCTACTGCGCGTAGGGTGAAACTGTTCCCAACCGTCTGATCGCGGGTCAACGGACACCCATTGATTTGTTCTCACACCGCAAAACACGCGCGATACGCTGGGGGTGGATAAACTCAGTTGCGTCGATTGACAAAATCTGGCGGTGGGATGTTATCGTGCCGGTGACCGTCTGAGGCAAGGGGTCGGGACCCAATCGGGGGAAAGGTAAGAGAGCATGAAAACCGCTCGCATGAAGCGTCTCTTTGGGACGTCAGGGCATTGCTTTGACGTCGCGATAGACCATGGAATGTTTAATGAGCGTGCATTCCTCGGCGGCATTGAGGACATGCATCATGCGATCGAGATTGTCGCCGATGCCAACCCGGATGCGATCCAGCTCACGCCGGGAACCGCGCCGATCTTGCAGGCCATCCCAGGCCGTAACCGCCCTGCATTGGTGCTGCGCACCGACATCGCGAATGTGTATGGCAACCCTCTACCAAGCAAACTTTTTTCCGAAGTTGTCGACGGCGCGGTAGACCAAGGTGTCATGCTGGATGCAGCTTGCGTGGTCGTGAACCTGCTTTTGCTACCGGACCAACCAGAACTGCACCGCGACTGTATCGCCAATATCAATCGTCTGAAACGCGCCTGCGATACCACTGGAATGCCCCTGATGGTCGAACCCTTGGTGATGCAGGACAACGTGAAGGCCGGTGGCGGCTACATGGTGGACGGCGACATCGACAAAATTCTCGCCCTGGTCCGGCAAGCCGTTGAATTGGGCGCTGACATTATTAAAGCAGATCCCTGCGACGATGTTTCAGAGTACCATCGAGTGATTGAGATCGCCCAGGGCGTTCCGGTGCTCGTGCGCGGGGGTGGGAAGGTCTCGGACGAAGAGATCTTGACCCGCACAGCCGAGCTCATGAAGCAGGGGGCCAAAGGCATCGTCTATGGCCGCAATGTCATTCATCATGAAAATCCCGCCGGTATGACTTCAGCGCTTATGGCAGTCGTCCATGATGACGCCACGGTCGCGCAAGCCTTGGCGATGATCGCATGACGCGGGTCGTAAAGTTCGGCGTGATCGGATGCGGTTTGATGGGCCGCGAATTCGCTTCTTCGGCGGCCCGTTGGCTGACTCTGACAGATGCGAAGGCTCACCCAGAAATCGTTGCGGTATGCGACTTGAACCCAGATCTGACGGGATGGTTCAAGGAAAAGGTGCCAACTGTCAATCTGGTCACCGAGGACTACCGCGCGCTTCTGGCAAGTGACGCGGTCGAAGCGGTCTATTGCGCTGTCCCGCATAATCTGCACGACCGGGTCTATCCTGACATTCTGGCGGCGGGGAAGCATCTCTTCGGTGAAAAACCGTTTGGGATTGATGCTCCTGCCAACGCACGCATTCAATCCGCCATCGATGCACATCCAGAGCTTTTGGTCCGGTGTTCTTCTGAGATGCCCTATTTTCCCGGCGCTCAGAAAGTGATTGATTTCGTCCGTTCCAGCGATCTGGGTGAGATTATTGAGATTGAGGCCGCATTCTTGCATTCCTCGGACCTGAACCCAGCCAAGCCCATCAATTGGAAACGTATGATCGACATCAACGGGGCCTATGGCTGCATGGGCGATCTGGGCATGCATATCTTGCACATCCCCTTACGGCTCGGCTGGCGGCCAGAAACGGTTTCGGCGGCCCTGGTCAATCGCTTCCCGACCCGTCCCGATGGCAAGGGCGGCCAAGTGCCCTGTGAGACTTGGGACAACGCCACGATCACAGGGCATGTCGCTGACAATGGCGGTGGGTTTCCGTTGGTCTTGAAAACTTGGCGGATCGCACCGGGCCATTCCAACACCTGGAGCATCAAGGTACTCGGCACAAAAAAGAGCGCATATTTCTCGACCCAAAACCCCCGCCAGTGGCAGTTTTTGGAGTATTCCGGCGGTGCGCAGGTCTGGCAAACAGAAGACTTGGGCTACCAATCTCTGTTTCCTGCGATCACCGGCGGCCTCTTTGAGTTTGGCTTTGCTGACGCGATCCAGCAGATGTGGGCAGCCTACCTAGATGAATTGGCGGGGGGCGACGCGCGCGGGTTTCCCTGCGTCACGCCTCAAGAAGCCGCCGATCACCATGCCATTCTGACGGCGGCGTTGGAAGCCGGGACGACCCGAAGCCTCCAACCCGTTAACTACGCGAGATGAAACCAGACCGACGCGGGATAATTTGCGCAGGCAATTGGATCGTCGATCTGGTTCATGACATCGAACACTGGCCAGATGAGAGCAATCTCGCGCGCATTGGGGATCAAACCCGCGGCATTGGCGGTGGCGCGGCAAATGTCATCCGTGGACTGGCGCGTTTACAAACTGGCTTACCTCTTTGGCCCATGGGTGCCATCGGTGACGACGAGCCCGGCGCGTTCATTCTTGAAGGATGTCGACGCCTCGGCCTTCCCACCGACAAGCTGAGCATCAAACCCGGCGTACCAACGGCCCACACACACGTCATGTCGGTAGCTGGTCGCAGCCGAACCTTTTTCTACCAGGGCGGCGCGAATGATGCCCTTGCCGCATCGGATTTCCCTCAGGGGACGTTCGCGCAAACGCCTGCCCGTGTTTTCTATCTCGGTTATCTCTCTTTACTGGGTGAGTTGGACCTGATCGAACCAGACGGGATTTCAGGCGCGGCACGGGTGCTTCAGCGCGCGCAACAAGCAGGGCTGACAACCTGCGTAGATCTCGTATCGGTCCTCCATCCTGAATTCCACAAAATCGTCGAGAGCGCGGCCCCCTTTATCGATTACTTGGTCTTGAATGAGATCGAGGCAGCGCGCGCCACAGAAACCGAGGTCGAATCCCAGTCTCTGATTGAGACCAAAAAGCTCTTTCAAATGGCCAGTTCGCTCACCAAACTAGGCGTTACAAAGGCGGTTGTCGTGCACTGCGTGGAACGGGCGGTTTGGCACGGGACAGACGGAACAAAGCTAAGCGTAGAGATCGCCGCACTGCCACCTGAAGAAATTGGAAGTAATCTCGGCGCAGGCGATGCGTTCTGCGCAGGGCTTATCTTTGCGCTCCACGAAAACTGGTCACCTGAGCGCGCCCTCGATTTAGCCGTGGCGACAGCACGCGCGTCGCTCCGTGGATACACAGCAACGGAAGCCATCCCGCCGCTGGCACAACTTGAGTTGACGTAGCTGCAGAAGCACCTGACCCTCGAAAGAACGCCCCCTCAAACAGGATCGGACCCCGAAAGATGGAACAGCGAATTGTCGGTCGAACAGATCTTAAAATCGACACGCTTGGGATAGGATGTGCGCCCCTAGGGGGCAATTTCGTCGATCTGGGATATGATCAGGCCGCCGAGCTCATCGCGGCTGCGAAAAAGGCTGGCATCACCTATTTTGACACGGCGCCTTGGTACGGCTTCGGGCGTTCTCAACGGGTGGTGGGCGATTTGTTGCGTGGCAATGACTACGTTCTATCCGATAAAGTGGGCCGATTGCTGGCGCCGGGACCCGCAGAAGATCCCATGCAATTCGGCATGATCGATCCCCTGCCATTCCATGTGATCTATGACTATGGCTATGACGGGATCATGCGGGCCTTTGAAGACAATCTGCAGCGCCTGGGCCTGGATAGGATCGACATTTTACTCGCCCACGATATCGGGACTTTCCAGCACGGCGCTGAGAATGGCCGGTACTTCCGCGATCTGGCTGAGAGCGGCTATCGCGCAATGGACGAGTTGCGCCGCTCAGGCCAAGTCACAGCGATCGGATTGGGGGTCAACGAAAACCAGGTCTGTCAGGATGCTCTCGGGATCGGCGATTGGGATGTGTTCTTGCTCGCCGGGCGCTACACGCTTCTTGAGCAGACACCGTTGGACGCGCTGTTTCCGGCTTGTGAGGCGGCTGGGACGACGATCATCTGCGGCGGACCGTTCAATTCGGGCATCCTGGCGGGGCGTGATATGTGGAACTATGCGAAAGCCCCCACCGAAGTCGTGGACAAGGCACGCCAGCTAGGAGATGTGGCTGATGAGTTCGGAGTCCCGCTTGCCGCGGCGGCGCTACAATTTCCACTTGGCCATCCAATCGTGACCTCGGTCATTCCCGGCCCTCGAAACAAAACAGAAGTCGAAGAGATCGTTGGGTGGTTCAATACACCAATCCCAGGCGATTTTTGGACGGCGTTGCTCGATCGCGGTTTGGTTGATGAAAGGTCCGCCATGCCATGACGGGCGACAACGAGCCATTCTGGAATCCCAGGCGCTGGATCGGGATCTCTTTGCCTATATGGTCTTGGAGAGACTCAGCTCTCCATGCGAGCAAAATGACCGCGCTTTTGTCAGGATTGTGCGACCCCGTCGCCGCCGCTGTCCTCTGTTTTGATCAATCTCCGATCTAAGCCCTAAAGCGTTTTGGCTTGACGTTGAAACGGGGGGGGGCCGTTGAGGCATCAAGTGTGGTTCGTCCTCTGTGGGAGGATGGATCATGTCAGCACCTTTTCGTTCGGCACTCAGGGCGCGGTTTCGGGGATATATTGAAGAAGGTTAAGCGGTCGCGCGGCGGCGTTGCGTCTGAAACTGTCACCGGCGACAGGTGCACGGCGGACACGGCGGGTGAGCACCAAGGTCGACGCGGAACCTGCCTGCGAGGGACCGCCGCGCGGTAAGGGAAAGCTGGCTCCTCATCGAGCCTTCCTTGAGGAACTTGTCGCGCAAGACCCCGACATCACGCTCTTGAGCTGCGCGATGCGCTGGCTGAGGCAGAGGGCGTGCAAGTGCAACACGCTTCCATCGCCAACCTGCTGTCACGGCTATCTCGAGCATCAGACGCTTCATGGTTTCCCCGCTCGACATCATGACCTTCGACCCGGTTGCGCAAGAGCCGGTGAAAACGATCTTGCGGATATGGGGATGGGCGGAGATGGCCTTGCCAATATTTGCTTGGCTGTCATCTGAGGTGATCACACTGACGATGCCAGCCGGAAGCACCGCATTGATCAACTCGACTATGAGCAGGGTTGAAAGTGGGGTGAAGCTCGAAGGTTTGATGATCACGGTGTTGCCACTGCGGATCGCGGGCAGTGTGTGCCGCGTCGCGAGCGCAACGGGTCAATTCCAAGGGGTGATTGAGCCAAACACGCCAAAAGGTTTGCGGTGCAACTCCGCCCGGCCCTCGTTGGTGTCTTGCGGTACGTTCATCGGCAGCAACAAGTGCTGCGCAAAACCCGTCCACGCGCCGACATCTCCCATTTCAGATCGAGAGCCAACGCTATTTAGTGGCTTGCCTTGCTCTTTTGTAATCAGACGCGCCAGGGCCGGAAATTCGCTATTCCGCATGACGAGGCGCGCTATCGCAAACGTCACAAAATCGAGAACATCTTTTCCCGCCTCAAAGACTGGCGGCACTTGGCAATGCGTAACGCCAGAGGCCCGAAAGTCTTCCTATCCGCATGCGCATTGGCTGCCGTCGTCATGTTCTGGGAATGAATCCTCACGGCTCATGTCACGAATGCGCGTCGGATCGGCGTCCGACCAGCATAAGCACTGCCAACAGACCCAACCCGGATATGGCGATACAAACCCACCATGGCAGACCGAGAACGGGCGAAAAGAAACTGCTGGCAACAGCAAACGCACCGACCAGGGTCGCGTAGGGGATCTGGGTGCGCACATGATCGATGTGATCGCAGCCGCTGGCGAGCGATGACAGGATTGTTGTGTCCGAGATCGGTGAACAGTGGTCTCCCCAAACCGAGCCACCGATCACAGCGGCGACCGTAAGGTAGATCAGGTGCAGATCCGTCTGGTCCAAACCGTTGACCACCATAAGGGACCAAACCAGCGGCAACGCAATCGGCATGATGATCCCCATAACGCCCCAACTCGAACCGGTCGCGAAAGCCGTCGCCGCGGCGATCATGAACAAAATGCAGGGAAGGATTTCTACCGACACACGTTCGCCAAGCAAGTTGGTCAAATAGGGACCGGTACCAAGCAGGTCATTCACATCGGCCAGGGCCCAGGCCATGGACAAGATGATCACAGTCAAAAGCATCGACCGCGCGCCGACGAACCAAGCATCGACCGTTTCCCCAAGGGTTAGGATGTTTTGCCCGATCGACAGGCAGCCAGCGACCAGCACGGCGATGAGCGACGCCCACATCATCGCCACGAAAGGGTCACTATTGCCAATTACCTCGTGCAGCGCGGCGCCCGGCTCCAATCCATCACGCCCGGTTATGATCAAACCAATGAAGGTGCCGATCACCAGAACAGCGACCGGAAGGATCGCATTCATCGCCCGTTTTGGCTTGTCGGGATTTGGCAAGCGCTCATCCGCCTCGGCCTTGGTTTCGCCCGGATGCGAATCTGTGCCGCTCAACAGCCCTTCGCTACGCGCGCGCCGTTCCGCTACCAGCATCGGTCCGAAATCTCGTCCAGAGAACGCAATCATGAACACGAAAACCAGAGCGAGGATCTGATAGAACCCGAAGGGGATCGAATTTAAAAAGACGCTATAGGCGGAGCGTTCGAGGCCGTCCATCACCATCAAGCTGTCGCCGATCAGGGCGACGACGAATCCAATCCAGGTTGTGACCAGCGCGATTGTTGCGACAGTTGCGGCGGTAGAATCCACCAGATAGGCAAGCTTCTCACGGGAAATCTGCAAGCGATCGGTGACGGGCCGCATGGTGGTACCGACGATCATGGTATTGGCATAGTCGTCGAAGAAAATGGCTATGCCCAATCCGCTCGTGACGGCTTGGCCCTTCTGCGGTGTGTTCGCAAATTTCACGACCATTGACACGATACCCGCGGTCCCGCCGTTTTTGGTGATGATGCCGACCATGCCACCGATCATCAGAGTGAACAGGACAACCGCGAGATTTATGCTGTCTTGCAATCCGCCCAAGACGTGAACCGGAACGACATCGAGCAGGCCAAACCAAGGCGCGGACAACGTCACGCCGTAAAGCAACGTGCCACCGGCCCAAAGCCCTAAGAAGAGCGCCGCGATAACCTGCCGAAAGATCAGTGCAAAGGCGATGGCCAGGATTGCGGGCAGCAGGGAAAACCAACCCGGCAAGGCTTTAATCTGGGTCGTCGCGACGGTCTCTCCGGTCGCGTTGAGCAGATCGATCTGATGGTTCAGGCCGTTGGAGACCGTCAGATTTTCCACGAGCCGATCGTCTGGAAGTGATATTTCCCTGTCTTCGTTTGTGACCCGCAGCGTGTATTGAGCATCTGGCGCAGACAGGTTTTCCGGGGTCGTGATTGTGAGTTCAAACGGGATGTCGTGCAGAACCACAGGGGGTGCTTGAAGCTCAAAGGCGTTTGCTCGCGATGGCAAAAGCGACAAGAAGATCAAGCAAACAGCGATAGCGGCGCACAGAAATGCCCTATTTCCTTGGTCCTTTTGCGATTTGCGCGCCGGTGGAGCCTTTTTGCAGCTCAATTCAGCTGATTGCAAAGAGCTCACGATACCTGGGTATCGTCTTGAAAAACGGTAGTTCATGATTGGAGTTTGAGACATCGACAGCGCATTTGTCCACTCAATCGTCCTGTCGAGCGACAAATCCGGTGTCTGACGTCGGCGCCTTGGGGACTGATCCCGGACACTTCGGTTCTATCACCAGTTTTCCAATCTCATCTGCAACCGAAAGCCCAGTCTGCGTGCCCCCGACGCTCTCCAACCAACTCATAGGCGGTTGCCATCCTTTGGTATTTTTTGCCCGACAGAACCAAGGGAAACTGGGTGAGCGAAGGCAGAAGAGCGGCTTCACTGTCATCGATCGTTATCGATCACCGCGGTCAGAGTTTCGCTAAGTCGCGTGTTGTTCGGCATGCAGTGCTTGCGCCCACGCTTCGATGTGGGCCGATCTTGCCATGCGTCATAGGGCCTTTCTGGGGAGGCTGGGTTCCGAGCAGAGAAGTTGGTCGGAAGGGACAACAAATTACCGCCAGTTTCCGGTCGGGGACGTGCATTCCATGCGCTTTTGGCCTTCTCAGCTGGGCGTTACAGCATGCTGGAAGCGCCTAAAGACTCCGCAAAACGCTCCCCTGAACACGTCATTCGACAGAAGATCCATTGGGCCGAACGGATAATTATTGATTAATTGGTCAAAAAAATACGTCGATGAGAATGCAATATGTGGAGATGTCCAATGGCCCAAACTCTCTCGACGACTTTCACTGGTCTCAACTTCGTCAATCCCTTCATTCTGGCGTCTGCGCCACCGACGGAGAGCAAGCGGAAGATCTTGAAGGCCTTCGAGGCTGGCTGGGGCGGGGTCGTGACAAAGACCATTGGCCTGCACCCGGTCGAAAACGTCGCCGGACCCAAGACAATCTATCAGCGTACGGCTGAGACCAAGCCCTATGTTTCACGGTATAAACGCCCAGACACAGTTTCGCATTCCTCTTGGAACTGGGAACTGATCTCTGACCAGCCTCTGGACCTTTGGCTGCCCGATCTGGAAGAGATCAAGACCACCTATCCAGACCGCATGGTAATCGCGTCGATCATGGCTGGTGCCGGAAACCAGGAGGAAATGGAGAATTGGCGCAAATTGGCAAAGGCAGTTGTAAATGTCGGATGCGACGCAATTGAGCTGAACCTTTCCTGCCCCCACATGGACCGCAAAGACATGGGGGCCAATGTGGCCAATGACGAAGAGATCATCAGATCAATCCTTCATGCCGTAACGAGCGCTGTCAGCGTTCCAATTTGGGTCAAACTAACGCCCGCAAACTCTTCACTCCTCGAGGGGGCAGCAGCCGCTTACGAGGCCGGAGCAGCCTCCATTTCGCTTTGCAACACCTTTCCATCGCTTCCATTGATGGATCCTGAGACGCTGAAATTCGAAGTCGAAGTAGATGGCCTTGTGACATCCGGAGGATTGGGCGGTTTAGCGATCCTACATCAGGCCCTGCAACGTGTATCCGATATCTCGCGCGCATATCCCGACAAATCGATTTCGGGCATCGGCGGCATCCGCGGCTTTCGTGAAGCCTTCAACTTCATCGTACATGGTGCGGGAAACTTGCAGGTTTGTACCGCCGCCATGGAAGAAAAGGGCAGCGGCGGCGTAGGCGTGAAGCTCATTCAGGAATTAAAGGAAGATCTGAGCGACTATCTGGAACGCAAAGGGCATTCCTCGATTGAGGAGTTCCGTGGCATTGCACGCGAAAGGATCGTCGAGCATTCGCAGGTCCGCCGGAAGAGCGACACCTATAATGGCGGTTTTGCGATGTCAGCTTAGGCGCTAGGTGTTTGATCCCACGGTTTGATGGTGTGATCCATTCGATGGAATGGAAGGACGCACTATGGGACGGGTTCGGCACGGGAGCGCCACGACCACGCACGCCATCAGAGCAGCAATACAGCGATCGCAAGCTTCGACCGCGGAGCTGAGCAGGGAGCTCGGCATCAATCCCAAGACGGTCGCGAAGTGGCGAAAAAGCGCGACCGTTGAGGATCGAAAGTCTGGGCCGAAGGAACCGCGTTCGACGGTTCTCAGTGAAGAGGAAGACGCTGTCGTCGTC
>JBCDGN010000080.1:0-17776 GCA_038751255.1 Pseudomonadota bacterium
ATCCACCGGTGATGTTGATCAGCACCCCTTTGGCGCCTTTGAGGCTGATTTCATCCAGAAGCGGATTGGCGATGGCTTTCTCTGCCGCTTGCACAGCGCGGGTTTCCCCGTCAGCCTCACCGGTGCCCATCATCGCTTTGCCCATTTCATCCATGACAGCGCGGACATCGGCGAAGTCGAGGTTGATCAAGCCTGGACGCACCATCAAATCGGTGACGCCTTTAACACCTTGGTACAGAACGTCATCTGCCAGGCTAAACGCCTCGGTGAACGTGGTTTTTTCATTCGCCAGCCGAAACAAGTTCTGGTTGGGGATGATGATCAGCGTGTCTACTACTTTTTGGAGACAGTCGACGCCGTCCTCGGCCTTGCGCATGCGCTTGAGGCCTTCAAACTGGAAGGGTTTGGTGACCACACCGACCGTCAAAACGCCGAGCTCCCGCGCAGCCTGCGCGATGATCGGGGCAGCACCCGTGCCTGTGCCACCGCCCATGCCCGCGGTGATAAAGCACATATGGCTGCCAACCAGATGGTCGACGATCTCTTCGATGGTTTCTTCCGCAGCAGCGGCACCCACCTCGGGCCGCGCACCTGCGCCAAGACCTTCTGTGGCCTTCACGCCCATTTGCACTTTCGCCGCCGAGCGGCTTTGTTGCAATGCTTGGCTGTCGGTGTTTGCCACCACGAATTCGACACCGTCGAGTTCTTTTTCAATCATATTGTTGACGGCATTGCCGCCAGCCCCACCAACGCCGAAAACGGTGATCTTGGGCTTTAGCTCTTCGTGCTCAGGCACAATGAGATTCAGGGTCATGTTTGGGTCCGCCTGCTCGTATTGTTCTTCGGACTTTGCGCCCGTGACTGCTTTATGAGCATGAGACTACCCTTGATTTTGTCATTGGTCACGTCGAAAAGGCCACAGTTAGTGAAAAACCGCGATAAAATGCTTGCAGATTAAGCTTAACCAATTCGTAAATTACCAATTATCCTTGAACCAGCGGACCATGCGGCGCAGCGATTGTGGCCCACGCACCATCGAAGGATCGGCGAAATCCCACCACTCGTCCTGAGGATGGGCAGCAAAGAGGCACAAACCCACAGACGCAGAAAAAGCAGGCCCGGTCGCCGCTTGCGGCAATCCGAGCACCCTAAGCGGACGCCCCAATCGCACTTGCTGTCCTAAAATTCGCGTCGCCATCTGCGCCAGACCGGGCACTTGGCTGGCCCCGCCGGTCAAAACGATTTTTTGACTTGGCAGATGTTCAAACCCAGCCGCATCGAGCCGCAGGCGGACCTCGTCGAGAATCTCTTCCACCCGAGGCCGCATGATGCCGATCAACTCGGATCGCGAGATTTCGCGGCTGTCATGTTCCCAATCTCCCGTATCCGACCGCAGTTCGATCACTTCGCGGTCGTCGCGCCCCGTGGCGGTCAGACCGCCATGGACCGTCTTGATCCGCTCGGCCATGCTCATTGGGATCCCAAGACCGCGGCTGATATCTTGCGTGACGTGATAGCCACCGATCCGGACCGCATCGGCATAAATCATGTGATTGCGCAGAAAGATCGAAAGCCCTGTGGTGCCACCGCCCATGTCGATACACACTGCGCCGATTTTCTGTTCATCCTCGACCAGTGCGGAAATGCCCGCCACGTAAGAGGACGAGGCCAGCCCTGCGAGGTCCAGATCGCAGCGGTTCACGCAATGCAGAAGATCGCGAATGCATCGGTCCTCGATGCTGAGCAAATGCAGGTCGGTGGTCAGCACATTGCCCACCTGCCCACGGGGGTCTGCCAGCCCGCTGCGATGATCGAGTGCGAAATTCACCGGTTGTGCATGAAGCACGGCCCGCCCTTGGCCGATTTCGGGCACATCGCAACTGGCCAACACACGGGCGATGTCATGCTCTGCAACCTCTGCCCCCCCAAGATCGATTGACCCGGCCAATCCATAAGAGCGTGGCCGTCCGCCAGAGATCGACACGATCGCATGGTCGACCCGCGTCTCTGCCATTTTTTGCGCTGCTTGCACCACTGTGCGGATCGCCCGTTCGCCCTCTTGGATCACGTCGAGCTCACCAAAGCTGACGCCCCGTGCGCGCGTGGTGGCCGCCCCGATGATGCGAAACCGCGACTGCCCTGCCATCGCGCCAATGCCCTCGGCAGGGGCAGCCTCTTCGCCATCGAAGCGCAAGATCAGACAGGTGACCTTAGATGTGCCGATATCGAGAATGGCCACGACCCCGCGCTGGATCGCCGCTTGCCGTATCTGCCGCATGGCCCGTTGGTTGTCGTAAAGCCCTGTCATTGCCTCGAAAGTCCCCGTTCAAATTCTCGCATGGTTTGCAGATAGGCCAGCGCATCTGGGCGCAGTCGGACCGTGGGGCGGGTAAATTGCCGGATATCCACCAGGGCAACATCCCGGCCCAAAATGTCTTGGGCTTCTTGCAGGGCGATCACCCTTTCCAGTGCCGCCACTGCGCGGGTCTCTGGCAATTGGATAATTTGGCCCTTGTCGAGCACGACATCCCACCGCCGTGCGCCCTGCCGCGTTAGACCCCGCAAGCGATGTGCAATGGGCCGCGCTGCCGCATAAAGGGCAATCGCTTCAGGCACTGCTCGATCTGCGCCGGTGCCGGTGATCAATGGCAAATCGGGCCTTCCATCCCGACGGTCAATGCTGGCGACGCGGTGCCCGGTATCATCGAGCATCTCAATTCCGCGATGCGTCCGCCAGAGCGCAACAGGCACGCGCTCAGACACATTGACTCGGACCGCGCCACCCAGATCAAGCGTGACCTCTGCCGATTTCACCGCGTCGAAGTCTTCCACCGCTTCGCGAATGATCTCAGTGTCGAGATCAAACCAACTGATCGGAAAGCGCACCGGCAGCGCGTCGCGGATCTCAACCAACAAATCCGGCGCAGCACCGGTAATGATGATCTGCTGCATGGAAAATTCGGAACGATTTTTGACCGCGCTTTGCAGCTCGAGCGCCCAACTCGCGATCTCTGCCCGCCGGTCACTTTGCGCGATCCAGAGCCCGACGGCACCTAGCACCAGTGCCATAGGCAGCATGACCCTTAGGCTGAAACGGAACATGGGTGACAGCCAAAGCCGGGTCACCCGATAGGCCGCGCGGCTTGGCGCCGGATCACTGCGGACGGGGGGATCGCGCCTCACCTGTCGCATGACGCGTCCTCCACCATCCAGCGGCAGAGCTCAGGAAAACTGATCCCGCAATGCGCCGCCTGTTCGGGAACCAGCGAGGTAGGCGTCATACCGGGTTGGGTATTGGTCTCCAAAAGGATCAAACCATCGACGCCCCGCGCTTCATCCCAGCGGAAATCGGTGCGACTGACCCCACGGCAGCCCAGCGCATCATGCGCCCGCAGCGCGTAGTCAAGACAGGCAGCCTCCACCTCCGCGGGTACTTTCGCCGGCAATTCATGACGAGAGCCGCCCGGCTTGTACTTGGCGTCGTAATCGTACCAGCCGTCGGTCAGGATATCGGTCACAGCCAAGGACCGGTCGCCCATGACAGTCGTGGTCAGTTCCCGGCCGGGGGCAAAGCGTTCCACCATCACCAGATCTGGCATGTTCTCATCAAGCTGTGGCGGCCCGTTTGCCACGTCATGGACAAGATAAACCCCAACCGAGGAGCCTTCGTTATTGGGTTTGACCACATAAGGTGGGTCTAAGGCATGTGCGCGGCGCACCTCTTCGGCGGCGACAATCTTGCTTGTGACAATCGGCAACCCAGCATCTGCATAAACCGATTTCGACCGCTGCTTGTCCATGGCAAGGGCCGAGGCCAAAACGCCTGAATGCGTGTAGGGCAGCCCGATCCATTCCAGCAGGCCCTGAACGCAGCCGTCCTCTCCCCAGCGCCCGTGAAGCGCGTTGAACACCAAATCAGGGCCCAGCGCAGTGAGCTGTTCGGGCAAATCTACATTGGCGTCGATTTCGGACACACGAAACCCCGCCTCCCGCAGCGCGGCGGCGCATTCTCGACCAGACGAAAGCGATACGTCACGCTCCGCCGACGGCCCGCCCATCAGAAGGGCTACCAATGGGTCTGTCTGAAGCGACATCCCCTGCCTCATAGTTTTGGGGGCATGTTGGCCCCGCGACTGCTCTAGTGCGCCGGGTTGACCCGGTCGCGATTGATCTCATACAGCGAGGCGTTAACGCCAGCTTAAGGCTCGCCCACCCGCATGATTTCCCATTCTAGCTGGATACCGGTCTTTTCATAGACTTTTTTGCGCACCGTCTCACCAAGGCTCTCTAAATCCGACGCCGAAGCACCACCGGTGTTCACCAAAAAGTTGGCGTGCTTTTCTGACATCATCGCCCCGCCCTGGCGCGCGCCGCGCAGGCCGGCATCCTCAATCAGCTTCCAGGCCTTCAAATCATGGATGTCATCGTCGCGACCGGTCGAGGAAAACCCGGCCGGGTTGCGGAAGGTCGAGCCCGCGGTGCGATCCTTGACAGGTTGCGTCGCATCGCGTTTCGCGACCTGCGCGTCCATCCGCGCATTCAGCTCATCTGGATCGGCAAGCGGAACGCGAAATTGCGCGGCGGTGATAATGGTGTCTGGCGGCAAATCAGAGGACCGATAAGCAAATCCCAGCACCTCTGCGGGCAGTTCCTCGACGCTGCCATCGCGATGCACCACCTGAACGGCTTCAAGCACATCTGCGACATATGACCCGTAGCATCCCGCATTCATTCGGACCGCGCCGCCCACAGTGCCAGGGATCGTGCGCAAGAACGCAAGATCATGTCCCGCAACAGCAGCCCGGCGGGCAAGAACCGAATCAGGGAGCGCGGCCCCCGCGGTGACCAGCCCACCGTCGCACTCGCAAGACATGAAGCCTCGCCCAAGCTTGACCACTGCTCCTCGGATTCCCCCTTCCCGAACGATCAGATTAGAGCCCGCACCAAGCGGAAAAACCGACATGTTTTCAGGCAATCCACGGAGGGCGACCAAGAGCGCAGCCAGATCCCCCGCTTGCACAAAAAGCTCGGCGGGCCCGCCAACCCTCAGCCATGTCACCTCTGACAACGACCGGTCTGCGGTTTCTACCAGATCATAGATGCGTGCGTCGTCCATCACGCAAGGCGATAGCGCTCTCATCGCTCGCTGTCACGCGTTTCGTTACAGAGCAGTTACGATTACCTGTGGATAGATTCATCACTGCGCGATTTGTCAGCCATCGACGGAAACTGATCATCGGTGGAGGAGAGCTTTAACGCGCCCGTATGTGTTTTTTGGTTGGACCCAAAGCGAACCCCGACTTCGCGATTACAAGTGCCAGAAGAGGGCGGAACAAAGGGTGCAAAGCCATGCAAACAGACCTAAAAATATACTGAAATATCAACGGACCTTACATTCGCTTGGTGCGTGCTCGTTAGACCGCGACCGCAGGTTGTCAGCCCTTCGTCCGCCGCCTGATCTGCTTTTGGTGCCATCCTGAACTGACTTAGGATCGGCTTCACCGGGCGTGACGTCCCTTCACACTGGCGCCCTAGTGTTAGATCGACAGTGCCCAATGCCTGCAAACACTGCTGGGTTTGTCAGCGGTGCCAAATTTCTATGAAGGCCTCACGACAGAGGCGATGCGCTTGGCGAGGTGTCTCTCAGCTCAGGACACTTCTGAGAGGCGTGTCATCCAAAGGCTGCACCGAAAGCGTCAACCAACCACGAAAAAGAGACTGCGCGCTATGGGTGGAAACGCTCCGGGATATGCCCAGGCGCTTGCTTCCCCGACAAAAGATCACAGTGCGGTGAGGTGCGACAACGGCTGCCTCAGAACCGCCCAGGGAGGTCCTATGAAACACTTTAACCTAACAACATCAGTTGCAGCTCTCGTTCTTGCCTGCGCAGGCTCTGCCAATGCCGACCCGATCAAAATCGGTGTGTTGGCCACGTTGGAAGGCACCTATACCGCACTGGGCGAAGATGGTGTGCGCGGGGTGAGAACTGCCTTGGCCGAGGCAGGCAACCAAGCTGGCGGCGAAGAAATCGAACTGATCATCGCCTCCACCGATACGACACCCGACAGCGCGGTGCGTGGCGCGCGCAAACTGGTAGAGCAGGATGGTGTGGACATCGTTGTCGGCCCACTCTCTGGATCCGAGGGCATCGCGATCCGGGACTATTCCAAAACCCAGCCCCAGGTGACCTTCCTCAACGGCAGCTCGGCCGCCATGGAAACCACCTTCGTGACCCCGTCTGACAATTTTTTCCGCTTCAGCACCGACGGCGCGCAGTGGTCGGCCGGGTTGGGCAACTACCTTTATAATGACAAGGGATATGAATATATCGCCACGGTCGGCGAGGATTACTCGTTCATCTACACCCAGGTAATGGGTCTGGTGACCGAATTCTGCTCTGCAGGAGGCGAAGTCACCGAGCGCCTATGGGTGCCTCTGGGGACGAAGGATTTCGGATCGATCATCGCAGCCCTGCCGGATGACGTTGATGCGATTTACCTGGGCCTCGGCGGGGGTGACGCTGTCAATTTCCTCAATCAGTATCAACAAGCAGGCGGCGACGCGAATTTGATCGGCGGATCGATCATGGTGGACCCGACCGTCTTGAATTCTAAGGGGGAAGCAAAGGCGGCACTGATCGGCACGCCCGCAGCCGGTCCGCAGGCCGACACATGGGATGATCCTACATGGCGCGCCTATGTGAAATCCTACCAAGACACCTTCCCACCGGAAGAGCGCTTCCCAAGCCCCTCTTTGCTGGCGACGGCCTATTACAACGGTACCAAAGCGGCACTGCAATGCTTAGATACGGTCGGTGGCGATCTCGGCGATGACCAAGCCGGTTTCCGTGAGTGTCTGACCAATCTGACGCTGGCATCCCCAACCGGACCAATCTCGCTGGATGAAAACCGTCAAGCGGTTGCCCGCAACTTCGTGTCGGAAGTTGTTGAGCTCGAAGACGGATCGCTCGCCACCCAGCTTGTGTCGATCGTCGATGCCGTGCCTCAGACCCTGGGAATGGATAAAGACGCGTTCATAAACTTGGGCCTTCCGAGCCGCGACAACCCAGAGTGCAAAACGTCCTACTAATGTCAGGACGCTGAGCGGGGGGGAGCAGTGCCTCTGCATCGCTTCCCCACATCTCGCTTGCGGTTGATCGCGCCATGACCTTCATAAATTATCAAGCCTGGGTGCATTTTGCAGACCATGTGCTCGAAGAGGCGCTTTACGCTGAATTCGCGAGGGAAAACGCCAGGCGCCCCGTGGTTGTTCATGACACCGCTTCGCGGGACACAGTTTCCATGGAGCGGCTGCTCTCGGGCATTCCGCCACGGCGCGAAGTGGCATTCTTGGATGTCGCGTCGATTGAAGCCGATGTTCTTCCCAGACCTTGGCAGAAAGTTCCACCGCCAGACAGTATCGTCGCACTTGGGGCTCATCGCGTTCTTGCTGCGGCGATCAACCTCCTAAGTACCCTCAGCCAAACCACTGAGCCCCGACAAAGCGATCCATTGCTTGTCTTGATCCCAACCACATTGGGGCTGCCTCTTGGTATCTTGCAAGGTCAGAGAAGCCCTGGAAACATCGCGCGCAACCGCCGTGACGCCCCACGCGTTTTGACAATCTGTGATCCAACTCTGACGATGGGCTCATCCTCGGAAGATGTCGCGCGGGGCGCGGTTGTGGCGATCACACGCTGTGTCGAGGCACTGATCGGACCCGCCTATCATCCGCCCTCTTCGGGTGTGGCGCTGGACGGATTGGCCCGCATTGCTAAGAATGTGTTTCCTGTGGTCGACGATCAGGGCTCTCCAGACCAGCGCCGCGAATTGATGGCTGGAGCTCTGAATGCGGCTCTCGCGGCCGAGCAAGGTGTCAGCACGCTCGAGCAGTTTGCGCGCGAGTATAGCACTGACAAAACTGGCGACGCGGTGACTTTGTGCCGATTGCTGTTGCCGCGTCTTGTGGCCGCCTACGAGGCGGTTGGCCCCCTTCCAAATGATGCCAAATTGAAGAACGCCTTGGAGATACCATCAACCCTGAGCGTGTCTGATGGTCTTGAACGCCTTCTTAGCAAACTTCCGCTTTCGGGCGATTTCAGAACCGCGGGGTTCCGTCCGGACGAGATCGTTGTGGCGCTTATGTCTCAGCGTCTCGCACAGGTTCTGACACCATCCGTCTTGGGACAATTTACTGCTCTTATTCATCATTCACATCCTGTGCATTAGGAAGGTCCATGCGTCCTTTGTTCATCGCCGGTCAGCGAGTTGAGACCACTGACACACGCCCCAATATCAACCCGTCCAACCTCGACGACGTTATCGACCACTATGCTCAAGCAGGGGTGAGCGAGACCCAATCCGCAATCGCCGCCGCAAAAGACGCCTTCGCCACCTGGTCGCTTTCTGGCGTCCAGCAGCGGCATGACATTCTAAAGAAGACCGGTGACGAAATCCTGGCGCGGAAGGATGAGATCGGAGAACTGCTGAGTCGCGAAGAAGGCAAAATTCGCGCCGAAGGCGTCGCCGAGACCATCCGCGCGGCACAAATCTTTCACTTTTTCGCCGGCGAAGCTCTGCGGCTTTCCGGTGAGGTTTTGCCGTCTGTGCGGCCAGGGATCGGGGTTGAGATCACACGTGAACCGCTTGGCGTTGTCGGCCTGATCACACCTTGGAATTTCCCCATTGCGATCCCGGTATGGAAAATCGCGCCAGCGATTTGCTACGGCAACACTGTTGTTTTTAAACCCGCGGAATTGGTCCCAGGTTGCGCTTGGGAGATCGTAGATATCCTTCATCGCGCGGGTCTGCCTGACGGCGTGCTCAATTTGGTGATTGGGCGTGGCT
The DNA here is from genome assembly GCA_038751255.1 of Pseudomonadota bacterium. Classification (GTDB taxonomy): domain Bacteria; phylum Pseudomonadota; class Alphaproteobacteria; order Rhodobacterales; family Rhodobacteraceae; genus JANSYP01. The sequence goes on from JBCDGN010000080.1 coordinate 8,847, forward strand.
CTGTGGTGGGCCAGACAATAGTCGAGTCCCCTGACGTGGATGCTATCAGTTTTACCGGTTCGGTTGGAACCGGTGCACGCATCGCTGAGAGCAGTTTGGTCCATATGCGCCGGCTGCAATTGGAAATGGGGGGCAAAAATCCATTGGTGGTGCTTGATGACGCTGATCTGGACGTCGCAGTCGATAGTGCTCTGAACGGCGCTTTTTTCTCCACCGGGCAACGCTGCACTGCGTCTTCGCGCTTGATCGTCACCGAAGGGATCCACGGCGCCTTTGTGGAACGCCTTGCGGAAAAAATGCGCGGATTAGTCGTGGATGACGCCCTCAAAAGCGGCACTCAAATCGGACCGGTTGTGGATGAGAATCAGTTGTCTCAGGACACGCGGTACATCGAAATCGCCAGATCTCAGGGCGGAAATCTGAGATGTGGCGGCGAAACGCTGCGCCGTGAGACCCGTGGGTATTTCTTATCTCCCGCCCTGATTACCGACACCGATCGCAACATGCGGATCAACAAAGAAGAGGTCTTTGGGCCGGTCGCTTCAGTCATTCGCGTGCGCGACTATGACGAAGCGCTCGATATCGCAAATGATACCGAGTTCGGTCTTTCGGCCGGAATTTGCACCACAAGTTTGAAATACGCCACTGATTTCAAAAGAAAATCTCAAGCAGGTATGGTCATGGTCAATCTGCCGACAGCGGGCGTCGACTATCATGTTCCCTTTGGGGGACGAAAGAAATCAAGCTATGGCCCGCGTGAGCAAGGCAGCTACGCGAAAGAGTTCCACACCGTCGTCAAAACCGCCTACACCGCGCCCTGACCAATCCCGAAGACGGTTAAGACGTTACCGAAAGTCTCAAATTTTTTCCACAACGGTTGATCCGTTTAGTGTGGCGGCGAATACTCTCGGCCAAGTTCAATAGGTGTTTATGACGCAGATTGAGCGAGGGAGGACATAATATGAGCAATGCCGTAGCCGTTTGCCACGGTGCCTTCGGGCGTGCTGCTTTGTACCGCTTGGATCGCGAAATCATCACGCATGCGCATCGAGAAGGTCACTTGATCTTCTCCGTCGGAGGCGAAGATGCGGTCGCGATCATCGACGAAGAGCCCGTGCCCGTTACGCCAACCACCGCCGCCGCAGTAAGTCCCTGGCAATTGCACCGATACAAAGTGCCGGAAGGTGGAGTGAGCCTCTGCTTGGTTCTTTACATCAAGCCGATCTGGTTTCTTGAAAACTCACGCTCCGCCGAATACGCACTGCAATTCGGTAGCAACAAACTGGTTCTCACTGAAGACACCGTTAAATTGGTCCGCAGACTTGTATCGATTATCTTGGCGGAAGAAGAGCGCAGTGATTTCAACGAAGTACTGTATGATGTCACCGCGACATGCTTTAATCTGACATGGCGGGATAGCTGCCGCTCAACGCTTCTCCACGAAGCCCGGCGAAGGTTCTCAGATTTTCGCGTGCGCCGCTCATTGCAATTGATGCGCGACAATCTCAGCGCGGATATCGCGATGGAGGGGCTCGCGCGCGAGGTGGGTCTATCGCGCCCGCATTTCTTCAAGCTCTTTAAAAAGCATGTGGGGGTGTCCCCCAATATCTACCTCAACACCCTTAGGACAGAGCACGCGATAGAGGTGCTTACGGGAACCGATAAGACAGTGACCGAGATTGCCTATGATTTGGGGTTCTCTTCACAAGCGAGTTTCACTCGCTTCTTTTCGTCCAATGTCGGCATTGCCCCATCTGAGTATCGGCGCGTTGCGATCGATGCCAACGCTTCTTTTGCGATGGTATGATACCGGAAGAGACTGAGCGATACGCCGCCACGGCATGACCTGATCTACCCTTCTCTCACCCGATCGTGTCGGAATGGGGAGGAAGGCCGGTGTACCAGGCCAAATCTTGGGGAGCATGTCATCGCCGTCAGGCGCATGCCCACGTGCTGTGAAGCGCTTTGCGAACGCACATCCCTGGTGGGCCGCGATCCTGGCTGCCCTCGCCCTGATCCTCATCTGGATGATTTTCGCGATCTGGCCAGAATGGCTCGTCGATCTGATCGGTCGGAAAAAAATCTTCCTCAGTGCGCTTTTCAACGGGATCACGTTGGGCGGGCTCTATTTCCTCGTTGCCAGCGGCTTCACGCTGATCTTCGGGCTGATGCGGAACGTCAACTTAGCACACGGATCATTGTATCTACTAGGCGGCTATGTCGGCTACTTCTTCGCCGCTTGGACCGGATTGTGGCTGTTGTCCTTCGTGGCCGCTTTTGTGGTGGTCGGCCTTTTTGGCGTGGCACTACAGCTAATCGTCTTTCGCCGGATGGAAGGTCAGGATCTGCGCCAGACCCTTGTGACCATCGGCATCTCCATCGTTTTGGCGGATTTGATGCTTTGGGTTTTTGGCGGTGATTTTTACAACATCGCCACGCCTTCCTGGCTCTCAGGCCCGCTAGAGACTTTCTTTGTGACCTCCGTCCGGCGATCGGGCGATCTTGTGTATCTGAAATACCCGATGGTGCGGATCGTCATCTTCGCTGCGGCGGTAGTCGTCGGTGTTGCTATGTGGCTGGTGCTGAACCGCACCCGCGTGGGTATGCTGGTCCGCGCAGGGGTCGATGACCGGGATATGCTGTCGGCCACAGGTGCACGCATCCAACTGGTTTTCTTGGGCGTCTTCGCTTTCGGCGCGGGACTTGCAGGCGTTGCGGGCGTTGTCGGCGGGACATTTCAATCGCTCGCCCCTGGAGAAGACATCCGCTTTCTTCTCGCCTCGCTTGTCGTGGTGATCGTCGGCGGCATGGGATCGATCCCCGGCGCAGCGATCGGGGCATTGATCGTGGGCCTCGCTGAGCAATTCGGCTCGGTCTATTTCCCCACATACGCGGTGGTGTTGACCTTTGTGATCATGGTCGTGGTGCTGGCCTTTCGCCCGCAAGGCCTTCTGGGCGCGCGCTAGATCATGGCAGATATCCAATTCCAATCGCTCGAAGAACTGGCGGACCGGCGCAAAAGCTGGATTGAACGCGTGCCGCCGGTCTATTGGGCCGTTGGCATCATCCTCCTGATCCTGCCGTCTTTTGCGAGCAGCTTCGTGCTGTCTCAGGTCTTTGCTTGGAGCTTCATTCTCGGCATGATCGCCCTCAGCTTGATGCTGCTCGCCGGCTATGGCGGCATGGTCAGCCTGGTGCAGATGACCATCGCCGGGGTGGCGGGCTATATGATGGCGATTTTCGGCGACAGCGCCGTCACCACCATCAGCCAGGGCTGGCCCTGGTTTGTGTCGATCCCGCTCTCCTTGATCATCGCCTGTCTTTTTGCGACCGCGGTCGGATGGCTCGCTGTCCGAACTGAGGGCATCTACCCGATCATGATCACGCTGGCGATTGCGGCCGCGTTTTTCTATTTCACCCGTCAAAATTACGATATTTTCAACGGATATTCTGGCTTCAATGGCGTGATGCCGCCCCGGCTTTTCGGGGTGGATTGGCGTCAACCCGCAGCGTTTTACTACCTTTGCCTATTCTGGGCCGCGCTCAGCTACGGCTTTGTACTTTATCTCTCGCGCGCACCCTTTGGCCTGGCGCTGCAAGGGGTCCGGGACAATCCCAGGCGCATGGCGGCACTGGGGTTCAATGTGGTCGCGCACCGGGTCGCCGCCTATTCCGTGGCAGCGGTGATTGCAGGTCTCGGCGGCATCCTACTGACATGGCAATCGGCGCAGATCTCTCCCGGCACCGTCGGGATCTCGCCTGCAATCGACATTCTTGTAATCGCGGTCGTCGGCGGGCTCGCCCATCCAGCGGGCGCCTTTATCGGCGCGTTCCTCTTTGTGCTGCTGGAAACTTTCGCCATTGATGTGCTGGTTGTGCTAGGCCTGTCTGGAGATCGCTTCCAGCTGCTGATCGGCCTGGGCTTTTTGCTGATCGTCTATTTCTCTCCCGATGGCCTTTTGGGGCTTTGGAAACGCCTGATGGAGTGGCGTGCGCAAGACCCGCTGACCAGCCGGATCGGTGATGACCGATGAGCGCGACCCTCAACACCGCCAATGAAAACGCCCTAGAGCTGACGACGATGTCCAAGCGCTTCGGCTCGCTCGCCGCGATCAGCGATGTCACCATGAGCGTTCGCCCCGGAGAGCGTCGGGCGGTGCTTGGTTCCAACGGTGCGGGCAAGACAACATTGTTCAATTGCATCACCGGAGACTTCCCCCCGAGCGACGGTATGATCCGTTTCTTTGGCGAGGATGTGACCCGTTTCCCCGCACAAGAACGCATCCGTCGCGGCCTGCGCCGCACTTATCAAATCTCATTGCTTTTCAGCAACCTGTCGGTGTTCGACAATGTCTATCTGGCCTGTCTGGGCGTGTCGCGGGGCCGGTTTTCGTTCCTGCGGGCGCGCAAAAGCGATGCCCTGGTCGCCGCGGCGGAAGAACTCGTCGAGCTGGTGCATCTGAGCGATGATCGCGACACCTCGGTCTCGGTTCTGTCCTATGGGCAACAACGGCAACTAGAGATCGCCATGGCGCTGTCTGGTGCGCCGCGTTTGGTGCTTTTTGACGAACCTGCAGCGGGTCTGTCCCCGACTGAGCGGCGCGAACTGGTGGAGATCCTCACGTCGCTGCCCTCGCATCTTGGTTTTGTGATCATTGAGCACGACATGGACGTGGCGCTGCGCGTCGCGGAATCTGTCACCATGATGCATAACGGGCGCATTTTTAAGGAAGGCCTGCCCGAAGAGATCGAGAACGATCCCGAGGTTCAAGCGCTCTATCTCGGGGGCGACGATGGCTGAGGGGCGCGCATCTCCCATCCTCGAAGTGCGCAATCTGCACGTCTATTACGGGCAGTCGCATGCGTTGCAGGGCGTCGATCTCACACTGTCTGCCGGTGTGTTGTCCGTTGTTGGGCGCAACGGCATGGGCAAGACCACTCTGTGTAAGACCATCATGGGGCTGGAAAAGGCTGCCTCGGGGTCGATCAGCTTTGGGGGTAAATCGCTGATCGGCCTCGGGCCCGGAGAGATCGCCCGCGGCGGCATCGGCTATGTCCCGCAAGGGCGCCGCTTGTGGAAATCGCTTTCGGTGGACGAACATCTAAGGCTGGTCGAACGCAAAGGCGGGGCCTGGACCGTCGACCGCATCTATTCGGTCTTTCCTCGTTTGGCCGAACGGCGCAGCAATGGCGGCGGCGCGCTGTCGGGCGGTGAACAGCAAATGTTGGCGATTGGGCGGGCGCTCCTGTTGAACCCGCGCCTTCTGGTCATGGATGAGCCGACCGAAGGGCTCGCCCCGGTGATCGTCAACCAGGTGGCCGAGATGCTGGTCCGGCTCGGTGAAGAGGGCGATATCGATGTCCTCGTTATTGAGCAGAACATCGGTGTGGCCTGTTCGGTCGCGGCGAATGTGGCGATCATGGTCAATGGCCGGATCAATCGGGTGATGGATGCCGCAGTGTTGGCGGCTGACAAAGATCTGCAGCAGGCGCTGTTGGGTGTCGGGCGCCACGCCCATGACGAAACGCCTGACGATGTGGCACAAGATGGGTCTGACAAACGGGTGGCCCAAGGCACGCAAGAGCTGACGCGCATCTATGTGAGCAATCCGAAGATCCCGACACGGTGGTCACAGCCCATTCCAGCCCGACAGATCCAAGACGCCGCAGTGACCATCACACCGGTCACCCCTCTAGAAGCGGCGCGGGCCAGTGCTTCTCGGGCGAGTGCTGCGAAAAGCGGGGGCGTGGTCTATGTCTGCGGCACGCTCGATACCAAGCGGCGCGAGTTGGAGTACATGCGCGAACGGATCAGGGCCGAGGGATTGCGGGTTCAAGTTGTCGATCTCTCGACGTCGGGCACGCGCGCGGGTGGCGATGTGACCCCAAACGCGGTGGCGCTTTATCATCCCAGAGGCAGCGCGGCGGTATTCACCGGTGATCGCGCCACTGCGACAGCGGGCATGGCGGTGGCCTTCCAACGTTGGGTCAAAGCGCGCCAGGATGTCGCCGGGCTGATCGGTGCGGGCGGATCGGGCGGCACCGCGATGCTCGCCGGTGGATTTCGCGAAGCGGCCCTGGGCGTGCCCAAACTCTTGGTCTCGACCGTGGCTTCCGGTGATGTCAGCGCCTATGTCGGCCCAAGCGACATGACCATGATGCATTCGGTCGCCGATGTCTCGGGTCTGAACGGCATCACCCGCGATGTTCTGACCAACGCCGCAGGCGCCATGGCCGGGATGGTGCTGGCCCGTCGGAAAGAAAAGGCCATCCCCGATACAAGACCCTCGGTCGGGCTATCGATGTTTGGTGTCACCACAACTTGCGTGAACCAGGCCATGGCCTTGCTGGAGGACCGCTATGAGTGTTTCGTCTTCCACGCCACCGGGATCGGCAATCGCTGCTTGGAATCTCTGATTGACCAGGGGCGCCTGACGGCGGTGCTCGACATTACAACAACGGATGTCTGCGACTATGTGGCGGGCGGCGTCTTTGCCGCGAACACGGACCGGTTGGGCGCGGTGATCCGCATGCAACTGCCCTATGTGGGGGCCTGCGGCGCGCTCGACATGGTCAATTTCCGCGCCCCCGACACCGTGCCCGAACGCTACAAGGGGCGCAAATTCTACGAGCACAACCCGCAGATCACATTGATGCGCACCACGCCGGACGAGTGTCGCGCGATTGGCGCGTTTATCGGCGAAAGGCTCAATCAGATGCGCGCGCCGGTGCGGTTCTTTCTGCCCGAGGGCGGGGTCTCGGCACTGGACGCCCCCGGTCAGCCTTTCTGGGACCCTCAGGCCAATGACGCGCTTTTCCGCAGCCTCGAAGAAACCGTCAATCAGACGGCGAACCGACAGCTTGTGCGCGTGCCCCACCACATCAACGATCCCGAATTTGCCGATCTGGCGACAAAAACCTTCACCTCTTTCAATCCGGTGAGCCTTGCCAAAGCCGTAGGAGCGTAAACGTGACCAAATCTCGAAGCGATATCCTCTCAGATCTGCGGTCCCGCCTGGCAGAAGGCATCCCGATCATCGGCGGCGGCGCGGGCACGGGGCTTTCGGCCAAATGCGAAGAAGCTGGCGGGATCGATCTGATCGTGATCTATAATTCGGGACGCTACCGGATGGCAGGACGCGGATCGCTCGCCGGTCTGATGCCCTATGGAGACGCCAACGCGATCGTGATGGAAATGGCCGGAGAGGTGCTGCCGGTCGTAAGCCACACCCCGGTGCTGGCAGGGGTTTGCGCCACCGATCCTTTCCGGGTGATGGGCCGCTTTCTTGATGAGGTGAAGGCCGCAGGCTTCGCGGGTGTGCAAAATTTCCCCACCGTGGGTTTGATCGATGGCACCTTCCGCGCCAATCTGGAAGAAACCGGCATGTCCTACGCCCAAGAGGTGGACATGATCGCCGCGGCGCACGAGCGGGACCTACTGACCACGCCCTATGTGTTTGATACCGACGATGCCCGCGCCATGGCCCAAGCGGGTGCAGATATCGTTGTTGTCCATCTTGGCCTCACCACCGGCGGCAGCATTGGCGCCGAGACCGCGCTGACGCTCGATCAGTCTATCGATGTTGTCGATGACTGCGCCGCAGCCGCCCGTTCGGTGAAACCCGATGTGATCGTCCTGGTCCATGGCGGTCCGGTATCCGCTCCGGACGACGCAGCTTATGTGCTGGCGCGGACCAAGGACTGCCAAGGCTTTTACGGAGCCTCCTCGATGGAACGTTTGCCGACCGAACGCGCCATCACCGATCAAATCAAAACGTTCAAATCTAGCGCAAAGCTCAATCCCGCAGGAGGGCAGCCATGACCGGTCAAATTATCGGGCAACTGATCCTATGGTTGATCGTCGCCGTCATCGTCGTTTTCATCCTCTATTGGCTGATGAATTGGCTTTACCGCCGCTCCACCAAAGAGATCGCCTTTGTGCGCACGGGCTTTATGGGCGAACGCGTGGTGATCGATGGCGGGGCCTTTGTATGGCCGATCGTCAACGACATCACACCGGTCAATATGAACTCCATCGATCTTAGCGTGTCGCGGAAAAACGAAGACGCGCTGATCACCAAAGATCGGATGCGCATCGACGTGGAAGCAGAATTCTTCGTCCGCGTCGAACAGACCAAGGCCGCGGTCTCGCTTGCGGCCTCAACGCTCGGGCGGCGCACCCTCCAGCCCGAAAGCATCCATAAGCTTCTGGAAGGCAAATTTATCTCCGCCATGCGCACCGTTGTGGCGGGAATGACGCTTGCCGAACTCCATGAAGCACGCAGCGCCTTTGTCGACCGGGTGCGGGAAATCGCCCAGCGTGGGCTGGAGACCAACGGGCTGGAATTGGAGACCGTTGCGATCACCGATATCGATCAGACCGATCTGGAGTTCTTCAACCCGTCCAACCAGTTCGACGCCGAAGGTCTGACCGCAGTCATTGAGGCGATTGAGACCCGCCGGAAGTTGCGCAACGATATCGAACAGGAAACCGCGATCCTGATCCGGACGCGCAATCTTGAAGCCGAAAAGCAGGCGCTCGATATCGAGCGCGAAAGCGAAGAGGCCCGGCTTGCGCAGGAACAAGACATCGAATTTCGCCGTGCGCAGCAGCGTGCGATCTTGGCACGAGAGCGCGCCGAACGCGAGACCGAGGCAGAGCATGCCACGATTTCGGCCAATGAAGCGATAGAGACCGCGCGGATTGAGAACGACAAGCAGATCTCTAAGGCGCGGATCCTGTCGGAACGCGAAGTTCGTGAAGAGGAAATCGCCCGCCAGCAGATCGTCGACAACGCCGAGATTGCGACCACTGAGCAGATCGAAAAAGCGCGGATCATGCAGGAACGCACTCTGAGCGAGACCCGCATACAGTCGAAAAAGGACACCGAAGAAGCGCAGATCGCTGCAAATGAGGCGGTCGAGAAGGC
>JBCDGN010000081.1:0-17520 GCA_038751255.1 Pseudomonadota bacterium
CATACATTGCGGCAAACCATGTCGCCACCTCAAGCAGCTCATCGAGGTCTTGGCTCACCACCACGACGGCCGATCCATTCGCCGCGAGTGTCAAAATCGATTGTCGGATCGTGGCCGCGGCAGCAGCATCGACACCCCAGGTCGGTTGGTTGACCACAAAGACCGGCGGTGCGCGCACGACCTCGCGTCCGACAACGAATTTTTGCAAGTTACCACCCGAGAGCGCGCGGGCAGCGACCCAAGGCCCTGGAGTGCGCACATCAAATCTGTCGATGATTTCTTCGGCAATGCTCCGTGCTGCGCGCCAATGAACGAAGCCGTGAGACTGCACACCCTCTGCCTGTCCTGAGGTGAGCAAGGTGTTTTCTGTCAGGCTCAAATCAGGCGCGGCGGCATGGCCCAAACGTTCTTCGGGCGCGGTGCGCAGGCCCAGACGACGGCGCTTGGTTGGCCCGAGTGTTCCGATATCTTGATTGCCCAGGTAAAGCGTGGCCGCGGGCGCGGCGACCTCGCCGGTCAAAACCGCCATCAACTCGTCCTGGCCATTGCCCGCAACGCCGCCGATCCCCAAGATTTCTCCCGCCCTCACAGAAAGGGAAACCTCTTGGAGTGCGGTCCCAAACTGACTTGCCGAAGGCAGAGACAGCGCACGGGCCTCAAGCATTACCGCGCCTGCATCGGTGCGCTGACGTTCAGGAGCTGTCAGTGTCGCGCCCACCATCATCTCGGCCATTTCGCGCGCGCTTTTCTCTGCGGGCACGCAATCGCCCACAACCCGGCCGTGGCGCAGGATCGTAGCAGCATCGCAAAGGCGTCGGATTTCATCAAGTTTATGAGAGATATAGAGGATTGCGGTGCCCTCTGCAGACAGTTTCCGCAACGTGGTGAAGAGTGTTTCCACCTCTTGTGGGGTCAGGACCGAGGTCGGCTCGTCCATGATCAAGAGCTTGGGGTTTTGCAGCAAGCAGCGGATGATCTCGACCCGTTGACGCTGACCGGCAGAGAGATCACCCACCAAACGGTCCGGTTCGAGTGGCAGGCCATAGGTTTGGCTGACGTCTCGGATCCGCTCTGCCAACTTGCGTTGTGGCGGCGGGTCTTCCATCCCCAGGCTCACATTCTCAGCGACACTCAGCGCCTCAAAGAGCGAGAAATGTTGAAACACCATGGCGACGCCCGCAGCTCGGGCGGCGCGGGGTTCGGCTGGGGCGAACGGGGCGCCCATCAGTTCCATGCTGCCCGCATCGGGTTTGATCAGCCCATAGATGGCTTTCACAAGGGTGGACTTCCCGGCGCCGTTTTCGCCCAAAAGCGCATGGATCTCTCCGGGCTGAATGACGAAAGAGATATCATCATTGGCCAAAACACGCGGATAGGATTTGGTCAGACCGGAAAGGCGCAGCAGTGGAGGCGTCATGCGAAATCCTGGTGGCTCTGCGGTACTTGGACGGTCTGGCGGGCGGGTTGCAGCAATGCATGCGCCACGCCGATAGCGATCTGTTGCGGTGACTTTCCGAGACTTGGATCGCCGATGGGGCAGGTGATCCGCGCTATTGCATCAGGCCCATGCCCCAGTGCTCCTAGCCGTTTACGAAACCGTGCCCATTTTGTGGCTGAGCCGATCAACCCTGCGCTGGCAAAACTGTGGCGCAAAAGGGCGTCGCAGAGGTTGAAGTCGAGCGCATGGGAATAAGTCAAGATCAGATGGTCTGCGTGTCGTGGGGCGTGTGAGACCAGCTGCGCAGGATTGGCGGCAGGGAGCGTCGTGACGCCCAATGGGACGTTTGAGGGGAAACGGACTGCGCTGGTATCTGTCCAGATGATCTCAAGTTCTGGCAACGGCGAGAGCACCGAGACGATTGCTCGCCCCACATGGCCTGCGCCATGGATCCAGAGCGCACGGCTCGTCTGTTGAACCGGTTCCATTAGCCAGCCTTGGTTATAGCTGAAGCTCACTGCACGACCCTCTCCGCGGGCAGCCTTTCGCTTGGCGCGGAACTGGAAAGGCTCCTTGACATTCCCCGCAACACGACGCGTCACCGCGAGAGGAGAGCGGCCGACGGCCTCTAGCCTCGCTTGGTCCCAGACCTCGCTCACCAAGGTAACACTGCCACCGCAGCACTGGCCGAGACCAGGGCCAAGCGCATGGTTGGAAACCTGGACCGGGACCCCTTCATTCAACTGCCGACGGGCCGCATCGCTCGCAGCCAATTCCAATGCCCCGCCACCGATGGTGCCCGATTGCCCATCTCGCCAAACCAGCATCGAGGCTCCAGGCTCGCGCGGGACAGAGCCCCGGGTGGCGGCGATAACGACCCGGGTCACGCTCGCATGGGAGGTGACCGCCTCTTGCAGAGATGAGAGATCAACGCTCATGAGACGCCCCGCGCGCGATCGATGGCCCAAAGCAGCTGTTCGGGCGTGGCTGGCGCGTGGAGATCGGGGTAGTGCGGACCACAAGTTGCAACCGCCTGCTGCAGCGCCGAGAAGACCGAAATCCCCAGCATGAATGGGGGCTCTCCTACAGCTTTGGAGCGATGGATCGTGTCCTCGGCATTCTCGCCATCCCACAGATCGACATTGAAGATGCGAGGCCGATCCGAACAGGCCGGGATCTTATAGGTTGAGGGTGCATGCGTCTTAAGCCGTCCGCGATCATCCCAGACCAGTTCTTCCATGGTAAGCCAGCCAGCTCCTTGGACAAAGCCCCCTTCAATCTGCCCTTTGTCCAGCGCTGGGTTCAATGAAGCGCCGCAGTCATGCAAAATATCGGTGCGGAGGATTTTGTTTTCCCCTGTGAGCGTGTCGAGAATAACCTCTGAACAAGCCGCCCCGTAAGCGAAGTAAAAGAACGGCCGCCCGCGCCCCTGAATGCGGTTCCATTCGATTTTGGGCGTGCGGTAGTACCCGGTCGCGCTGAGGCTGATCCGGCCGGTATAGCAGCGTTGCGCGGCTTCGGAGAAGCTGATGACATCGCCCGCGAGCGCGACCTGGCCGTCTTTAAAGCGCAGCTCAGACGGGTCGATCTGATACTCTTCTGCCAGATGTGCTGCCATGCGGTCTCGGATCGTGTCGCAGGCGATCCTAACCGCCATACCGTTCAAGTCTGAACCCGAAGAGGCTGCCGTTGCCGAGGTATTGGGCACCTTTGCGGTGTCGGTTGCGGTGATCTTGACCTGGTCGAGTGGCACCCCAAAGCGTTCTGCGGCGACCTGGGCCACCTTCTGGAAAAGTCCCTGGCCCATCTCGGTTCCGCCGTGGTTCATGCGGATTGAGCCATCCTGGTAGACATGGACCAAAGCGCCGGCTTGATTGAGATGGGTGAGGGTGAATGAAATGCCGAATTTTACCGGCGTCAGCGACAGTCCTTTCTTCAGGATTTGGTTTTCCGCATTCCACGCTGCAATGGCGCGGCGACGGGCATCGTAGTCGCAGCTTTGAACGAGCCGGTCGGTCAGCCCGTGTAGGATGAAATCTTCGACCGGCATGTGATAGGGTGTCTTTTGCGCAGTGCTGTCGCGCACGAAAACAGGGTCGTCTTGCGGAACGGCAGAGCTTTCAGCCCCGCGTGAGGTCAAATCCGCGTCGGTCTTTGTCAGATGCGGGTGGATATGCGGCGTGACCCCACGGGGTGCGCGCAGTCTGTCTGTCTCTGTGTAGTAGTTGCGCCGTCTGATTTCGAGCGGATCTTCCCCGATGACATGGGCGATATGATCCATCACTCTTTCGATCCCCGCCATGCCTTGGGGGCCGCCGAAGCCGCGGAAAGCCGTTGCGCTTTGAGTATTGGTTTTCAACCGGTGCGAGGTGATGCGCACATGCGGCAGCCAGTAGGCGTTATCGGCATGCAGCATGGCGCGATCGGCCACCGGAAGAGACAGGTCCTGGGCCCAGCCGCATCGCGCATATTGCGTAAAATCGATGCCCAGAATGCGGCCATCGACATCGGTTCCCACACGATAGTCGATGCGAAAGTCGTGGCGTTTGCCGGTGATGATCATATCGTCATCGCGGTCGTAGACCATCTTTGCGGGACGCCCGGTTTTGGCCGCGATCAACGCACAGGCGATGGCGAGCGCATTGCCTTGGCTTTCCTTGCCGCCGAAACCGCCACCCATTCGGCGGGTTTCCACTCTGACACCATGCATCGGCAGGCCAAGAGCATGGGCGACTTTGTGCTGGATTTCGGTCGGGTGTTGGGTCGAGGAATGGACCACCATATCGCCGTCTTCTTGCGGCAGGGCCAGCGCAGCTTGGGACTCTAGGTAGAAATGTTCCTGACCTCCGAGGATAAACTGACCCTCAAGGTTGTGTGCGGCGCTTTCAATAGCTGGGTCGGGATCGCCGCGAGAGTAGATGCGCGGTCCCATTTCGAAACGACTATCGGCGGCCAAGGCGGCTTCAATGGTCAGAAGTGATGGCTTTTCCGTCGTCTCGGCAGATCCCAGACGCGCGGCGCGTTGGGCCTGCCGTTGGCTGGTGGCTGCCACAAGGAAAAGCGGTTGGCCCGCATAGTGGATCGGACCGTCGCAGAGAAGCGGCTCGTCATGGGCCGAAGGGGAGCAATCGGCGGATCGGTCGAGATCGGCGGCCGTCAGCGTGCAAAAAACGCCCGGTGCGGCCTGGACATCGGTGAGATCGAGCGCGTCCAACTGACCACAGGCGATTTCGCTCAGACCAAAGGCCAGATGCAGGCAATCCTGGGGCAATGGGATATCGTCGATATAGCGTGCCACGCCTGTAACGTGGAGCGCTGCCGCATCATGGGGCAGGGCGTGGTGCACCGTCTTGGTGCTTTGTAGCGGTCCATCTGCGCTCATAGTGGCGCCTCTTCGATCATTGCGGGCGCTGCGTGGTCCTGATGCCAGTAGCGCAAGAGCATATTTTGGGCAGTCCGAAGCCGATAGGCCGCGGAGGCGCGCATGTCGCTCAGCGGTGCGAAGTCCTTGCTGAATGCAGGCAGCGCGGCTTCAATCGTCTCTATATGCCAAGGCTTGCCCTTAAGGGCTGCCTCAACATTCCGGGCGCGCTTTGGAGTTCCAGCCATGCCTCCAAAGGCGATCCGGACGGCTGAGATTGCGCCGTGTTCGACGGTGATACTGAAGGCGCCGCAAACCGCGGAGATATCCTGATCATACCGTTTGGAGAGTTTATAGCAGCGCAGCCGATCTGGCTGACGCGGGAAGGAAACGGCTTCCACAAATTCGCCAGGCCAACGATCCTGTTTGCCGTAGTCTAGGAAGAAATTCTCTAGTGGCAGGGTGCGGCGGGCATCGCCGCGGCGCAGATGCAGCCTTGCTGAGAGAGCGATCAGAGCTGGCGGTGCATCCCCGATGGGCGAGCCATTGGCGATATTGCCACCAATCGTGGCCGCATTGCGCACCTGTGTTGAGCCGTAGCGCCGAATGAGGTCTGCGAAACTGGGGTGATGCGCGGCCATCACCGGCAGGATATCGCTCAGCGTGGCCATTGCGCCGAACCGGATCTCATCCTCTGTGACATCAATCCTTTTAAGGTCATCCGCTTGGTTGAGAAATGCGATCGGTCCAAGCAAGCGATGTTGTTTGGTCACCCAGAGCCCTACGTCCGTTGCTCCCGCGACCAATGTGGCTTCTGGGTGGTCTTGATACCACCTGGCCAACGCATCGGCGCTTTGTGGCTGCGCCACATCGGCCTCTTTGTCGGCGTGGGCGGCCGCGTCGGGGGTGGCGCTTTTGGCCGTTGATCCGCGCGCGGCCGGGTGGCCGACGGCAGCGCATGTGGCTGCCTTATCGGCAGTGATCCAATCTGGGATCGGGGCGCTTGCGGCGGCCTCGGCGGCACGAATGATTGGGGCATACCCCGTGCAGCGGCACAAATTGCCCGCCAGTTGGTCATCGAAATCCTGTGCGCCGTTGGCATGCGCTGTGGCCATGGACACAATAAACCCAGGGGTGCAGAAGCCACATTGGGCGCCGTGATGCATGATCATCTGTTCCTGCACTGGATGCGGGGCACCGGAGGGGCTCGAGATGCCCTCAACCGTCCGCACCGCTTTGCCCTGTAGTTGTGGCAGGAACAAAATGCAGGCATTTAGCGCACGGTGGTCCCGACTATCGGTGACCATGACAGTGCAGGCACCGCAATCACCTTCATTACAGCCTTCTTTGGTGCCTGTGAGGCCTTGATCCCGCAACCAATCCAGAAGGGTTCGCGTCGGCAGTTCGCCTTTGATCTCAATGAGCTCGCCGTTCAGTCGGAAAGAAACCGGCATCTTGCTGGCCTACCGCTGTCTCTGCAACCAGCCCCTATGGCCTTGGTCAATCCAAGGTGGCAGCCTTGTCCCGATGCGGCGTAAGGACAAGGACACGGCCGTCTCCCAGCCCCGAAGAAAGCTGGAAATTGCGGGGATAGCAAGCACCCCCGCGCTGAGATGTTTCATTAATGCAGCGTATGCTTATTAATTAAGCGCGCTCAATAGGACAGAAACTCGCGCAAACTGAGCGCGCCATTGCGATCTGCATCGATCTCGGCCAGCTGGATCCGCAAGTCTTTTGCTTCCGCGTCAAGCGCGCAGGCCTCTATAGCGCCAGCAACCAACCCTGTGGTGAAGAGGTCCTGGCAGGCTCTGCTGCGCTCAGAACTCTCGCCGTTCTCAAGCGCGTCAGCGATCTCTTCAAACGCGATCACGGCGACCATTTCGTCCAGCGTGATCTGGCCGTTCTCATCGATATCGGTCTCAAGGAACGCTTCTGCGAGATCGCGCATGACGACCGGTTCAAACTCTGCGAAGCTCACGACACCATCGCCGTCGAGGTCCACAATGGCGATCTCATCGGCCGCCGCTTCGGCCACACTGCAAGGCTCCTCTGGATCTGTGGCGCAATTTGCATCCGGCAGGAAGTTTTCTGCGGTCAGAAAAGCAGCATATTCCGGTGCTGTGACCTGATGATCGCCGTTGGCGTCAAGCTCGGCAAAATAGCCCCGGACCTGAGGCGACGCGGTTACCGGTGCTTGCGCCGACATCAAATAGGTCAGCGCCAGCCCAAGGATTGGCACCGCGTATAGAAACGTGCGGAACGGGCGGATTTGTGAAAGGGATTTGACGGACATGGTGGGTTCTCCTGCAAGTTGCGTGCCAATTGGCGTACCCGCAACCGCATGTCCAATCAGTCCGCGCACGAGATCGCTCATAGACCGGGCCTGGCGCTCACTCAGCTGGGCGAGCGCGCATTTCAACTCGGGCGATAGACGAATTTCAATGGTCTCGGTCTTTTTGCTCATGGGGTTTTCTAACGGGTTTTGCCAATTGCGTCACGATGGTGGGCAATCAAAATCGGCATAAAAAGCCCCAGAGGTGACAGGACAGGACAACTTTCGTGTCCGGACAAGGCCGCGTCTGGACAAGATCGGAACATGCGCGGCTGTCAGGACACAAAATATGGTAGAACTGCGCAGCACAGGACGCTAGCCTTCCGACCATGACCCAGCTTCCCCGATTCATCCATTTGCGTCTTCACAGTGAGTACTCCCTGCTTGAGGGGGCTGTGCGCGTCAAATCACTGGCCCATAAAGCAACAGAGCACCGTATGCCTGCGGTTGCCTTGACGGACACCAACAATATGTTCGCGGCGCTGGAGTTCTCAGTCGCGGCCAGCAAGGCTGGGGTCCAGCCGATCCTCGGGTGTCAAATTGATCTGGCCTATGAGGTGCCGCAACCGGGCGAGAAAGAGACCCCACCCGCACCGGTGGTGCTTCTGGCCCAAGGTGAGGCGGGATACCTGAACCTGCTCAAGCTCAACACAGATATCTACCTTTCCCATCCTGGCGATCTGCCGCATGTGACCACTCAGCAGCTCTTGGATCGTAACGAGGGGTTGATCTGTCTTAGCGGAGGCCCGGATGGACCGCTCGGCCGGCTGATCCGCGCCGGGCAGACGGGTAAGGCTGACGCGCTTGCCCGCGTGCTTGCCCGAGGTTTCCAGGATCGGTTTTACATCGAGTTGCAGCGCCATCCTGGTGAAGCAGGCCTTCCTGAAGCAGAGGCGGCAAGCGAGCAGGGATTGGTCGAACTGGCTTATGCCGAGGACCTGCCATTGGTGGCCACAAATGACGTCTATTTCCCGGACGCTGAGATGTATGAGGCCCATGACGCACTAATCTGCATCGCCGATGGCGCCTACGTGGACCAAAATGAACCGCGCCGGCGTCTTACACCGCAACACTACTTCAAATCACCCGAGGAGATGGCCGCGCTTTTCGCCGACCTGCCGGAGGCGATTGAGAACACCGTAGAGATTGCGCGACGCTGTGCCTTCGCCGCTGAGACCCGCGCGCCGATCTTGCCGCGCTTTGCCGATGACGAGGTGGAGGAGCTTCGGCGCCAAGCTGAGCAGGGGTTAAAGGAGCGCCTTGCCGTCATTCCCCATGCCGCAGAGGTCAGCGAATATGAGGAACGGCTCGATTTTGAGCTTGGCATCATCGAAAAGATGGGATTCCCAGGATACTTCCTGATCGTGGCCGATTTCATCAAATGGGCCAAGCAGCATGATATTCCGGTGGGGCCGGGGCGAGGCTCTGGTGCTGGCAGCCTAGTGGCCTATGCGCTGACCATCACCGATCTCGATCCCTTGCGGTATTCGCTGCTATTTGAGCGGTTTTTGAACCCCGAGAGGGTCTCCATGCCCGATTTCGACATCGATTTCTGCATGGACCGGCGCGAAGAGGTGATCTCTTACGTGCAAGAGAAATACGGCCGCGACAAGGTTGGCCAGATCATTACGTTCGGAGCGCTTTTGTCCAAGGCCGCGGTGCGTGATGTGGGCCGTGTACTGCAGATGCCCTATGGCCAGGTGGATCGTCTGTCGAAGATGATCCCAGTGGAAGGGGTGAAACCCGTTAGCATCGAAAAAGCGCTGAAAGACGAGCCTCGGCTGAAGGAAGCGGCGAAAGCTGAAGAGGTGGTGGACCGGCTTTTGACCTATGGCCAACAGGTCGAAGGGCTTTTGCGAAATGCCTCAACCCATGCTGCAGGCGTTGTCATCGGGGACCGACCATTGGACGCGTTGGTTCCGCTTTACCAAGACCCGCGCTCGGACATGCCCGCGACTCAATTCAACATGAAATGGGTAGAGCAGGCAGGGCTGGTAAAGTTTGATTTTCTAGGCTTGAAAACCCTCACGGTGATCCAAAACGCGCTTGATCTGATCGCGGGGCAGGGCAGGCCGCTTCATGTCGCTGCCGATGGTCGCGAGATCTACACACCAACTGAGGGCGCCGAGGGCGATATCAACGCGATTCCGCTTGATGATGCGGCGAGCTACGCGCTTTATTCAGAAGCCAAGACTGTTGCAGTGTTCCAGGTTGAAAGCTCTGGCATGATGGATGCGCTGCGGCGGATGAAGCCCGACTGTATCGAGGATATCATCGCGCTTGTTGCGCTCTACCGGCCCGGGCCGATGGAGAACATCCCAAAATTCTGCGAGGTCAAGAACGGGATCTCGGATCGGGAAAAGCTGCATCCGTCGGTCGATCACATTCTCGATGAGACGCAAGGCATCATCGTCTATCAGGAACAGGTGATGCAGATCGCCCAAGAAATGGCGGGGTACTCCTTGGGCGGGGCGGACATGCTCCGCCGTGCCATGGGCAAAAAGATCCAAGAGGCGATGGACGCCGAGAAGCCGAAATTCCTCCAAGGCGCGGCCGAAAACGGCGTGGATGAGGCTAAGGCGATCGAGGTTTGGAACCTGCTCGACAAGTTTGCCAATTACGGCTTCAACAAGTCCCATGCAGCAGCTTATGCGGTGGTCAGCTATCAGACCGCCTGGCTTAAGGCGAACCACCCGGTGGAGTTCATGGCCGGTGTGATGAACTGCGATCTACACCTCACCGACAAGCTTTCCGTGTATGCAGAAGAGGTGAAGCGGCGATTGGACATCGAGATCGTGCCGCCCTGCGTAAACCGATCAGAGCCCACATTCAGCGTCGATCAGGGCCGGATTGTCTATGCGCTTGGTGCGCTCAAAAATGTGGGCATTGAGGCGATGCGGCTGATCACAGACGCTCGGGGTGACACGCCGTTTGTGACACTCTTTGATCTTGCGCGTCGTGTGGATTTGAAGCGCGCCGGCAAACGCCCGCTAGAGATGCTGGCACGGGCCGGGGCTTTCGATGTCTTGGACCGCAATCGACGGCGGGTGTTCGACAGTCTTGACGCGCTGGTCGCCTATTCCGAGGCGATCCACGTGCAGCGCCAGTCCAACCAGGTGTCTCTCTTCGGTGAAGCTGGGGAGGACTTGCCGGAACCGCGCCTGTCCAAGGCCGCCGATTGGTTGCCGACCGAACGCTTGGCTGAAGAACACACCGCTGTGGGTTTTTACCTCTCCGGTCACCCGCTCGATGACTACATTGGGCCTCTCAAACGCCAGCAGGTTGAGACGCTGGCGGAGATTGAGAAGAAAGCGCAGCGGGGCGCACTGGTGGCAAAGATCGCGGGCGCTGTCGCCGGGCGACAGGAACGCAAGTCTGCACGCGGCAACCGCTTTGCTTTTGTGCAGCTCTCGGATCCCACAGGGCTCTACGAGGTGACCGTCTTCTCGGACACGCTTGACGCGGCGCGGGAGCATTTGGAGCCGGGCACCAATGTGGTGTTGACGGTCGAGGCACAGATGGAGGCCGACCAGTTGAAACTTCTGTGCCGCAGCGCTCAGCCCGTGGATCAGGTCGCCGTCGCCGGTGGGGCCTCTGCGATCCGGGTTACTGTGGATTCAGTTGAGGCTTTCCAGCCCACGGCGGCGGTACTGGCTGAGGCAGAGATCGATCCTCGCCGCGGCGCTCCGGTCACCTTAAGGCTCTCGGCCCCCGACCTGGGCGATGCCGATCTGGAACTGCCGCAGCCCTACGCGATCACGCCAGCGATCAAAGGCGCGATCAAATCGCTGCCGGGCGTGGTGTTGGTGGAAGACGTCTAGAGGGGGAGGCGCCACACACCGGTAATCCTTGATCTACGCATATATCGAAGAGTGGGGTGCCACCGACAAAGTCGTCCCCTCACGGCGACGCGCGATCAGATAACGCGCAACCTTAAAGCGCTGAAAAAACAATGGGAGTGTGCAGCGACGTTAGCCACAGAGCGAGCAGCAAGATCGCGTAGGTCCCGATGATCCAAAGCAGCATGGCCCCGAGTGAGAGAGACTTCATTTCCATGCTGTGTCCCCCACCGTGGGCCATATCCATGTCGGACATGTCGGTCTTGGGCATATCCATGTGGGACATGTCACCCATTTCAGATGACATGTGACCGAGACCTGGCGCCGGGCCATCGGCACCCGGCAGCGTCATACATCCGTGTTTGAGGTGTTTGGCGACAAGCCACCGATTGATCGGAAAGGCCACGACCGCCCCGACGATGGTTGCCAAGCTCATGCGAAACCAAAACTCTGGCGTCAGCGGGTCTTCTGATCCTGGCCAGGCCGCCGCAAGAAGAACCATTGTTGGGATCATCCCCGTCATCACCATGTTCATCGACACGGTTTCGGCGAAGAAGGTCCGCCGCACCGCTTGAAAGTAGCTTCCGAACATCGAGAGCATCATTAGAGCTTGGAAGATGAAAAGACCGGAAACAAAGCCGAAAACATATTCAACGACGATGTCCCAGCCATTCGACAGTGCAAGAAAATGAAGCAGGATTGCTGCAATGATGATGCCGGTGGCGTCTCCCGCGACGCAATGCATCTCGCTGTTCACACCCTGCTTCCAAGTTGCGCGTGTGAACTGATCATGCCCGCCTGGAAAAGGACGACGACAGGTGATGACGTAGAAAAAGAGGCCGACTGGGCCAGTGTAGACTGTCACCAGACTCCAGGCGAGCCGCTGGACCCAACTGGTCACGCCGTTTGCTATTGAGTCCCAGACTACAAACCCAACACTCGCGCCTGTGAGGAGAAACCAGACGAGCATGGCGCCATCGAGCATTTCGACCTCCCTGGCAGACAGCCCCTCGCTTCAGGATGCACGTTTCGTGCTCAATTTGTCATTATCACCTGACGCAGTTGCGCGCCATCCATTGCAGACAACTTGTTCAAGTCTTGCATCGCGGAGGCTAGGCCAGCCGCGCGCCGCTCATGTGATCGAGAAGCCTTGCGAAATCTTCCGGGCTCATGTTCTCGGCAAGAGCACGGTGGAAAAATGCCGCCGGGGTTTCTGGCGCGAGACCGTTGGTCGGGGGATCGCGATCAAGGTTGGTAGGGAAGGAATAACCTTCCGCGGTTGCTGCAATGGCGGCGGACAACTCTGCGCTGTTCAAGCTGTTATCCGCGACGGCCTGTGCGGCATGGGGAAACACGAGCCTGCACAGCTTGTCTCGATCGATTGTTTCCATAGCGCGACCAAAAGCCGACGATATTTGCAGAAGATTGGCAAAGCGATGGATGCCTTGGCTCGTATTGGCCCCCGCCGCGTGAAACAAAGCGGGATTGAAAAAGATCGTGTCCCCTTTGGCGAGCGGCAGTTGCACGTAACGTTCTTCAAAGAGCGCGCGGAACTCATCTCGCCGCCAGGCGGCATAGCCCGGACGATAGGCTTGCGAGAATGGCAGCAGCTTTGTTGGCCCGCTTTCCAATGGCATGTCGCAATGGGCGACAGCGCCTTGAAGCGTGAGAATTGGCGACACATCATGCACATGGGCGGGGTAGGAGGCACTGATCTCTGCGGTTTGGAAACCCAGATGATAATCGCGATGAGCTTGCTGCGCCGCACCGCCGGGATGCACGAGGTTCACCTGCGCGGTCATCTGATAATTGGGACCCAGCCAGGCTTCGCAAACGGCATCAATTGTCGTGTTGGCAAAGTATTTCAAAAACACCTCTGGCGAGGCTTCGCAGAGTTTTTGCAATGCGTTCCAGATCCGATCATTCGCGCCAGAGGCCGCAAAGTGATCGCCACCACCAGCGCTTACAAGCTTCTCTGCCGCAATGATCTCTTTGTAGATGCGTGTTGCGTCATCCAGAACCGCGGTGTCAGCATAGGTTTTTTTCAGAGCAACCACTCCAGCACCGCTGCGAAGGACACCTGCCCATTCCGCCATAATCTCTCGGCGGCTTTGAGGGTCTTCTAGCGATGGTCGTAGAACGCTCATGTCGTAGATTGGAATGTTCTTTTCGATTGCCGTTGCGTGCGGTGCGTCTTCGGCCCGAGCAACCTGATCAATGAGAGCTCTGAACTCTCCGAGATCGCACGCGTCAGGATCGTAATAGGCTGCAGCTTTCTCGATAATATCTTTCATGAGGGCACCTCTCTAAGTGCGATCACTGTAGCAACTACGTCATTGCGTTGTAGCCTAAAAAACATCAAAAACACATCAATGACCCATCGTTTTCCGATCAAAGAGATTGCCCGTCAGGCCGGGTTGGGAACCGCCACTGTCGACCGCGTTTTAAACAACCGTCCCCATGTGAGTTCTCAAACGCGCCTGCGCGTGACCGCGGCGATCGCTGAATTACAACAGCAAGAGGCACAGCTTGCGGCCCGAGGCAGGCGCCTTTTCTTTGATTTTGTGGTCGAGGCTCCGACGCGGTTTAGCCGCGAGGTTAGAACGGCAACGGAGGCCATACTGCCACAGATCGGAACAGCGGTTTGTCGCCCTCGCTTTCTGCTGCAAGAGATTATGGAAGAGGATGAGGTTGTGGGGGCGTTGCGCCGTATTATGAATCGCGGCAGCCATGGCGTTTGCCTCAAAGCCCGCGACACACCAAAGATCCGCGCGGCCGTGAACCGTCTGTGCGCCGCCAAGATCCCTGTTGTGACGCTGGCCACGGATCTCGAAGGCACCGATCGTCTCTCTTACGTGGGCTTGGACAATGCGGGCGCCGGGCGCACGGCGGCGTTTCTTATCGGAAAGACCCTTGGGGATGTGTCCGGTCAGATCCTCACAACGCGCAGCCATGAACGCTTTCTCGGAGAAGAGGAACGCGAAACAGGGTTCATAGAAACCCTGGCGCGCTACTCTCCGCGACTTGATTTGGTCGCGGTGCAAGGAGGCAGCGGTGTTGGCTCTGAAACCTCAAGGCTCCTTTCTGGCGTGATGGATCGGATCAATGGGTTGCGCGCCGTTTATTCGATGGGCGGCGGCAATCGGTCCATACTTGCAACGCTTGCGCATCACAGGCTTCAGCCAGTGATGTACATCGCTCATGATCTCGACAGAGAGAACCGAGCGCTTATCCAAGCCAGACAGTTGGATTTCATCCTGCATCACGATTTGCAGGTCGACGTCAGGAACGCCTTCAGCGCCTTCTTGGCGTTTCACCGCCTCACGACGGAACGTGTGACAGCGCCCATTTCAACGGTCAAAGTGGTAACCCCCGAAAACCTCCCCAAAGTCGTCGGACACACCAGGGCCACAGGGTCATTTTAGCTTGCGCAAGTCGGCCAACCGCTAAAGACGACCCGCGCCGCGCCACCATTAGAAGGCACGCAACTCAGCCCTATAGAACTCTCAGGAACGCGCGGATTGCTGGTCTCGGAAAGCCTGTGATCAAGCCAAGTAATCGTAGGCGACCTCACCCAAGCCCAAGGTCATATCGCTGATGATATGCACGCCAGAGATAACCTCCAGCACGGGCAGATCTGCGACGGGGGCCAGCGCATGGGCATGTAGCTCAAGCGCCGCGGGACCGGACCAAGCCTGTTTGATGGTGATCTCCGTCATCTGATACCGCACAAGCTCGCAAATCCGCGGACTGCAATCCACATGCGGAATGATCTTCAGCAGAAAATTAGGCGCGCCGAGCGCCTCTTTGACCTTCTCTGGATCTTGCTCGGTGTAGCGATAGCCCATTGTGCCCGTGGCCACCCGCACCGACCCCATATCGAGAGTGCCGAGAAATGTCTCTTTTTCAATCCGCAAAGCGGGTTCGGCCAGCTTTTTGGGAAAGCCCCAGATTTCGCGTCCCCCAACAATTGCGGCCTCATCGTTGAGATACATCGCATGGACGTAGCCGCCTGCGACCCCATCCAGGCGCACCGGGATCACTTGCCCAGACTCATTGTAATCGCCGAAACCCACCGAGTCCGGCATGCGGATAAATTCATATTTTACAATCGGCTCCACAATCTCCAATGGCTCTGGGACGACCTCGCGCAAAGCCTCCATCTCTGTGCGGTAGGTGATGATAAAGAACTCGCGGTCATAGAAACGATAGGGTCCCTTGGGATAGGATGGGCTCGCAATCGGCATTGAGAAGGCATTTGCTTTGACATCGTTAATCTTCATGGTGTTCTCCAACTAGGGAAGCTTTTCCGTATCGCTTTATAGCGGTGATCATAGCCGGGGGACGTACCAATTTTGCAGACGCTTATGACGGAATTTCAGAGCTTTCTGGGTCACTACGGGCTGCTTGCGCTTTTCGTGACGCTCTTCGCTGAAACTTTGGGCCTGCCTCTGCCGGGCGAGTCCGCGCTTCTGGCCACCGCGACCTTTGCTGGCGAGGGGAAGTTTGACATCCTGCATGTGGCGGCCACGGCATGGGCGGCAGCGATTTTGGGCGACAATGTCGGCTATCTGCTCGGGCGCCGGTTGGGTCGTCCGACCTTGCTCTATTATGGTGGGAAGATCGGGATCACCGAGACGCAATTACAGACAGCGGAAAGTGTGATGGACCGATATGGGTTTCTCGTCGTCCTCACCGCACGCTTCTTTCCGCTCCTGCGACAGCTCAACGGCTTGGTGGCCGGTACGACCGGTATGCGTTGGCATATCTTCATTATGGCAGACATAGTGGGCTGCGCCTTCTGGGTCACATTGTGGAGCACGCTGGGGTACAATATCGGACATTCGAAGAACCTGATCCCCGATGTGCTGCACCAGCTCAAAGCGCTCTCTCACTATATCATTCCTGCGGTGTTGCTGTTGCTCGTGCTGCTGACAATCGCGCGGCTTTGGAGCCTGCGTCGCGCCCGCCGCGCGAAAGCGAAGGCAAGCGGGTAGGCGGCGTGGTGCAAGTCTCTGGTATTGGGGGCGTGTTTTTCCGCGCCGAAGACCCCGAGGCGCTGGCCGCATGGTATCGAGAGGTCTTTGGCATTGAGGGGCGCGAAGGCTTCTGGCAGCAAGACGCAGGCCCCACGGTCTTTGCGCCTTTCGCAAAGGACAGTGCCTATTTCGACCGACCTGAACAGCAGTGGATGGTGAATCTCAGGGTCGAAGATCTGGAGGCTGCGATTACAGAGCTTAAAGCGCGCGGCCTTGAGGTGATCACAAAGCCCGAATGGGAAAGCCCCTATGGCCGCTACGCCCGCATCTATGACCCCGAAGGTAACCCGATTGAGCTCTGGCAGCCGAGCGGCGCTTGACCCCACTGCGCGGCGGGCCACCTCATAAGGAATATAGAGGAGACCGCAGAATGCGTTGGTGTGCCATTATTTTTACGATTTCAGCGGCGATGCCCGCTGCCGCCCTGGACCTGAAACTCACCGACAGCTACGCGCTCAACCGACCGGCAAGCCTCGATTACGATCCCACCTTTTGCGGGCTTTGGATCGCCAATGAAGGACCGGAGGCCATTCTGGTCACGCTCCACGGCGAAGAACTGCGCCGCGTGAGTTCAGACCTTTCTCGGATCAAGGCGATCTCTATCGAAGACAACCACCTGATCGTTGCCGATGGCGGCGGTGCGTTTCAGCGGATCTCCAAGAACGGCGAGGCGCTCGGCGCGCCGTTCCGGATTTCGTCTGGCTGGGCCGACACCGAAGGCATCGCGATCGACGCTGATGGCAGCCTTGTGACGGTGGAGGATGACCCCGAATACCTCACCTGGCTCACCCCCGATGGCGTGATCCTGAAGCGGATCAACACGATGGATCTCGACCCGCCACTGGTGGAAGCGCAGGGCATCGCGATCGATCCTCGCACCGGATACCTGCTGATTGTGGACGATATGGAGGGCAGCAACAGCCTGTACGAATTCACGCCAGACGGGCAACTCCTCGGGACCGCCTCGCTCTACGACTACGGGATCGACCCTGAAGGCATCGCCATCCGGCCCGGCTCCAACCAGCTTTTCATCGCCTTCGACGGCGGCGCGCGGATCTCCAGCTTCGACTACACGCCAACCTTGCCCGAAGGCGCCGAGGACCTGCCCCCCGGCGCTGATTGCATGATGTTCTAACGCGCTCGCGCTTGACCGAAGATCAGGTGCAGGCTTTGGTCAGGACACAGCATTTCGATGAGGCGCGCACGGATTGAAAATTGAAGACATTAAGGACGAGGACAGCCTCGAAGACTGGCTGCAAGAGCAGGACAGCTACGAGATTTCTGTCACCATCGCCGCGCGCGCTGCGATGCGGGTTCAGCCTTGGCTTTGGGAAGGACTATCCCCGACGCGGCAAGATGTAAAATTCATGTCACTGGCGTTTTACAGGAGTGTGCTCACGTCGGCGGTAGCGGCGGTGTATCGAACCGACGACCTGAAGTCTTCCGCCTTCTCCGCCGCCAACGTCGCCGCTGCCTTATCCGCCGCCAACGCCGCCGCCGCCTTCGCCGCC
>JBCDGN010000082.1:0-17437 GCA_038751255.1 Pseudomonadota bacterium
CATCACCGGGCGCACGATCCCCATGGACCAGCTTTCCAGTGTCATGACCTGAAACAAGGAATAGGCCGACAACCCGATTGTCCCAAACCACTCGGGGAAATCCGAAGCGAAGAGCTTTGTCGCCATCACCGAGGCGATATAGAAGATCATCGCCATCAGCAAAAAGACCGAACCCATCCCAGGCAAAGCCGTGACAAAGCCTTCGACCACGCGGCGAAGCGATGGCGCCACTGAGATGACCCGCAAAAGTCGCAAAATGCGGAGCGCACGCAGCACACTCAGCCCATGCGCCGACGGCGTCAGTGCGACACCAACGATTACAAAATCAAAAAGGTTCCAGCCGTTTTTGAAAAAAGCCCAGCGATGCGCGAAAATCTTCAGGCTGAGTTCGATCACGAAAATAGACAAACACATCCAGTCGAGCGTGATGATCAGCCCGCCCGCGACATCCATAATCCGGCCTGAGGTTTCCATCCCAAGGATGATTGCGTTGAAAAGGATGACGCCGAGGATGCTGTTGCGCACCCAAGCCTGATCGAGCCAAGCGGCTACCGCTTCACGTCGTGTCACTGGTCACCCCCGAATCTAATCCAAAACCAGACCGTATTTGGCCCCAGCAACGCGATCGCGCAATGGGGCTTAGCTGGAGCCCTTTCGGGAAAATCCTGCGACCAGTTCGACATGCGCGCTCCAGCGAAACTGGTCGACCACTTGGACCCACTCAAGCCGGTAGTCCCCCTCTCGCAAGATTGCCGCATCCCGGGCAAAGGTGACCGGATTGCACGATACCGCCGCAACCCGGGGCACTGAGCTTGAGGCCAGGGCTTCCATCTGGGCCGCGGCGCCTGCACGGGGCGGGTCAATGACAACGGCCTGATAGGCTTCGAGCTCTTCCGCGCTTAAAGGCGAACGGAAAAGATCGCGTCGAGCGCTCGTTACCCGTTTCAATCCAGTTGCATGGCGCCACCCCTTGTCCAGCGCCGCGGTCAGCGATGTCTCCCCCTCCACGGCGTGAACCTCAGCAAACTGTGCCAGTGGAAGCGAGAAGGTCCCACAACCCGCGAAGAGATCAGCGATGCGGATTGCCCCGCCGACCGCTTCAATGACGCCATTGGTGAGTGCGCGCTCCCCCGATTTCGTTGCCTGCAAAAAAGCCCCCGGGGGCACTGGCACAGAAGCTGGGCCAAATTGCACCAAGGGCGTGGTCCATTGCGCTATGCGGTCGCCATTCCAAGTCAGCCGCGCAAGGTTTTGATCCGCCACAGCTGAAAAAACGGCTTCTCTCAGCGCGGGCTCGATCGGATTGCCGCCTTCAACCGCGAGATCGCAGCCTGTCTCCGTGGCCGTTGCCGCGAATGTCAGCACCGATTTCCGCGAAGCGCCCAAGCGGGTGAGATCTTTCATCAATGGCAGAAGATCAACAATCTCGGGCACGAGAACCTCACAATCAGGCACCGCAGTGATGGTGTCTGACCTTGCCCCATGAAAGCCCACCAAAGCACCAGATTTGACACGACGCCCGGTCAGACGGGCCCGGCGGCGGCTGCGCGGCGGTGAGACATGCGCAGGGCGGAAAGAAGCCGTCAATCCATGGGCCTCTAGCGCGGATCGAACCACCTCTTCTTTCCAGCTGGTCACAAACCCATCGTCTGCGTGCTGAAGCGCGCAGCCCCCGCAGCTTTGGTAATGGCGGCAGGGGGCTTTTACTCGATGAGATGAGGGTGTCAGGATCCGCGGTGCTTTGAGGCGTCCCTCTTCTACCTGGCCCGCGACAACCTCCCCCGGTAAGGCGCGTTGGACAAAGATCGGCCCCGATGCAATCCCATCCCCCTGGTGGCCAAGACGTTCAATTGTCAGAGAATTTGGCTCGCCCAGGGTCATACCTGCCCCTCCGACTGCGTCGGGACGGCCGAGAGGAACCGACGCACCGCTGAGCGGGTTTGCAGATGGTGGATTTTCAGATCTCCTGGGTTTTTCAGAATGTCCAAGTGACGTTGCCGCGTCCGACGACGACTGGTCCAAATGTAGCGCAAGAACTCACCATCAAGCCGTTCAGGGCAGTTTTCCGGCAGGTCGGGACGAGTTCCCCCACGGTACATCCACCAGCGCTTTCCGACGCGCCAATACCGCAAGGTGACGGGCAAATCGAGCCAAACAAGGGTGTCCGCACGGGCCAACCGTTCGGGATAGGTTCGCGAATGACCCCCTTCGAAAATCCAGGCCTCTTTTTGATGCACCTCATGGGTCAGGTGGTCTTTTTCGGTCACGTCCCGTGACTGCCACCCAGGTTGCCAATGGATCCGGTCCATATGGTAGACGGGCAATCCTGTTTTCCGACCGAGAGCAATTGCCAGAGTGGATTTCCCGGAACCCGGCGCGCCTACGACCATCACACGTTTCATGCCGCTCGCTCACCTTCGAGACCGACGCGGCTATTCCGCCGCGGCGTCAGCCATAAGGAACCCGCCGGATTGATGCGACCAGAAGCGCGCATAGACCCCGCCCAGGGCCAGCAATTGGTCATGGCTGCCTTGTTCGACGATCTGGCCGTCCTCCATCACGATAATCCGATCCATCTGCGCGATGGTCGAAAGCCGGTGGGCGATGGCGAGCACGGTTTTGCCCTGCATCACCCGCTCTAGCGCGCTTTGGATCGCGGCCTCGACCTCACTGTCGAGCGCAGAGGTCGCCTCGTCCAAGACCAGGATCGGCGCATCCTTCAGGATCGCACGAGCCAAGGCGATGCGCTGTCGCTGTCCGCCCGAGAGTTTCACACCACGCTCACCGAGATAAGCCTCATAGCCCTCACGGCCTTGATGGTCTTTCAACCCGGTGATGAACTCATGTGCTTCGGCTTTTTCCGCCGCCGCAACGACGTCATCAAGATCGGCCTCGGGAAAACCATAGCGGATGTTGTCAAAGGCCGAACGATTGAACATTGCAGTTTCCTGCGTGACCATACCGATCTGCCGGCGCAAGCTCGATTGAGTCACCTTGCTGATATCTTGGCCCGACACGGTGATGCGCCCGGTTTCAGGGTCATAAAGCCGGAGTAGGAGCGCCACGAGCGTGGATTTCCCAGCACCAGAGGCCCCGACGATGCCCAGTTTCTCACCTGGGGCGACGGTGAGGCTCATCCCTGTGACGCCGCCGGTTTGACGCCCATAGGCAAAGCCCACATCTTCAAACGCGATGTGACCGCGGCCATGGTCAAGCGCGACCGCGTCATCGGCATCGTTCAATGTATAGGGAGGCGTGAGGGTACGGATCCCATCCTCGACCTCACCGATATTGGCGTAGATCGCCATCAGCGTAAAACTGACCCAGCCAGTCATTTGCGCGATCCGAGTAGAGATAGCGCCTGCTGCGGCAATGTCGCCGACCGAAGCCTGGCCATTAGACCAAAGCAAAACCCCGCCACCGATCAAAAATATCGGTAGCAGTCCGCCAAGTCCCATCAAGGCAAAACGAAACCCTGCCGCCATCCAGCCAAATCGCAGAGCCGTTTGTCGAAAAACCTCCATCGCTTCGAGCGCCGCGCGATCTTCGTGATCATCATGCGCAAAAAGCTTCACCGTTTTAATGTTGGTGACAGTGTCGACAATTTGGCCGGTGATCATCGCACGCGCCGCCGCGCGCGCCCGCGAGCGCGACCGGATATGCGGCATGAAGGCCGCAATCAGCACCAGATAAAGACAAAGCCAGACGCCGAGCCCTACGGCCAGTCGCCAGTCAATGGTCGTGATCAAAAGTGCTGCACCAATGACCGACGCCAGCGCGAAGAAAACCACATTGATAGTCTCGCTGACGATATCGGTCACGGCCCGCGCGGTTTGCATCTTCTTTTGCGCAATTCGCCCCGCGAAATCGTCGTCAAAGAAAGTGACCGGCTGTCCTAGCGTCCATCGATTGATCCGGGAAAGGACCAAAGGCAAAACATTGGGCATGACAACGACCGAGTTCATGCCCGCAGAGCCGCCAAAAAACAGTGGGCGCAGGACTAAGAAGAACCCTAGAAAACCGGCCAAAACCCATAAGTTGTCTGCGAATACCGTTGATGGGTCCGATGACACGACCGCATCGATCACCTGGCCGAGGACAAGCGCAGTGATCACTTCGACCACGCCTGCGGCGCAAGAGACGATGGCAGCAAAGGTCAATGCCGGAAACGCGCCGGAAATACACCAACCGAAGAACGCTAGTAGCGACTGCGGCGGCGGGCCTTCCGCAACGCGATATGGGTCAAAGAGCCTTTCCAGACGGCGCAGATCGATCATTGGGCGGCCTCTATGGACGGATCGATGCCCAGAAATCCTCCTGATTGGTGCTGCCAGAACGACGCATACAGCCCGCCTGCGTTCAGCAGATCGCTATGTTTGCCTTGCTCCACAATGCGCCCCTGATCGATCACCAAAATCCGATCCATTTGCGCAATCGTGGACAGCCGATGCGCGATGGCGATAACGGTCTTGCCGGCCATCATCCCGTAGAGCGTTTTTTGGATTGCTGCTTCCACCTCACTATCTAGGGCGGAAGTCGCCTCATCCAACACCAGGATCGGCGCGTCCTTCAGGATGACGCGCGCCAATGCGATCCGTTGGCGTTGCCCCCCAGATAGCTTGACGCCCCGCTCGCCCACATGCGCCTCATAACCTTGGCGTCCTTGCGGGTCCTCCAGAGTTTGAATGAACTCCTCTGCCTCCGCCCGTTCAGAGGCTGCAAACATCTCTGCCTCACTAGCACTGGGCCGCCCGTAAAGGATATTGTCGCGGACCGAGCGGTGGAGAAGCGTGCTTTCCTGCTGCACCATGCCGATTTGAGCGCGCAGACTGTCTTGGGTCACCGCCGAGATATCTTGGCCGTCAATCTCGATCCGACCCTCTTCGATGTCGTAGAACCGCAACAGAAGCTTCACCAGCGTCGACTTCCCGGCGCCAGAGCGCCCCACAAGACCAACTTTCTCGCCCGGCGCAATGTCGAGATCGATACCATCGAGCCCGCCTTGTCCGCGCCCATAGTGGTGGGTCAACCCACGGATCGTAATCCGACCCTCCGTCAGCTTTAGCGTCGGCGCTGCGGGCTTATCGGTCAGCGTAATCGGCTGGGCGATGGTCTCCATCCCCTCTTGGACGATGCCGAGGTTTTGGAAGAAAGACGACACCGCCCACATGATCCAGCCGGTCATTGCGTTGAGCCTCAGTGTCAGCGCCGTTGCTGCCGCCACGATCCCAATAGAGGCCGCACCCTGCATCCACAGAACAAGGGCCCAGCCCACCACGCCGACAATGAGAAACCCATTGATCAGCGTCAGCATGATATCCATCCAGGTGTAGATGCGCATTTCGTGCTGAAAGGTTGTCCGCGCTTTCTCGATCGCTTCTTTGGCATAGGCGATTTCGCCATCATGATGGGCGAAAAGCTTGACCGAATGGATGTTGGTGTAACTGTCCACCACGCGCCCAGTCACAGCACTGCGCGCATCAGAACTTGCCTTTGAGGCCGGACCGACCCGCAAAATGGTCCACCTAACAAGCCAACCATAGAGTGCGAACCAAATCAGCAGCGGCAGGGCCAGTCGTGGATCTGCATCTGCGAGAAGGATCGCCGCACCGATCATATAGGCCAGGGCAAAAGTCAGCGCGTCAAAGACTTGAAACATCGCCTCGCCCGCAGCGGGCGGGGTTTGCATGATCCGATTGGCGATGCGACCGGCAAAATCGTTCTCAAACCAGCCCACCGATTGGCGCAGCACATGGCGATGCGCGCGCCAGCGAAACAGCGTGCCGTAGTTGGGGAGCATTGCATTGTTGAGAAGCATCACATCGACCGCTTGCAATAGCGGCCTAAGGATCAGAAGGAAAATCGCCACCAGAACCAGTTCGATCCCATGGGTCGACCAAAAAGCGGTCTGTCCTCCGTCTTCCAACAAATCAACAATCCGGCCCATATAGGCGATCAACCAAATCTCTACGATTGCGACGAGCACCGACATTGCCGCCGCCACTCCAAAGAGCCGCCTGAAAGGCTTGGAGTAGTCGCGAATAAACGGCCAAAGCCGCTGCGGCGGGGCATCGGCTTCAGGATACTCGGTATATGGATCGACGAGATTTTCGAAAAAGCGAAACATTGGGAAAGGGCCTTCAAGTCATGCGCCCTATCCTAAACCGAAAGAACGGCGGGGGAAATCACCCCCCGCCGCAGTTTCACGTTACTGTCACTGGCATCTATGCGGTCACTGGTAATGCCCTCGTTACCGGCACATTCAATGGGTGAGCCCGAACACGCCCACCACCAACAAAAGGCTGGCCATGCCGACGTTGAACCCGCGGCGGCGGAAATCGTCAGAGAGGAAGTGACGCATCTGCTCTCCCCCGGCTGCCCAGATCAGAAGAGCGCAGAAGATGATCCCGAAAACGACGGTCCCGAGCGTCAGGCCTGCTGCAAGATGAGAGGCGGAGTGCATGGCCAATGTCGCCACTGCCAAGCTCGAAGCCCAGGCTTTTGGGTTCACTGCTTGCAACATGACACCTTCGGCGAACATGGCTTTCTTCCCGTTGTCTCCGACCATTTCAATCGGCGCATCGGTGGCAATTTTCCAAGCGAACCAAAGAAGAATGAGAACCGAGATGATGCGTGCCGGCAGGATCAGTTCTGGTATGCTTCCCAGGATACTCCCCAAAAAGAGGCATCCCAACGCTGTCAGGATACCATAGCCCGCTGCTCCGCAGGTCAAAAACGGAACCGTTCTATAAAATCCAAGCTTCGCGCCATGGGCAAACACCAAGAGCGATAGTGGTCCCGGCGTGAGTCCAATCACCGCCATCAAAATCGTCACTTTCATCAAGATTTCAGGTTGCATTTCTGGGCACCTCCGCCATGCGTTGTGCCGAAACTGGCACTTTTGGCGTTTGCTGAAAGTGTCTTAGGACTCTCTTTTGGCGGTTTTCAAAAGAGCCTCTCGGTCGAGTGTAAATCCCGACCCAATCCAAGCAGCCTCAGCCGTTTTCAATACATTTCCGAGCTCTGCACCCGCTAAAGCAGGCATCAAATCCGTCGCCTTGAGTGGGAACTCCGCCGTCGCGCCTTTTTCGATATCTGAGCGCCACTCCCCTGGAAGTGTGGTGCCCAAAGAGGCGGCGCGGATCAGGCAGACATCACCCGCCGCCGCTGCACCGTGGCGATAGGCGATCTCGGCCAATGTCATGGGAGCGCCTGCGAGGGATCGCAGCATCGCCAGGTCACGCGCCTCGATGCGACTAAGACGGAACCGTTCCGCCACCGCCTCGCCCCCCATCACCGCAAGCCGGCGCAGCGCGCTTGGCGTGGCGCCAGCATCTCCTTCCAACGCAACTAGAGGCGCGATGGCGCTGACCGCTGCCCCCGGAAGAACTGTGCCGAGGACGCCCGAAGCAGCCATGGCTGCCACAGAAGGCGCCGGATCATGGGCCGTTAAGAGCTTTGTCATCTCTTGGCCGATGCGCTCTGGCGACACTTTGTCCAGACCCTCAAGACCCGATGCACTAGCGGCGAGCCCCTCTTCGTCAATGCCGTGACCGGGATCGCCATAGTACGCGGTGAACCGGAAAAACCGCAGAATACGTAGATAGTCCTCAGCGATCCGCTGACTGGCCTCGCCGATAAACCGCACCCGTCCAGCATGGAGATCCGACAAACCGCCCAAGGGATCTATCACCCGGCCCCTTGCATCGGCATAGAGCGCGTTCATGGTGAAATCGCGGCGCCGGGCGTCTTCCTCGGGCCGGTCGGAGAACGCAACACTTGCGTGACGGCCATCGGTGTCCACATCACGGCGAAAGGTCGTGACCTCGAAGGCCTGCCCCTCTGCAAGAACCGTAATGGTCCCATGCGTGATACCTGTTGGGATCGCTTTCAGTCCCGCGGCCTCCGCCAAGGCCATGGTGGTTTCCGGCAACGCATCTGTGGCGATGTCGAGGTCATGGACCGGTCTGTCCAACAGCGCATTGCGCACACACCCGCCGACGAAAAGGGCTTGGTGATCTGCCTCGGTCAACGCCGTCAGGACCTTTTGCGCGCTTGGCCAGGCCAGCCAGTCTGCGGTGATCTGGGTCATCGGGCGAGCCGGTCAGCCATCCCTCGCAAGATCCGCGCGGTCGCGCCCCAGATGTAATAGGGTCCCCAAGGCACCGCGTAGTACTGTCGTCTGGCACCGCGCCAGCGTCGCCCTTCGATCCGGTAGTGGCGAGGCTCGATCAAATGCCTGAGCGGCACGCGAAAGAGCTCGGTCACCTCTTGGGGCTGAAGGCGCGGCTCAAAATCCCCCTTCAACCACCCCACAACGGGTGTCATGGCAAAACCGGTTACGGTTTCATGGACCGGCAGCCGACCAATAACCGAGACATTTTCTGGCGGCAGTCCAATTTCTTCGTGTGCCTCGCGCAGGGCGCAGGCTTCGAGACTGGCGTCTTCTGGGTCTTTCGATCCACCAGGAAAGGCAATCTGACCGGGGTGGTGACGCAAACTCGACGCGCGTTTGGTCAGTAGGATTTCCGGGCCCATCGCACCATCAGTAAAGCCCACCAAGACCCCTGCCTGGCGCAATGGTTGTTGCTGCGGGCGAGGAAGATGCCCGTTGAGATCAAAATCAGACGACCCCAGCCCCTCTGCCAACAGGGCCGTGCGGATCTCACCTTGCCAGTCTTTCGGCGTGTCACTGAGGTCCATCGGTTTCTCCCGGCTGCGCGACGGGCAATTCCGCCTCAAAGCCCAGCGTGCGCGGGTCAAATTCATAGTGAGCGCCGCAAAACTGACAATCGGCTGTGACCCGCCCGTCCTCTGTTGTCATATGGGCGATATCCCGGGCCGAATAGATGGACAGGCTCCGCCGAACACGCTCGGCACTGCAAGTACAGCCGAACGAGATCAGTTGCGGGTCAAAAACACGTGGAGTTTCTTCGTGAAAAAGCCGCACCAATAGGTCGGTGGGATGTACACTCGGCCCAACGAGTTCAAGATCTTCGACCGTGTCGAGCAGTTTGTTCGCACGGTTCCAGTTTTCGCCTTCGTCGCCGTCCAGGATATCTTCGGCGATCAGCAAGCCGCCTTCACCGGAACCGCCCTCTCCGCTCAGAAGTGGCGAGGCTTTGGGCATATGCTGCAGCATCACACCACCCGCTCGCCAACGGGTCTTTTGACCCGGCAGAGTCGCACGCCCGAAGGAAAGCGCAAACCTGGTTGGCAACTGTTCCGACTGGGCGAAATAGGTTTCGGCGCAGGCAGCAAGAGATCCTCCCGCCAAAGGGGTAATCCCTTTATAGGGCGTCATTCCCTTGCCCTGATCGATGAGAATCGCGAAATAGCCGCGCCCCAAGAGATCAAATCCAGTTCCCTCGTCGATCCGATCTTTGTCGAAACTGGCATAGGCGCGCATCCGCGCCGGCTCACCCTGCTCTTGAGGGCCAAAGTAGTCGGTGGCGATCAAGCGCACGGGTCCATTGCCACGCATCTGCAACGACAATTTCCATCGCAGTTTTACGGTTTGGCCAATCAGTGCCGTGAGGAGCGCCATCTCCGCGACCAAAGCCTCCACGGCGGGCGGATACGCGTGCTGTTTCAGGACACGTTCCAGCACCCCATCGAGCCTGGCCACGCGACCCCGGATATCAGATCGGTCCAATTGAAACGGCAGGACGGTGTCATCCCAAGCAATTTGCGCACCGAGTGTCATGGGGTTTCCTTCACTCCGCCCATTGGGCATACCGCGCCTATATAGGCGCGGCAACCGGAGGTCCAAGTGATGCGTAGATTTGGAAATCCGCCTCTGGCCAGCAAACGCTATCGCCACAGGCCCGGTGTTTATGCGATTTTGCTCAAAGGGCGCGAGGTTTTGCTGACGCATCAGCAAGAGCCTATCCCAGAGTACCAATTGCCTGGCGGCGGAATTGATCCGGGCGAAAGTCCGTTGGCGGCCTTGCATCGGGAAGTGTTTGAGGAAACCGGCTGGCGGATCGGATGCCCTCAGCGGCTTGGTGCCTATCGCCGATTCACCTATATGCCGGAATACGACCTATGGGCCGAAAAGCTTTGCGCGGTTTATCTCGCGCGGCCAGTGCGGGACCATGGCACCCCACTGGAGATCGGCCATCGAGCGGTTTGGGCCTCGCTTGAGCTTGCGGCAGAGATTGTCGCAAGCCAAGGCGACGCCGCCTTTCTTCGCAGCCTACTCCGCTGAGGTCGTCACACCGCTGTATTCGCAGAGCACACCGGAAACATCGTCCGGAAACTCTTCGCTGCCCGATACATCGCTCAGTTTCCAAACCAAGGCTTCCAGCAAAGACTGACCATGCAAGTCTCGATGTGCGGTCAAAAACGTGCTGAGCCCGTCATCGCCGAACTGATCATCTTCGATCCCGGCAACGGGACACTCGGTAACGCCGTCCGAACAAAGCAGCAGCCGGTCACCGGGCCGGAGTTCAAACAGAACCGAGCGGTAGTCCGCATCTGGTAGAAGCCCAACCGGCAATCCACCCTCACCGATCATGTCACAACTGCCATCGGCGCGCAGGATCTGCGGAAACGGGTGACCGGCCTGGGTTAACCGTCCCTTGCCTGTCTCCAGATCGATTACTGCTAGAGCGATTGTGAAGTAATGATCGGTCTCGATATCCTCAAACATCAGCTTGTTCAGAGTGCCGACAGTGGTCTCTGGCAGGCGCGCACAATAGCCCTGATCCCGGCTGCGCCTGAGCGCGATGTTCTGGTCCGGCGAGGATGACGACAAGTACCCGGCCAACTGCGCTGTCAGAAGGGCAGAGGTTACACCATGCCCGGAGACATCAATCGCGAAGAGACCAAGTTTGCCCGCGTTGGGGTGAAACGCGCCCACCAGATCGCCCCCAACATGCCCGCTCGATCGCAA
The DNA here is from genome assembly GCA_038751255.1 of Pseudomonadota bacterium. GTDB lineage: Bacteria > Pseudomonadota > Alphaproteobacteria > Rhodobacterales > Rhodobacteraceae > JANSYP01. Next base: position 10,898 of record JBCDGN010000082.1, read on the forward strand.
AAGCATGCAAGCTTCGGCATTGCCGTAGTCCCGCACCCTTTCGCCAACGAGTGCATGCTGCAGTTTCTTCGCCTGGAAAAGATCATGGTCGATGCTGTCATAGAGCCCTTGCAGCTCTTTCAGGGTTGCGGCGATCATCGTGTTCTTGCCGGTCAGCTCACGCTGCATCCGGACGATGCGCTCTCCTGCTTTGATCCGCGCCGCAAGCTCCACCCCGTTCACAGGTTTCGTCAGAAAGTCATCTGCACCCGCGTCCAACCCTGCGGCGATGTCTTCCCTTTCCGATTTCGAAGTCAGAAGGATGAAATAGCCATAGCTATCGCCACCAAGTTTTCGAAACTCCTGACAAAAATCGACACCTGTCATACCCGGCATCATCCAATCGCTTAGGATCAGATCAACCGGTTGCGCCTTGCAATAGGCCAAAGCTTCTTCGCCAGAGCCAGCCTCGGAGATCTCGTAACCTGACTTTCGCAGCGATGCGGCAAGCAATCGTCGCTGGGCTTTGCTATCGTCGACGACAAGCACGCGGAGGCGACTTGCGACCGCAAGTTCATCCTCGACCGCTACGTCCTTTGCCGTCGCAATCACACTCATCGCCCCATCAGATTTGTCCAAAGTTTGACTGCCGAGGAGAGCTTAATATCGGATGAAGCGAGGCGCCCCGTTTCTCGGTTGACCAAGCTTTAAGGATGCCCGGCTAGACCCGCACATAGTCAGCCAAAAGGGCGGAGAGATGATTGATTGGAAACAGGTGCAGACGCTTCGTGAAGAAGTCGGACCAGATGACTTTCCTGAGGTTGTTGACCTCTTCCTACAGGAAGTAGATGAAAAGATAGAACAAATTTCATCTGGCCGGGGTGGCACCGCCGAAGAAGACATGCATTTCATGAAAGGTGCAGCAAGCAATCTCGGCTTTGCAATGCTCTCCAAGCTCTGTCAATTGGCTGAAACGCAGGCCCGCAATGGCCGTGACGAAGACATTGATTTAGGAGCAATTTTCGATTGTTTCGAAGAAAGCAGGGTGGTGTTTCAAGACGGCCAACAATCTGGACTGTGATCTCTTGCCCAAAATCGCGGCATCAGTCTCGACCTTGGCAGTCTCGCGGCAGATCGCATTTGCGCAGCTGACCGAAGCGGTCTTTTGGCTGGACCCGCATCACTGGAGATGCTTCTGACCTCCAACAAGACCAGGAGGAAACGGTGGAACAGCGGCCAGAGCTATATCGCGGGGTGGTGCATCCGTGGCACCATGACCATTTCGGGCATATGAATGTCCGCCATTACGCCCCATTTTTTGACGACGCGAGCTATCACCTTTGGACCGTGATGGGCATTCCTTATTCCGAAATGATCCGGGACCACGGAGTGCATTGTGTCGCTGCACAGGTGACCACCACCTTCATCAAAGAGCTGACCGCCGGCGATTTGATTATGATCGACGGGGCCGTGTCACGACTGGGCCGAAAAAGTGTGAGCTTTGAATTGCGGATGCATCACGCCGATACTGGCGAGTTGCATGCCACCTACGACCAGGTTGAGGTCTTTTTCGATCCAAGATCGCGCAGTTCTACTGAGATGCCCAAAGCCGTGCGTGCAGTCCTTGCGGGCTTCGTCCTGCCCGAGGCAGGCCTCTGAGACAGTTTCAAGGCCGTCTGCCGGTCTCTAGCAGGTCTGCGGGATCAGGATGGCCGTATTCTTGGATTTCAAAGTCCAATTCGTCTTTTAAGAAGCCACCAAATTGAATGGGTTTCAGACGACACGCCAAGGCGAAGTAGAAGGTCAACAGCGCCACAACCGCCGCTCCGAGGCTGTCATAAGGCGTCGGAATGATCGCTCGCCCCCCCACGAAACTGCCATAATATGACAAGGCTGCGATCCCAGCGAGGTAGGGCGGAAGCCATAATACGCCGCGCGGATGGAGGTTTTCTCTGCCAATCACGGCTAACCGCAGCGCAAAAAGCACCATTCCCACCCCCAATAGCGCCAGAAGACGCCACGTGGTTTCCCATCCCGACCAAAAGACCAAAAGCGTGGCAATGGTGAACCCGAGCGGAGCAATCAGCTTCGCCCACGGCAGATGAAAGGGGCGCGGTGTTTCGGGTGTCAGCGCCCTGAGGCTCAAAACCGCAACCGGACCGGTGACCAGCGATAGCACAATCGCCGCGCCGTTGAGCGCCACCACCTCGGCGAAGGGGATAGAAATCAACATCACCAGCGCAACGACATAGTTCAGAACAAGTGCGGCAAAGGGCACACCGAACCTGTTTAGACGCGCAAAAAGATCAGGGAAAACCCCGTTTTGTGCCATCGCCATCGCCAGGCGGCCATTGGAACTGACCGAAACCAAGCCCCCTCCCAAAGGCGAGACAACCGCGGAAGCATTCAGGAGGCTCACCAACCACAGCGCACCCACTGCAGCGGCGATTGCCCCGAGCGGTCCCAGTTCTGAGGTGAAGCGCAGCGCTTTCCAGCCGTCGGCCAACATGTCGGCGTCTAGTGCTCCGATGAAGGCCACTTGAATGCCCGCGTAGACGAAAAAGCAGATCACCAAGCTGATGATCAGTGCTAAAGGGATGACGCGCTGCGGGTTCTTCGTTTCCCCCGCCATATCGATCGTGTGGCGAAAGCCCAGGAAGGCAAAAGCGACACCGCCCGAAGCGACCGCCGCGAAAATGCCCGAAACGCCATAAGGCGCGAAACCACCGAATTCGGTGAAATTTGTGGGCTCAAAGCGGATGCTGAGAAGCGTTGCAACAAAGATCACGGGCACGATCAGTTTGAACCAAGTCAGGGTGGTATTGACCCGAGCGAACCACTGAACCCCAAAAAAATTGATCACGGTGAAAACAGCCAAAACGACCGCAGCAAGAAGGAGACCTTGCGTCGACAATCCACCGCTCGTGTCGCCATAAACCCACGGCAAGTAATCCGAGGCATAGCGTAGCGCGGCCTCCACCTCGATCGGGGCCGCGGTGCAGTAACCGGCCCAAGCGCTCCATCCCATAAACATCCCCAACAGCCTGCCGTGGCTGAATTGTGGGATCCGTGCAATGCCGCCCGCGACAGGGAACATTGCGCTGATCTCTGCGAAGGCGAGCGCCAAAAGCAGCATCGCGACCGCACCCAAAAACCACGAGATCATAGCCGCCGGTCCGGCAATTTGACTGGTCAGAAGCGGCGCGAAAAGCCATCCTGACCCGAGCACTCCGCTGACGGCAACGAATGTCAGGCCAACGAGCCCGATATTGCGTTTCATTGCCATCCCTGGCCCACCTTTCCTCGCAAGCTGCAGACGCCTTGGTGTTCTTTCGTCTAGCGACGATGTTTTTTTGGACCAGGCGCCGTCCTGCCACTCTGTCTTAAGAAGATCTGTTTGGAAACCTCGGCCTGGCAGGGTTGGCGAGGGTATTTCGCAACGACCGCTACGGCAACTTCAGATACCGCGTTTCCCAGCACAGCTCAGTTTACCAGCTCTCACCTGCCGAAAGACAAGCTTTCCGGCAGCTTGGCTTGCCATTCGCGGCGGACTGGCGCAGATGCCACGTATGACCAGCTTTTCCGACGCCGTTCTTGCTGCAACAGCCCGCATGCGGACGCTCTTTCCCCCAACACCGTTGCTGCGCAATGCGTATCTGTCCGAGATTTACGATGCGGACGTCTGGTTGAAGCGCGAAGACCTCTCACCGGTGCGGTCTTACAAAATCCGTGGGGCCTTCAACGCGATGCGCAAGGTGCGGACCGAGACGCCCGAACAACGGCAATTTATCTGTGCAAGCGCGGGTAATCATGCCCAAGGGGTGGCCCATGCCTGTCGCCATTTCGGTGTCCAAGGCACGATCTTCATGCCGGTGACAACGCCTCAACAAAAGATCATGAAAACCCGCACCTTCGGCGGAGATGCCATCGAAATCACGCTCACCGGCGATTACTTCGACGACACGTTGGCAGCCGCGCAGGCCTATTGCGCCGAGATTGGCGGGCATTTTTTAGCGCCTTTCGATGATCCTGACGTGATTGAAGGGCAGGCCTCCGTCACCGCCGAAATCCTCGATCAAGCCAAGAATGTACCCGATGTCTTGGTGATGCCGGTGGGCGGCGGGGGGCTTTCTGCTGGCGCGCAGCTTTATCTTGCAGAAAATGCGCCAGCACTTGATTTACGCCTGGTAGAGCCCGCAGGCGGGGCAAGTCTGGAAGCCGCCTTTGAGTTTGGCGCACCGGTCACCCTGACCTGGGTCGATAACTTCGTCGACGGGGCTGCGGTCGCTCGGATCGGAGATCGTCCCTGGCAGGCGCTCAGCGGGATCGATCCTTCCCATGTGATCGTTGCGCCAGAGGACCGGATCTGCAAGACGCTCACAGAGATGCTGAATGTTGAAGGCATTGTATTGGAACCTGCAGGTGCGCTTGCCGTTGATGCCCTGAATGATCTGGCATCTGAGATTAGGGGCAAGACCGTTGTTTGTGTCACGTCAGGCGGGAATTTCGACTTCGAGCGCCTGCCGGAGGTGAAAGAGCGCGCACAACGCTTTGCGGGTCTGAAGAAATATTTCATCCTCCGTCTCCCGCAACGTCCGGGCGCGTTGAAAGATTTTCTCGCCATGCTCGGCCCCGACGATGATATCGCCCGATTTGAGTATCTTAAGAAATCGGCGCGCAATTTCGGGTCTGTCCTGATCGGAATCGAGACCAGAAAAGCTGAAAATTTCGCAGTGCTGTTCGACCATCTCGACCGCGGAGGGTTCACCTACCAAGACATCACCAATGACGATGTTCTGGCACAGTTTTTGATCTGATCATGGCGCAGCGGGTCTCTAATCCAAGTCTTGCCAAAGGCATTGGCAGATCCCTACGGCTCTACTATGGCGATGCGGATCGAGCGGATCGTATGGCTGCGCTTTACGGCCATTTTCTGGGTCCAGATAGCCTTGCATTCGACATCGGTGCCCATGTGGGCGACCGGACTTTGGCCTTTCGCCGCCTCGGTGCACGTGTTGTTGCCGTCGAACCGCAGCCCATGGCGCATCGCGCCCTCCGTCTCATCCATGGCCGCGATGCCGGCGTGACACTTTCGCGTAGCGCTGTGGGGGCCGCCGCTGGCGAGGCAGAGATGCAGATCAACAGTGCGAACCCGACCGTCTCGACGCTGTCGAGCGGTTTCTTGGCCTCAACCAAAACTGCAATCGGTTGGGAAGGCCAAGTCTGGGACCGGCGTGAAACCGTCCCCGTCGTGACGCTGGACGCATTGATTGCGCAGCATGGCCGACCTGATTTCATTAAGATCGATGTGGAAGGCATGGAAGACGCTGTTCTTGCTGGGCTCTCGCAACCCGTCAAAGCGCTGTCTTTTGAAATCACCACAGCGCATCTCACATCAGGGCTGCGCGCGTTGGAACGCACAAGTCAACTCGGACAGTATGTCTTTGCCTTCTCTCTGGGCGAAGCGCTCGACCCAGAGGCCACGGGCTGGACCGATGCTGCTGAAATGGCCAGTCATCTGAGATCGCTGCCAGAGGCGGCAAATTCGGGCGATGTCTATGCCAGGCTTGTTCCCGCTGAGCCTGCGCGGTAGAGCGCGCCAATCACTGCCAAAGAGGGTCTCTGGATGTCCGCCGCCGCACAAAAAGCGCCACCAAAAAAAGTCGTGCTCGCCTATTCCGGAGGCCTTGATACCTCGATCATCCTAAAGTGGCTGCAGACCGAGTATGGGTGCGAGGTCGTGACCTTCACCGCCGATCTGGGACAGGGTGAAGAACTTGAGCCTGCACGGCAAAAAGCCGAGCTCCTCGGGATCAGTCCTGAAAACATCTATATCGAGGACCTGCGCGAAGAGTTCACCCGCGATTTTGTTTTTCAGATGTTCAGGGCCAATGCGGTCTATGAAGGGCTTTATCTGCTTGGAACCTCAATCGCCCGGCCCTTGATTTCAAAACGGCTGATTGAAATCGCTGAGGCGACAGGTGCCGATGCCGTGGCCCATGGCGCGACAGGCAAAGGCAACGATCAGGTCCGCTTTGAGCTATCCGCCTATGCGCTGAACCCTGATATTCAGGTGATCGCCCCCTGGCGGGAATGGGATCTGTCGAGCCGCACCAAACTGTTGGAATTTGCCGAAAGTCATCAGATCCCCATCGCCAAGGACAAACGCGGCGAGGCGCCGTTCAGCGTCGACGCCAATCTTCTGCACACGTCGTCCGAGGGGAAAGTTCTGGAAGACCCCGCCGAGGAAGCGCCTGCTTATGTTTATCAGCGCACAGTAAGCCCTGAAGAGGCCCCAAGCATAGCGGAGTATGTAGAGATCGGCTTTGAGCGTGGCGATGCGGTCTCGATCAATGGCGTGGCGCTCAGCCCTGCCGCGGTTCTGGCAAAGCTAAACGAGCTTGGCGGCAAGCATGGCTGCGGGCGGCTCGATCTGGTTGAGGGGCGCTTTGTCGGCATGAAAAGCCGCGGGATTTACGAAACACCCGGCGGGACCATCCTCCTTGAGGCGCATCGCGGTATTGAACAGATCACCCTTGACCGAGGAGCGGCCCATCTAAA
>JBCDGN010000083.1:0-17299 GCA_038751255.1 Pseudomonadota bacterium
CGCCTTGCAGCGAAATTTGGTCTTCGAATTCGTGAGTGAAATAGGACATCTGTGTGCGATCTGTTGCGGTAATGGGCTAGCAAACCTATATATATTGTCATCAAATAACTTGGCAATCAAGGTAATGAATGATGCCTGATGAGGAAGACCAACACCGTAATCAAACTGCCGAAGATTTGGTGCAGGTGTGTCGTCGTCTCTATGACGCCATCGACCGGTTGGACACACAGGCAGCGGCGCTCGTGAATGTGAGCCGCAACGACCTTCGCTGCCTCAATTTGCTTGCAATTGCGCCAATGAAGCCGAGTCAGATCGGGAAAGAGCTAGGTTTGACATCGGGGTCCATAACCAGCCTGTTAGACAGGTTGGAGAAGGGCAATCTGATTAAGCGCGACCGTGATCCTGATGACCGGCGCGGGATCATAGTGCATCCCACAAAGCATTTGTTTGAGACCGTAGGCCCCTTGTACCGCAGCACTGTGACAAAGCTACAAGAACGGGCCGCAGCGTATAGCCAGTCCGAGCTGGACGATGCCGTTAGGTACCTCAGCGATGCTGCGACCGCATATGAGGACTCTAAGGGGTAAACCTGTCATCTGTTCAAGCAACTAAATATAACGTTTCGAGTTTATCCTATGGGAAGACAGACCGGTTTGGTGCGAGAAGTTTTTGACACCCGCAGTGAGCGCACCTGCCGAAGAGTTTACCTAGTTCAGTATGCTGGCTTAACCGGAAACCAATTCGGTCGCGCGGGATCAAGGTAGGCACCCTCGATTTCGTGAACCTCGTATTCGTGAATTGCATCGATATTGGGTGTTACGCCGATGCCGGGTCTATCTGTTGGGCTGAATGCACCACCTGTCATCGGCAAGGCGTCGTCAGCGATATCGCCGGTGAGGTATCTGTGTTCCGTATCGATGGCTAAAGATAGATTTGGCAGAGCGACGCCCAAGGCGACGTACGCGGCCTGGCTTATAGCAAGCTCGGCGCCGGAATGCAGCGAAATAGGAATGCCCCGCGCCTCGCAGAGGGCCGCTGCTTTGATACATTGCCAAAGTCCGCCCGCTTGGTGGGGGTCAAGCAGGACAACATCCGCAGCCTCCGCTTGGATGATGTTGGACACGTCTTGCAGGGTGTAGGCGCTTTCATCCAATGCGATGGGGATGTTCTGGGACTTCCGAAGCGCGGCGTGTCCGGCGATGTCATCCAGCTCCAAGGGCTGTTCCACATACGCCAAATCAAGTTCGGCAAGTTGGGCGAGTTGGCGCCGCGCGGTCCCCGGCGTCCATGCACCATTGACGTCAAGCCGCAGATCCGCTGCGTCTCCGATCACACCACGCGCGCATCGGGCTAGGTTTAGGTCCGAGGCGCGATCAAAGCCGACTTTGACCTTGAAAGTTGTGAAGCCGCCTTCGGCAAAGGATTTAAGCCGGTCTGAGAGTTCATCTGTGTCGCGCGTAAAGGTATAGGCCGAGGCGGGAACACGGTCGTGAAATTTGCCGCCCCATAAGGCCCATACCGGCAGGTCGGCGATATGCCCCAAAGCGTCCCACATAGCCATCTCAACCGCTGCTGTGGCCATCACCGCCGCGCGTTTGTGGTGGTAGTAGCCCGCGCCAAGCACATGGCGGTAAAGCCCTTCAGCATCTGCCACACTGCGCCCGAGACCCACGGGTTTGACAACAGCATCAAAGACCGCTGGCACGGTATCGATCAGGCTCAGCGTTTCGCCCCAACCAACCGCACCGTCCTGGGTTTCGATCCGGCAGACCAGCCGTGTTGTACCAATGCGCGTGCCTGATCCCCATGCGATTGTTTCGGTAAAGGGGACACGTACGAGCCAGCGATCTATCTTGCCGATAAGCATCAAATTTCCTACTTGAAACTCAGTTCCAATTTATCTAGCGTCAGCATCACAGCAAAGACAAGGCCCAACATGGCAGTACGTTCCAACAAGATTTTGCCAGAAACCCAGGACGCTGATTCCGCCGTTCCGGGCATGCAGGCGCTGCAGCGTGGCTTGCGGGTTCTGGCGCATGTCGCAGAGGCCGATGGTCCGTTGCGCTTCACGGCGCTGCTTGAGGCTTCGCAATTGCCCAAAGGCACCCTGCACCGGATTCTTCAGACGCTGGTGGATGAGCGCTACCTTTCCGTAGACGAGGCGGCGCAGACCTATCGATTGGGATCCCGCCCGTTTCAGCTTGCCCACAAGGTCTGGGACGCGTTCGATCTAAGGCGCGCTGCAGCACCGGAGCTGGAGCGGCTGTCGAAACTCACCGGCGAAGTCTGTCGTCTCGGTGTGCTTGACGGGGCCGAAGTGCTTTACATTGATCAGCAGGACCAACCGCGCACCGTGCGTCTGGATAACGCTGTGGGCGCGCGTTTGGCAGTTCATGCTACAGCGCTTGGCAAAGCGCTGGCCGCGCACTTGCCCGAGGCTGATCGGCGGGCGCTGCTGAGTGGCACCGATCTGACCGCGTTCACCGACAGCACTATCGCCGAGGCAGGCGATCTGGATCAGCAGCTGAACATCGTGAAGGCGCGGGGCTACGCAATCTCACTGGGTGAACAGCATGAAGACGTAAACGGCGTCGCTGCTGCCATCCTTGACCATTTAGCGCGCCCGCTCGGGGCCATTGGCATCGTCGCACCCGCCTACCGCATGGAGGCTGAGGCGCTCCATTCGTTGGGGCGCGAGGTGATCGAAGCCGCGCGCCGGATTTCGGGTAATATCGGAGAGCTGGCCATGTCGATCGCCGTCAATCCCAGACCGTTGAACGCGGATCGCGGCCCCGTGAGCTGCGTTTTGCCGGGTGAGGACTTTTTGGGGGAGGGTCCGTTCTGGAGTGTGCGTGATCAGCGCCTCTATTGGGTCGATATCCTGGCGCCTGGGTTGTTGTCGGGCGACGTCGAGACGGGCGAGCGCAGTTTCAGGGCTATGCCGGAATTGGTTGGTGTCGCAATCCCGAGGACAAATGGCGGTTTCATTTGTGCGACAGAGACAGGGATCAAAGCAATCGCCGCCGACGGCGAAATCACCACCTGCGCCGAACCCGAAGCCGACCGGCCGGATAACAGGTTCAATGACGGTAAATGCGATGCGCTCGGGCGCCTTTGGGTCGGCTCGCTTGCGATCAACACAGAACCGGGGCGTGGTCAGCTTTGGCGCTACGATCCGGATGGGTCCGTGCACCTCATGGAAGAGGGGCTTCAGGTTTCGAACGGGATCGGGTGGAGCCCGGACAGCCGCACGATGTATTTTGTTGATAGCGGCCCGGGCGTCATCTGGGCTTACGATTTCAACCTTGAAGCGGGTGCGATCTCGAACCGGCGCGAGTTTTTGCACGTCTCCAAGGGCGAGGGAAACCCCGACGGTCTGTGCGTCGATGCTGAAGGTCACATCTGGGTTGCTATGTGGGACGGTTGGGCTGTGCGTCGCTATGCGCCCGACGGGAGCTTGGTGCGCACAATCGCGCTCCCAGTGCCACGCCCGACGAGCTGCTGTTTTGGGGGCGCTGACCTCGACACGCTTTTCATCACGACGGCGCGGATCCGGTTGTCGGCACGACATCTGTCCGACGCGCCTATGTCAGGCAGCGTCTTTGCAACAAAACCCGGGGTCATCGGATTGCGAGATAATGAATTCGCGGGCTGAACAGCGCGCATAAGGGAGGACACATGGCGGATCTAAACATCTCGGGCCTAAGCAAACGCTACGGCGCGGTAGAGGTCTTGCGCGATATCGATCTGGACATCGCCCATGGTGAATTCGTGGTCTTTGTTGGACCTTCGGGCTGTGGGAAATCGACCCTGCTGCGGATGATCTGTGGTCTTGATGAGGTGTCATCGGGCGAGATTGCCGTAGGCGGTCAGCGGGTCACACAAGTGCCCCCGTCGAAGCGCGGCATTGCGATGGTTTTTCAGTCCTACGCGCTCTATCCGCACATGACCGTGGCGCAAAACATGGGTTACGCCCTTCGCCTTGCAGGAACAGCAAAAGACGAAATCGCAAACCGCGTCAAAAAGGCGGCGGCCACTTTGCAGATCGAGCAATTGTTGGATCGAAAGCCACGTCAGCTTTCGGGTGGCCAACGGCAACGAGTCGCTATCGGGCGCGCGATCGTGCGTGAGCCAGAGGTCTTTCTTTTTGATGAGCCGCTGTCGAACCTGGATGCTGCCCTGCGTGTGGACATGCGCATGGAGTTTGCTCGGCTCAAGGAGCGTTTGGGCACAACAATGATCTACGTCACTCATGATCAGGTTGAGGCGATGACCCTGGCCGACAAAATCGTTGTGATGCGGGACGGGCGCATCGAGCAGGTAGGCTCGCCCATTGACCTGTACCGCGCGCCGGTGAACCGGTTCGTTGCGGGCTTTATCGGATCGCCCAAGATGAATTTTCTGCGTTTCGGGGGTGCAGAGGCACCGGTCACGTTGCGTGTCGGCATTCACGTGAAAAACGCTGCCGAGATTGGCGTGCGGCCCGAACACCTGCGCTTGGGAGAAGATGGGGCGGGGGTGATCAATGGCACCGTTGAGACAACAGAACATCTGGGATCAGACACCTTTGCCATTGTTACGGTCAAGGGCGTAGAGCGGCCCGTTATGGTGCGGATCGCTGGGGAGCAGCGCATCCCCCATGGGTCATCTGTCGCGATGACGTTTGATGCCAACAACGTCTATGCCTTTGACGCTCAAGGGCTTTCTGTCTCGACGGCTCAGCAAACGGTTGCCGCCGAATGAGGCTTGAAACATCGGACCATCCCGAGTTGGTCCCGGTCGAAGTCGTAGGTGCCTCGTACCCGTCGCTCAAGGGGCGCGGCGTGATCATCACCGGGGGCGGGTCGGGCATCGGCATGTATCTGGTCGAAGCCTTCTGCGCGCAAGGCGCCCGGGTGGGATTCGTCGATATCAATGCCGCCGCCGCCGCGCGGGTGGCGGAGGTATGTGAGGCTATAACCGGCAACCGCCCCGCGGTGGCTATCGCTGATCTGCGGAACATTGCAGCCCTGCAAGATGCGCTTTGCGCGCTGCGCAAAGAGACAGGGCCCATCGCGGGGCTTGTGAACAACGCGGGCAATGACGACCGCGTGCCCGCGATGGAGGTCACGCCCGATTACTGGGATGAACGAATGGCAGTGAACCTGCGCCATCAGTTCTTTGCGGCGCAGGCTTTGCAGCCCGACCTAGTGGCGGCCAACGGGGCCATTATTAATTTGGGTTCCAACAGCTGGATGCAGGGCGCGGCGGGGCTCATCGCTTATACAACGGCAAAGTCCGCGATTGAGGGGCTGACAAAATCCTTAGCGCGCGAATGGGGCGGGCTGGGGGTGCGCGTGAATTCTGTCGCGCCGGGCTGGATCCTTACAGAGCGACAAGTGAGCCGAGCCAAAGCGATCTACGCCGACAAGTTTGACAGTTACTTGGAGCGGCAATGCCTTAAAGAGCATCTTTTGCCCCCCGACGTTGCACGCATGGCGCTGTTTCTAGCCGCCGATGACAGTCGAATGATCACCGGTCAAACCTTTATCGTGGACGGAGGCGTTGTATGACCGACCGCCCAAACATTCTTTTTCTGCTGCCCGACCAACTGCGCCCGGATTTTGTAGGCTGTTTCGGCGCTAATTTCATAGCAACTCCCCGGATTGACGCTTTGGCGGCCGATGGGACTCGGTATGAGACTTGCATTTCACCGTCGCCCATTTGCGTGCCCGCGCGCGCCTCTATGCTGACCGGACTTGCGGCGCACGCAACCGGCGTAACCGATAACATCCGCTGGCTGCGCCCGGATCGGCGCGAAATCGGCATTCACACTTGGCCTGAGTTGCTTTCGGAAGCGGGCTACACAACCGCCTCGATTGGAAAGATGCACTTCTATCCCTGGGACCTAGGCGAAGGGTTCGCGCATCGCATCATCGCCGAGGACAAGCTGCATATTCATATCGAAGATGATTATCACGATGCTTTGGCGGCGGCAGGGTATCGACGCCTGCACGGGCGTGACATGCCGGGCTATACTGCGCAAAAGGGTGCGACCGAAAACGACCTGCCAGACGACCTGCAGGTGGATCGCTGGGTCGCAGACAAAGCAGCGGCCTGCTTTTCGCGGCTTCCTAAAGACCAGCCCTTTGCAATGATGGTAGGCTTTCCAAGCCCCCATTGCCCTTACGATCCCTCACCAGCGGCTCTGGCGGCAATTGATCCAGCTAAAATGCCCTTAGCGACAGGGCCAAATGACGAAGCACGCGCGCTTCATTCTGCCATGGTGGCGTCTTACAAGAGGGGCTGGGCAGATGTGGATTACTCTGAGTTGGAAGCAACCGAGATCCAACGCATTCGGCACCATTACGCAGCGCTGGTCCAAACGCTTGATCGGGATGTAGGTGTGGTACTCGACGCGTTGGCGGCCGATGGGCGGCTCGACAACACTATCGTCGTCTTCGCCTCCGACCATGGGGATTACCTTGGTGACTTCGGTCTGATTGGGAAGACCTACTTTCACGAACCGTCACTCAAAGTGCCTCTGATTGTTCGAGACTTTCGGCAGGCCGCGAGGGGTACGGTCGAACAAGCACCGGCTTCGCTGCTTGATCTGTTCCCCAGCTTCCTAAGCTGGGCGGGCGTGCCAGTACCCGAGGTTGCCGATGGGTCTGTATTGGGTCAGGCACCGTCTGATCGCATATTAGTCGGGCAAACGACCCATGGCATCATGGCCCGGGATCCAGAGTGGAAGCTGGTGCGGTACCGAAATGGCGTCGAGTCGCTCTATCACATTGCCGCCGATCCCTGCGAGGAGATGAATTGGATTGATGCAAGGCCAAAGATCCGGGCGCGCCTTGATCTGGCGATCACCGATGCGTTGCTTTCTGGCTTTTCGACTTTGACCGCCGATCTTCGTGTACCTGCCGCTCAAGCCTCTGAAGGGAATAGCTTTTACCGACGTGGATGGCAGCGCCCCTATCCTGCGCGTATTTAGTTTGAAACTGTGTTCCAAAACTATTGCGCATCTAAAAATCTGCGCTTAACCTGAATTGGAACAAAGTTCCAAGGGAGGAAAAAATGACTATCAAGACCACGCTGACCGCCATCGGATTGGCGCTGACCCTACCGCTGGCGGCGACCGCAGAGGATGTGGAGTTCATGACTTGGACCTACACTGAAGAAAACGGGCGTCCGTTCATTGACGCAATGATCGAAGGCTTCGACGGCGAAGTTGAACCAATCGGCTACGCATGGGGCGAGATGACGCGCAACACTTTCTTACGCGCGCGCACCGACACGCTGCCAGATATCAGTCAAGTCCAAGCGCGGCTTTTGCCCACTTTGGCTAACATTGAACAGATGGTCGATCTGAACACAGTTTTTGATCGCTCCCAACTTGAAGCGATGTTCCCTCCTGGATTTCTAGCATTCGGCGAGATCGATGGTCGTCAGATGGCCCTGCCTTGGATTGGTGGGACGATCGGAATGGTTGCCAACGAACAGGTGATGGAAGCCGCAGGCATTGCGGAGGTGCCGGGAACTCTGGATGAGTTCACAGCCGCTCTGGTAGCAATTCGCGACAGTATTCCAAACTCCGTTCCATATGGGCTCGCCACAAGAAACAACAATTCCATTGTCCTGGATTACCTGATTTGGGTTTGGACGCACGGCGGCGAAGTGATGTTGGACGGAGAGCCGGTCGTTAATTCGCCGGAGGCTGTCGCGGCCCTTGAATACATGGTCATGCTTGTCGAAGAGCGGTTGGCCGCACCCGAAATTGATCGTCCTGATGCTCGCCGGCTGTTTGGACAGGGAGCTATGGGCTTTTACTTTGATGCCCCTTCCGCGATCAGTTTCGCGCAAGAGTTCTCTGGCGATGAAACCTACGGGCAATACGTGCAACCGATGGCGACGCCCGTCGCCGTCGCGGACGCCGACCCTGTGTCAATCCAGTGGGGTCATGTCTTGGTCATGTACGGCGACGAAAATGCCACCGCTGACAGTGCTCCAGCAGAGTTCCTCATGCACCTTCTCAGCGACAACGTGTTGGTGCCCTATGCGTCTGCAAAAGGTGTGCTGCCAACGACTACATCGGGGCAAGCGAGTGCAGATATTACGAGCGATCCCTACCTGACCGCTTGGGCGCAAAACGCCGGAGTACCGCGGCGCAACACCATTGCCGGCCTCTCAAATGGTGCTGAGGTGGCGACGATCATCGGTGAGGAGGTACAAGCCGCGATCCTGGGCCAAAAGACGGCTGAAGAGGCCGCCAATGACATGCAGGCCCGCCTAGAAGAAGCCATGGCGAACGCGGGATGAGCGTCGCTTAGGCAATGGCCGGACGCGTGTCCTCCCGCGCGCCCGGCCCCTTTTCCTGGAGGACTCGCACCGAGAAGTCGCATGGCCCGTACTGACATTGAAAGCCCTTCACTACCGCGAAAAGATGCGGTGCGCCTGCCGGCGTCTCCCTATGCTAAGCGCGGTGGGCTCAAGGCAGGGCAGGGGCGGTTCGGGATGCTGCTGCTTTTGCCCGCGGTCGCGGCCTTTAGCCTTGTGATCCTAGTGCCGTTTCTTGAGGCGCTATGGCTGTCGTTCTATCGGTACACGATCGAGATGAACGCACCGCGCTGGACGGGGCTGACGAACTATGCCCGTGTTCTTAGCGATAGCGCGGTGCTGGGGTCTTTGATGACAACGGCGGTCTTTGTGACGCTGGCAACAGCGTTCTCGATCTTTTTCGGGCTTGCCTGGGCTGTCATCCTCAATGAACCCTTTCGGGGGCGTAATTCCCTGCGCGGGCTATCGCTTTTGCCTTGGATTATGCCCGCGACGGTGGCGGCCTTCCTCTGGGGTTGGATTTTCAATTCTCGGTACGGATTGATTAATGCAGCTGCTCTGGAAATGGGGTTGATCGAATTTCCACAGGCTTGGCTATCGACCTCAAGCGGAGCGATGGCGGCAGTCGTCATCACCAAGGTTTGGTTGTCGATACCGCTTTTTATGTCTTTCTTCCTTGCGGGGCTTGCGAGCCTCGACCGCGAACAGATTGAGGCTGCCCGGGTCGACGGAGCGGGCAACTGGCACGTCTTGCGCGACCATGTTGTGCCCCATCTGCGACCCGTTCTTCTGGTCACAGTGGTGCTGGGCATGATCGGGAACTTGCAGCATTTCGACACGATCTGGGCGCTCACAGGCGGCGGACCCGTTCGGGCAACGTCGGTCTTGTCAGTTGAGGTCTATCGTCGGGCATTTGAGCAGTGGGACATCGGCATGGCTGCGACCATTGGGGTCTTGTGGGTCGCTACGATTTTGCCGCCTGCATACCTTTACCTGCGCCAGCTGATGAAAGGGGTGGAGTGATGTTGGATCTGTCGGCCCGAGGCGCGAAAGTGACGTTCTGGGCCATCGCCCTTCTCCTGGGCCTATTCATCTTCTTCCCGGTCTATTGGTTGGTGATCTCGTCATTGAAAACTGACGCAGAGCTGTACTTGATCCGCCCGACACTCTTCCCGCGTGAGATTACGTTCCAGCATTTCAGAACCGCTTTGTTCGAAGGCGATTTGCTCAATCAGCTCAAGAACTCCCTGATCGTGTCAGGCTCATCGGCAGCGCTGAATTCCATCCTCGCCGTCTATGCAGGCTACTCCTTTGCGAAGTACCGCTATTTTGGGCGCCGTCCTGTGATGCTCTTTATGCTTTCAGCGCAGATGTTCCCGTTTGGTTTGTTGCTGATCACGCTCTACCCGACGTTTGTTGAATGGAACCTGCTCGATACACGGCTGGGTCTGATGCTGAGCTATATTGTGTTCGCTCTGCCGGTGGCGACCTACATGCTCTATAGCTTTTTCAGCC
This sequence comes from Pseudomonadota bacterium, assembly GCA_038751255.1. Taxonomy (GTDB): domain Bacteria; phylum Pseudomonadota; class Alphaproteobacteria; order Rhodobacterales; family Rhodobacteraceae; genus JANSYP01. The sequence continues at coordinate 9,835 of JBCDGN010000083.1, forward strand.
AAGTGCCTAATGAGCTGATCGAGGCCGCGCGCGCGGACGGGGCGTCGGATCTGAGGATTTTCCACACCATTGTCCTTCCAATCTCGATCCCGCCGATCATCACCGTGTTTCTCTATTCGTTCATGTGGAGCTGGAACGATCTGCTGTATTCGCTGACCCTTATCGTGTCGGAGGATCTGCGCACGGTCGGGCCGGGCCTGTTGCTCAACTATCTCAACGAAACCAATGCCGATTGGGGTGGCGCGATGGCGGCGTCGCTGATGGCGTCGATCCCTGTGATGGTGGGTTTCATCGCGCTCCAGCGCTTCTTTATCCAGGGTGTCACCGCGGGAGCTGTGAAATGATCAAAGGCTGTTTTCCGGTGCTTTGCTCGCCCTTCACCGAAGCGGGCGAGATTGACGAGGCGGGCTTCCTGCGTGTGATCCGCTTTGTGCGGGAGGCAGGGGCCGATGGATGTGTCTTCCCTGGCGTTGCATCTGAGGTCGATACGCTGACAGCGTCGGAGCGCCGAACGCTCATGACGCGATTGGGACAGGAGCTGGGCAGTGCGTTTCCGTTCGTCTGCGGTGCGTCAGCGGACACGCCCGAGGAAGTCCAGACGTTCATTGACGAGGGCGCTCGGGCCGGGGCCACCGCGGCGATGGTGATGGCGCCTAAAGGGCTTGGCCATGACCATGCGCAGCATCGTGCATTCTTTGAGGCGCTACGGGACACACCGATCCCGATCATGCTGCAAAATGCGCCGTCGCCCATCGGGGCCGGGCTTGGGCCTGAGGACGTCGCGGCCCTCGCCGCCTCTCTTCCCGCGATCCGCTATGTTAAAGAAGAGACTCTTCCCTGCGGGCAAAACCTCACGCGCATCCGTGCAGCAGCAGGCGCGGAGATCGACGGCATCTTTGGCGGGGCAGGGGGGCGTTACATCGTCGATGAACTGGTGCGCGGCAGCCTTGGCACCATGCCTGCTGCCGAACTGACCGACCTACACGCCCGCCTTGTTGTGGCGTTCCGTGCGGGGAAGGAGACCGAGGCGCGCCGCCTCTACGAACGCTCCATGCCGCTTTTAACGTTTCAGGCCGTGTTTCGCATGCACATGACAAAGGCCACGCTGCGCGCGCGTGGCGTAGATATCTCTCCTTACGTGCGGGGCGCTGGTCCGAGGATGGACCCGGGCGATGAAGCAGAACTCAACCGATTGCTTGAAGACATCGGACCAGAGCTGCGCGTCGCGCCCTTAAAACTCCCTACGAAAGAACCTGCCTAGATGCCCCGTACCCCGCTCGATGCCATTGCTAAGATCGAAAGCTTCATCGTCTCGATCCCTCGCGAGGTGCCCTATCTGGGCCCGCTTAAGGAAGGTGAGTTCGTCAACGACAAAGGCTATTTGATCCGCAAGGGCAACCGCTCGATCTACCCAGACAGTGATCTGAGTGTGGTCATTAAGATCACCGCCGAAAGCGGCAAGATCGGCTGGGGTGAGACCTATGGCATCGCCGCACCTGAAGCCGTCAAAGCCATCATCGACAACCTTTTGGCACCAACCCTAATCGGCAAAGACCCTAGCGCGCCTGCGGTTCACTATGAAGACATGTATGACCTGATGCGTGTGCGGGGGTTCTTTGGCGGCTATTTTGTGGATGCCATCGCCGGGGTCGACATCGCGCTGTGGGACCTGATGGGCAAATGCGTGAACCTCTCGGTGGCGGAGCTTTTGGGCGGGCGGCGGTTTGACACGCTGCCCGCCTATGTCTCGGGCCTACCTCGCGCGACGCTGCAAGAACGTTGCGATCTGGCGCAGGAGTGGGTTGCCAACGGATTCCGCGCCCTCAAGTTCGCTGCCGCTGTGAACGAAGAGGGGATACTTGCCGAGATGGCGGCCTTGCGGGAAGCGGTCGGCCCAGACGTGGACCTCATGGTGGATCTGCACTGGAAGTTCGAAGCCGCCGAGGCGATCCGACTGATCCGCAAGCTTGAGGCGCACAATCTCTATTTCGCCGAAGCCCCCTGTCAGCCCGAAGACGTCGAGGGCCAGGCGCAGGTCGCCCGCGCCATTGGCGTGCCGCTGGCCTTGGGCGAGGAGTGGCGTACCGTTTATGAGGTCCGCCCACGCTTGACCGCAGGCACGCTGGGGATCATCCAGCCCGAGATCGGCCATACCGGCATCACAGCGTTTCACCGGATTGGGCAAATGGCCCAAGCCTTCCACAAGAAGGTGATCCCACACGCCTCGATCTCAATTGGTATATACACTGCTGCCAGCCTTCAGGCCACGGCGGCCCTGCAAAGGGTTCCGTATCACGAATACCAGCATTCGATCTTTGACCGAAACCTTGCTTACACGGCGGGCGATATGGCCTGCGCGGCGGGCAACTACACGGTGCCCACTGGCGTCGGTCTTGGTGTAGAGCCGACTGACGACCTCTTTGAATTCATCCTTCAGGAGTGACCGACATGCCCGGCCAATACTCCGGTATATATCCGGTTCTTTATGCGTTCTTTGGCTCTGATGGGCGACTCGACCGAGATGCGATGGCGCGGCAGGTGGACTATGTCATTGACGCGGGCGCACATGGGATAACCGTTCTCGGGCTCGTGACCGAAGTGCATAAAATGGACGTCAATGAACGTCTACATTTGACTGAGATGGTTGGCGGGCTCATCGGCGGCCGGGTGCCCTATGCTGTCACCATCGGCGAACCGTCCTTGCAAGGCCAGGTCGCCTTTGCCAAGTCTGCCGCCGCTGCTGGGGCAGATTGGGTGATCCTACAACCCCCTGCCATCAAGGGCACATCGCAGGCCGACCTGATCCGGTTCTTTGGTGGCGTGGCGGATGCGGTCGATATTGATGTGGCGGTGCAAAACAATCCCGTAAACCTCGATGTATCCATGTCGGCTGCGGGTCTTGTGGACCTGAACCGGCAGCATCCAAATATCTCGGTATTAAAGGGCGAAGGATACTCTATCGATATCGCTAGAGTCATTGAAGGGTCGGGGGGCGCCTACCAGGTGTTTGGCGGGCACGGCGGGATCGAGTTTCCGTCACTTCTGCGCGCAGGTGGCAAGGGCTTGATCCCCGCCCCGGACTTCGTCCAGGCACAAGTCAGGCTCTGGGAGCTTTGGCAGTCCGGAGACACCGAGGCTGCAGAACGCATTCATCGTGAGATTCTGCCAGCGATTGTCTTTATGTCTCGCACGGTTCCCGGGATGCTATGTTACGGCAAACGCCTGTTTGCGACGCAAGCGGGCATCGACATCGCAGCCGATCGTGCGCCCGCTATGGTTCCGAATGACTTTGGCCTTGCTGAAATGCGTCGCCATGCAGCCGAGATCGCAGGCGCGATAACAGGTGCACAACCGCAGGCGGCTGAATAAGTGATGTCTGACACGCCCGCTTGGATTGCTGTAGATTGGGGAACGTCACGGTTTCGGGCATTTGCTGTGTCTGAGACTGGTCAAGCTATCGCGCGTGTAAGGTCCGACAAAGGGATGTCGGGGCTTGCGCCGCAGGACTTTGAGGCTGTCCTGCTTTCTGAAGTCGCGCCTTGGTTGACCAGCCGATCTATTCGCGTTTTGGCCTGTGGGATGGTCGGGGCACGACAAGGGTGGACAGAGGTGCCCTATGCCAAGGTTGGCGCGGATTTGGCAACTTTGCGACCGCTGCCCGTTCCAACAGCCGATCCAAGAATTGAGGTCCATATCGTACCCGGGCTGAGCCAGGACACCCCGCCGGATGTCATGCGTGGTGAGGAGATGCAGATCGCAGGTTTTTTGGCCTCTCATCCTGACTTCACGGGGAGCCTTTGTTTGCCTGGCACCCACAGCAAATGGTGCCGTGTCGAAAACGGGCATCTAATTTCATTTCGGACGCTGATCGTTGGAGAGATGTTCGAACTCTTTTGCAAACACTCCCTTTTGCGCCATTCAGTTGGCGATGGATGGGATGAGGAGGTCTTTCGGAAGAGCGTCACGGATGTTTTGATCAAGGGTCAAGATCCACTGGCGCTCCTATTTGCGATCCGCGCTCAGGGTCTTTTGCAGGACATGTCGACCGCGGCTGCAACAGCGCGGCTGTCTGGACTATTGCTTGGCGCCGAATTGCGGGCGGCAGACGTCTCCAGCGATCAAGGGGCTGTTGCTTTGGTAGGCGGCACAGACCATTGCGCTCGCTACAAATCCGCTCTCGACATCGTGGGGTGCCGCGCGCAGACATTTGACGGGGAAGACATGGTTGTGGCAGGGCTTTCTCAGATCGCCCAATACATGGGACAAAACCCAACCATGGCACATGCGCCATGAAACTTGTTGCGATCCTGCGTGGCATTTCCCCGATCGATGCCGTTCCGATCGCCACGGCATTGGTGGACGCAGGGTTTGAGGCAATGGAAGTCCCACTTAATTCGCCCGACCCTTTAGACAGCATAGCTGCGATGGTAGACGCCGTTGGGCAGCGCGCACGCATCGGGGCAGGCACAGTTTTGACTCCAGCCGAGGTCAAGCAAGTCGCTGATGCTGGGGCTACCTTCGTTGTGTCGCCGAACTGCAATCAGGCGGTCATTGAAACAACGCGGTCTCTCGACCTTGACAGCTGGCCCGGGGTCGCGACGCCAACCGATTGCTTTGCAGCATTGGAGGCGGGAGCCAACGGCCTTAAGCTTTTTCCGGCAGAAACGATCGGGCCACATGGTCTGAAGGCCCTTCGAGCGGTTCTGCCCCCTAGCATGCCAGTAATTGCGGTTGGCGGCGTGACTGAAGGAACCCTACAGCCCTGGGTCGATGCCGGGGTATCGGGTTTCGGCGTCGGCGGTTCGCTATATCAGCGAGGGGATACGCCGTCTGCGGTGACGACTCGCGCCCTCGCTCTGGTGGAGCAGGTGCAACAGATCGGCCTTGGAAACATCAAGGCACAAAACCCGACCAACACGTGACTGTTCCAATTCAACTTTCTAACCAAACGGTGCGGATGTTCATTCATCCGGAAGCCGGTGCAGTGATCCGAGGATGCGAGTTCTGGGACGGCAAAACATGGCAACCCTTTTTGGCACCAGCCAGGGGCGAGGTCTCTTCCGATCCGACTACGTCCTCATCTTTCATGATGCTGCCCTGGTGCAATCGCTTGTCTAAGGGGAACGTGGCGGCAAGATCGGGCGACTTATCTGTTCCACAGACGTGGCACGCCACACCGATGCCCGTACATGGCACGGGTTGGCTCAGGCCATGGCAGGTCGTGGCGCATTCTCCAAAATCCTTGGAATTAAAAATCGATGATGACTTTGGTCCGTACAGCTATGCAGGAAAACTCCGAATATCTTTGTATGAGTTAGGGTTTCGGATTTCGGCCGAAGTCACCAACAACGGCACAACGGCTTTACCCTTCGGAGTAGGGTTTCACCCCTATTTTGTTCGCAACCGTGGGACCATGTTGAAGATCGCTGCGGACAGTATTGCACTGACGGGAACGAACGGTCTTCCGAAGCGACATTTCCAATGGCCAAAGCCAACAGAATTCAGTGTTCATGTCGGTAGAGGGCTTCGAGGCGTAAGTGCTTTCTTTCATGGCGCGCAGAAAGCGGTCATCTTTGGTCAAAACTGCGATACTAAGACTCAGCTGAGTGTCGACAAAGCCGCAGGCTTCTTGGTTTGGGCTCCGCATGGGAAAGAGTACTTTTGTGTAGAGCCGATGAGTCACCAAATCGATGCATTTTCTGGTCTCAGTTCTGCGTTGCCACACGAAATCGGTATCAATCAGTCAATGGGGATGGCGATGGACGTGCAGAGGTCAGAAGGTTTTCTAGGGTCATCACGATGCCATTGTGCGTAAGGGTGCGCCCTCCCTCTTTTAAAGCAAATTAACATAATAAACCTTAGCAGCAAAATGTACTGCTCACAGCATCGACGGCTCCAGCAAAACTGGTGACATCGACCCGAACGCGGCACATGATGGGAGCCAACGAAGAATTGCTTTCAGGTCCAGAAGATTGCCAAGTTTCTCAAAACCACCTGAATCCCTACAGCTCCCTGATGGCTTCGTTTCGTTCGAAGAGGCTTTTCACCGGGTTGGCGAGCACACCGACAGTGATTGGGACCGCTTGCGCGTTTTAAACCACGGTGGACTTGAGAAATCCGAGGAACCGCCGCGGCACATGATCAAGGCAACGCAGGCAATCATTTATGAATATGAAAAGATCGCACTGGATTCCAACGAGGCCAATGAACGCCTCAAGCCAGAAATGCTGGCAGAGCATGTCAACAAGGTGCGCCAACACAATGATTGGGTTCAGCGCTATCATGACACGACGCAAGAACTGCTAAGTCTGTTCCGGAAAACGCTGCCTGCTCACGCTCTAACAGAGCACGGGGCGGTAAAGTCTATAAACGCCGATAGCTGGAATGGCATTTTCGCATTGAACGCTATCGCCTCGGGCACAGCCTATGTTCAAGATGGCTTTTTGACCAAAGTTCCAACAGCGTGGCAAAGACAAGCTGCACTGACGCAAGCAAGCGCACTACCCGAGTATTGCTACCTCATTGTCAAAGCTGCCGACCTCGAGCGAATCTTGAATTCAGGAAGACCCCCGAGAACCGACGACAAGCAGCTCGCTGAGAAGCAATTCCGAGAGTTTCTTGATGAAAAAGTGAAGGCAAACTTGAATAATCCCTCCACTAAAGATGAATGCCTCGCTGAGTTTAAGGCATTATCGCCTAATTACTCAGAGTATCTGAGCAAGCGCGCTCGCGAAAAAATTTGGAAAAAAATCATTGAAATACATGGCGCTAGCGCTTGGAAAAAAGCCGGACGGCGACCTAAGAAAGTGAGCGATTAATCTAATCGCTTCAGAAATGAATCTCACCCCCCGTTGAGTGACGAGATTTTTCTCCTCTAAGTCATCGGTCGAGCGTTGATCACATCGACTCGCTCGCCAAACAGAGTAACCGCTTAAGGAGAAAAATATGGACCATCAAAACCACCACTCGACTGGGTATGCATATCGAGCGGGCTTCGGCCCACAAGAGACGCTGGTCACACCTGCTGTATTTCAGAATGATCGAGATCCAAGGATCGATGCCATACCATCGCTAAAAACGGTGACGTTACATGCTGCACCACGAAACCACGAAAAGTTACGAACGCATGTTCAAACACTGCGGGAAGTAACGGTTAGCCGGGAACAGCTTTTTCTGAGCTTTGAGTTTGCAGCTGCGGTAAATGTTGGCGTTCACCATTTGCCGCAGGCGCAGGATTGGACAGCTGGTCCAGTAAGATGCCTCAAAGACGGCTGCCCCGCATGCAAAGCCGGTATCCCGGTTGCTAAGAACATTGTTATTCCAGCGGTCGATAGAATGGCTGGCGACATCGTGCTGTTCCGCTACGCATCTGAACGACGCCCAGGCAGCCTTGCCACAGAACTTGATAAGATACTGATCAATCCGCGCCGCAATGAGCTTACCGCTTGTATCTCACGGGTTTCCC
>JBCDGN010000084.1:0-17140 GCA_038751255.1 Pseudomonadota bacterium
ACACGCTTGAGCGTTTCGGCACGCGGCGCACCGGGCCGAAACGCTCAAGCGTGTTTTTGCGCACCCAGGCTGAGATTTCGCGAAATTCCGCATCCGTCAGCCCGGAATAGGCCTTTGCAAACGGCACCAGTTCTTCGCCCTTCCAGACCGCGAAGGTGAAATCAGTATAGAGGTTTGCGCGTCGCCCGTGACCGGCTTGTGCGTAGATCATCACCGCGTCGATGATCAGCGGATCAAGCTTCCATTTCCACCAATCGCCCTTTTTGCGTCCCGCCAGATAAGGAGAGCCTGCGCGTTTCAGCATGATCCCTTCGGCCCCCGCCTCACGAGCGGTGCTGCGCGTTTCGGCCAGAGACTCCCAGGTCTCAAAGGTGATCAGCGGCGAAGCGCGGAGCCCGCCATCAGGCGGCACCTGATCCATCAGCCGGTCGAGCCCTTCCCGGCGCGCAGCGAAGGGCAGCTGCCTCAGATCTCGGCCCGCCTCTTCAAGCATATCATAGGCCCTCAGCACTACCGGGGCCTCGCTCAGGAGCTTTTTCGGTACGGTTTTACGACCAATCCGTTTTTGCAACGCGTTGAAAGAAAGGGGCTTCTCGTCTGCTTTGTCCCATGCCAAAAGCTCTCCATCCAGCACCACACCATCGGGCAGATGATCCAGCGTTACCCGCAGTTCGGGGAACCGGTCGGTCATCAGTTCTTCACCGCGCGACCAGACGAAGAGCGTTCCATCGCGCCGGATCAATTGGCCACGGATCCCATCCCATTTCCATTCCGCGCACCACTCATCTGGGGCGCCGAGCTGTTCTGGCGTCTGCTCAAGCTGATAGGCAAGATAAAACGGGTAGGGGCGTGACAGGGTTTCGCTGCCCTCGGCGGCATGTACAAGATCTTCAAACCGCGTGCTCTCGGGGTCCCAATCGCCCATCAGGCGATGTGCCAAGATCGGCTCTTCAATGCCGGTGGCCTGCGCAAGCGCGCGCGTCATCAGTTTGCGGCTCACCCCCATGCGAAACCCGCCGGTAATGAGCTTGTTGAAAACGAACCGTTGTGGTCCTGACAGACAGTCCCAGGCGGCACGGATCTCGGCGCGTTTATCGGCGTCCTCGTGTTTTGCAAGTGCCTTCAACCAAAGGATCCACTCGGTCAGACTGCGCTCAGAGCGTTTGCTGGCGGGCGGCAGGACCAGCGCGATCGTCTCTGCCAAATCGCCCACCACATCGTAAGAGGCCTCAAACAACCACAACGGCAACGCGGCCTCTTCTGACGCCCATTCCCGCAACCGAGTGGTGGTAACAGTGCGTTTCGGGCGCCGACCGGACAACAGCGCGATGGTCCAGACCCGGTCGGGCGCTGAGGCTTCGCGAAAATACTCCGCCAATGCAGCGGTTTTCGCCTTGGTCGAGGTGGTTTGATCAAGCTGAGAGAACAGCGCCGCGAAACGATCCATAATCTGTTTTTAGCACGCGATCCACCCGGTCCAAAGACATGCGGCGGGCCCTAACCTGTACAGCGCAGGCGAAGCCTGCGCGCGGCCCAATGGGATGACGAAGGGTCGTCAGCCCCGACGGAAGACGGGCGGGAGCGCCCCGTTTCAGAAAGGATCACTCCGCCTCAGCCTCCAGGCTTTCGCCACCATAATCCGTCTCCACGATGGCCGCATCAAAGCCCTGGGAGTCAAGCCATTGGCGGAAGGTCGCGGTATAGCCATGGGTGACAAAAACCCGTTCTGCGCCGGTCTCGCCGATGGCCCAATTCAGCCCCTGCCAATCGGCATGGTCTGAGACCACAAAGCCCCGATCGGCAGCCCGTCTGCGCCGGATGCCGCGCAGCGCCATCCAGCCACTGGCAAACGCATCCGAGGCGGGACGAAACCGCCGCGCCCAGGTTGAGCCGAGCGCCGATGGCGGGGCCAGAACAAACGCTCCAGGATATGCTTTGGGATCGGTTTTCGGAGTAACGAGCTCGGTCTCCGGCAGCGCATAGCCTTGCCTGCGGAGGACTGCGTTGGTGTTTTCCACCGCGCCATGGGTGAGAATTGGACCAATCTCAGGGTTGAGCATGGCTAGCAGCCGCTGCGCTTTGCCTAATGAGTAGGCGCCAAGAAGGCTGAATTTGCCCGCCGCGGCGTTTTCCGACCACCACGTATTGAGTTGTTCCGCAATGACTTGCGGCTCTGGCCAGCGAAACACAGGCAACCCAAAGGTACACTCACTGATAAAGGCGTGGCATTTGACGGGCTCGAAAGGCTCAGACAGCCCATCATCGACGGTTTTGTAGTCACCTGACACCACCCAAACTTCGCCGCCGCATTCCACTCGGATCTGTGCGGACCCCGGCACATGACCCGCTGGGTGGAAAGAAACACGCGCGCCCCCAATCTGCTGAACCGTGTCGAACTGGGTCGTCTCAAGATCAATCGCCCCGAGGCGCATTTTAATAACGGGGCCCGCCGCCACACTTGAAAGATAGCGGCGGTGGCCAGAGCGCGCGTGATCGGCATGACCATGGGTGACCAGCGCGCGATCCACGGGGCGCCAGGGATCGATGTAGAAATCGCCCGCCGGACAATAGATCCCGCGATCGGTGAACCGAAGGACCGGTTCTGTCACCTCGTCGCTCCCACTCGAAACTGCCTGAAACCTCGAGCGTTCGGAAAGGCGCGCTTGGGCTTTTGGCTGTGCTTTAAGGTGAGTGTCATCGAGGGGCGCGCGCTTTTTCTTTCAACGGGATGCGTGGTCCCTGATGGTCACCGATGGACAGGCTAGGATCAAGCACCTGCTGCTGCGGTTCAAAACTATGTCACGCCACGCCGCACGCGTACCGATGGAGGAGGAAGGCTGGCACTTCCAAATCATCGGAAAACGTATGTGCTATATTCCATGCAGCTCTGCTGAAATACTAAGCGACCGCAAAGAGGGGTTGCCTTTCTCTCCGCTGTCGCCTTTCGTCGGGGATAAGGGCGTGCAAGCCATCGCAGTAGGAATGGGCCGAGGAACTATGGCGACCAGCTACTTTAACGAAATGTATCAGGGCGATGCGATACGCGATCCTTACGCGCGTCTGGAAAGCTGGCAGCGGGAGATGCCTGCCGAGCTGCGCAGCCTGAAGCAAGCCGAAGCAGAAGCGTTGTTTCGCCGGATCGGGATCACCTTTGCGGTTTACGGCGAGGGCGGCGATCCCGACCGCTTGATCCCGTTTGACATGTTTCCGCGGGTCTTCACGCATTTGGAGTGGTTCAGGTTGGAGCGCGGGATCAAACAACGCGCCCGCGCACTGAATGCCTTTCTGTGCGATGTCTATAGTCGCGGTGAGATCGTCAAAGCGGGCAAGGTTCCAGGAAAACTCGTTTATCAAAACGAGGCCTATGAGAAGTCCGTGGCCGGGATCAAACCTTCTCGTGGGGTGTATAGCCATATCGTGGGCATCGATCTGGTCCGAACTGGTCCTGACGATTTTTTTGTCCTCGAAGACAACTGCCGAACCCCTTCTGGGGTGTCCTACATGCTGGAAAACCGTGAAATCATGATGCGCATGTTCCCGCATCTTTTCCGGCAAAACAGGATCGCTCCGGTGGAAAGCTATCCAGAAGTCCTGCGCCGCACGCTTGCCTCGGTTGCCCCGCAAAAGTGCGAAGGTGAACCAACCGTGGTGATTCTGACGCCTGGACATTTCAATTCCGCCTATTACGAACACTCCTTCCTGGCCGATATGATGGGTGTTGACCTTGTCGAGGGGCAGGATCTGTTCGTGGTGGGCGATTTCTTCTGGATGCGCACCACCGAGTGTCCGAAAAAGGTCGATGTGCTTTATCGTCGGTTCGATGACGCGTTTCTCGACCCGATTTGTTTCCGACCTGACTCAATGCTCGGTGTGCCGGGACTGATGAATGTCTATCGCTCGGGCGGTGTTGCGATTGCCTCCGCCCCAGGCGCGGGCGTGGCCGATGACAAAGCGATCTATACGTTTGTTCCAGAAATGGTGCGCTTCTATCTCGGGGAAGAGCCGATCCTAAACAATGTGCCAACCTGGCAATGCGCGAAACCCGATGAGCTGGCCTACGTGCTGTCCAAGCTGCCGGAGCTTGTGGTGAAAGAAGTCCATGGCTCGGGCGGTTACGGCATGCTGATCGGACCGCGGGCGACCAAAGATGAAATTGCGCTCTTCCGACAAAAGATCACCGAACAGCCGGAAAACTATATCGCTCAGCCAACCTTGGCGCTGTCGACCTGTCCTACCTTTGTCGAAGAGGGTATCGCACCGCGCCATGTGGATTTGCGCCCCTTCTGCTTGGTCGGAGAACGGGTCGAACTCGTGCCCGGCGGGCTGACGCGCGTGGCATTGAAAGAAGGCAGCCTTGTGGTGAATTCCAGCCAGGGGGGCGGGGTCAAAGATACATGGGTGCTCGCAGAATGAGCCAGAAGTATACAAGGGCCCGAGGGATAGGGAAATGCTGAGCCGCACCGCGGAAAACCTTTATTGGATGGCGCGTTATTTGGAGCGTGCTGATACCATGGCGCGACTGATTGAGGTCGGCGCGCGGATGCATCTGGTTCCCGACACCACCGATGGCTACCGCAGCGAATGGGACAGCATCCTGCAAGCCAGCGGTACCTCGGAGGGGTTTGAGCGCAAATATGGCGAACGCGTGGAACGCAATATCGTCACCTACCTCTTCTTCGACCGCGACAATCCCTCTTCGGTGGCCTCTTGTTTGGCATCAGCGCGCGAAAATGCCCGGATCGTGCGCACCGCGATCACCTTACCGGTTTGGGATGCACTCAATACCGCCTACCAGCAGATGAAGCAAATCCAGCGCACCGCACGCAGCGATTTGGAAATCGGTGAGTTGACAGAGTGGACGATCAAACAGACAGCGCTGGTCCAAGGCGCAGTTGAAAACACCTTGTTGCGCAATGACGGCTATGATTTTCTGAATATCGGCATTCACTTAGAACGTGCGGACAACACTGCCCGGCTCATGGATGTGAAGTATTATGTGTTATTGCCAGACGCAGATTATGTGGGCTCTGGGCTCGATAACTATCAGTGGCTGACCCTGTTGCGCGCGATGCAGATGCACCGGTCCTTTCATCACGCCTATGGCGGGGAAGCCACGCCCACAAAGATCGTCGATCTTCTGATCCTGAATCCGGCCTGTCCGCGGTCGCTGCGCACGGCGATCCAAGGCGCAACCGACCATCTTGACCGCTTGGCACGCGGCTATGGCGCGACCTCGGATGCGCAGACCCGCGTGCGTGCTCTTCTAGGGGAACTGTCAGAGACACAAGTATCCGACATATTCGACGAGGGCCTGCATGAGTTTCTGGAACGTTTCGTCGGCGATGTCGCCGCAATCGGGTCAGAAGTAAATAAGACATATCTCAGCGGAGCGCGGGTGTGAGACTGCTGGTCGAACATCGTGTGCGGTTGCAATTCGACGAACCGCAGCGGGCCATCATGCAAAGCCAGCGGCTTACGCCTGCGGATTTTAAGGGCCAAACCGTGGTCGATTGGCGGGTCGAGACCCTCGACGGGGCAGAGGGCGCCTCTTTCCGGGATGGGGCAGGCGACCTGATCAACACAGTGCGAATCGGCGGGCCAACACAGGCGGTGGAAATCGTGGTGAGCGGCACGGTCGAGACAACTGACACCGCAGGCGTTCTGTCGGGGTTGCGGGAAAAAGTGAAGCCAGGTGCCTACATGCGTCCCACAAGAGCGACACGTATGGATGTGGCCTTGCGCGATTTTGCAGCGGAGGGGCTTAAAGATGTGGCTGAGGCCCCGCAACTGGACCGAGCGCATGCGCTTTGCCATGCGGTGAACCAAACGGTGAGCCATGGCCCGGATGACACCGAAGACGGACAAAGCGCGTCTGCCAAGGATGTTTTACATGCCGAGACGGGCAGCGTCTGCGGTCAGGCGCATTTGCTCATCGCGCTTGCGCTCAGTGCCAATATCCCGGCACGTTTTGTCTATGGTTACGCACAAGATGCACAGCCCGAGGACACCCGCGATCCGCTGATTTTAGAGGATGGCACGACCCATGGCTGGGCGGAACTTTATATCCCCAAGCTTGGATGGGTGGGATTTGACCCAGCGAATGGGCTCAGTCCTGATGATCGCTATGTCCGGCTTTGTTCAGGGTTGGACGCAATTGACGCTGCCCCCATTCGAATGGTTGCAAGCGCGGTCGCCACAGACGATACCGAAATTGCGGTAACGATCGCCGCGACTGGGCAAACTCAGCAATAGCGTCGCCCAAGCGGTCCGGGGGGAATATCTATCATGACCTATTGTGTCGGGCTGTGCCTGGATGACGGGCTTGTTTTGCTTAGCGATACGCGGACCAATGCGGGGCTCGATAATATTTCGGTCTACAAAAAGATGTTCACATTTGAGGTGCCGGGCGAACGCATCATAACAATCCTGACGGCGGGGTCTTTGTCCGTGACGCAGACCACGATGTTGCGGATCGAAGAGGCCATCGACGATGACGAAGCCACCGAGGAAACGTCGATCTTAAAAGCCAAGACGATGCTCAAGGTGGCTGAGATGGTGGGTAACCTACTGGCCGAAGTGAGCGCTGAGATCAGCGAGAAACTCTCTCGGATGAACCAAAACTCCGCCAACGCCTCGCTTATACTCGCTGGCCAACGGCGAGGCGGGGATATGCGTCTGTTTTTGATCTATCCCGAGGGCAATTTCATCGAGGCCACCGATGACACACCGTTTTTACAGATCGGCGAACACAAATACGGCAAGCCGATTCTCGACCGCGTGGTCCAGCCTCAAACATCGCTGGAAGATGGCCAGAAAGCGGTGCTGCTCAGCATGGATTCCACGCTGCGGTCAAATCTCAGCGTTGGCATGCCACTTGATCTGATGGTGATCCGACGGGATGCGCTTTCAATTTCTAAAAGTCGGCGGATCGAACCTCTGGATGAGGGTTTCATGCGCATGAGTTCGGCTTGGTCGAATGCGCTGCGTGACGCCTTCACGCAGATAGAGCTCTGAGTCCCCAGCACCATCACCTTAGTTTCTCACTGCTTAAAATATGTCGCAATCTGGTCGAGATCCTGGGGGGTCGCAGCGCCCTTTTGGCGAGAAAGATCCACAGCGATGGCACCGAGCGCGGCATAGGCCGAGGCCAGGTCGCTGTCATAAGCCTTTAAATCGTTCAGTTGTGCTGCAACCAGCTTGGCGTCACCGCGTGCAATGGGCCCGGTCAGCGCAGCAGCCGGACCCATGGCAAATGTGTTGTTCAGGCTGGCAGTGATCAACGGGCCCAGAATCTCTGTGGCTTTCTCCCGTGGGAGCCCCGCAGCCTCCAAACACTGCGCGCCTGCATCGAAAAGACAATGGAGGTAGTTGCTCACAAAAACCGCGCTGGCGTGGTAGAGCAGTTTCGCAGTTCCATCGATCTGAAAACAAACCGCCCCGAGCGATGTGAAAAGCCCCTCGAGGCGCGCAACGGCGACAGCATCGCCTTCAATGGCGCAGGCCGTGCCGGGAAAGCGTGCCGCGTCTTGTGCGGGATCGGTGAACGTCATGACGGGGTGCAGGCTCGCGATTTGCGCGCCGGATTTTGCGAGCGGGGCCAGGATGGTCGAAGGGGTCGCTCCGCTGCAATGAAAGACCAAATCGCCTTGGCGGAGCGCGTTTGTCTGTGAAAACTGAGCGCTCGCGCTCTCGAGCGCGTCGTCATTGACAGTAAAGACCGTGATATCTGCCGGTTCTATGTCGCCTATCTGGGCTGCCGAATGGCCCGCTCCGATGAGATCAATCGCCCTTTTTGTGCTGTCCAGATTTCGGTTGTAAACGGAGCCGACTTGCAACCCATGTCTGTGCAGCAGAAGCCCCAGGCAGGTGCCAACTTGGCCGCTGCCGATAATGTTAAAAGACGTCGCCATGACCCCTCAGGGTTGTTTGCCACGGTCCAATGCCGCGGCTATGACAGGTAGAATTCCACGAGCCGCCGATAGGCATCTTGCCGAAGCGCGGGGCTCTCCATCAACACCTCATGCCTGCAATTTGCCACCCGATGCAAGTGCGCTTCGGGCCAGCGGCTGGTCAGTTTCTCGATGGCAGCCACATCCACAATGGCTTCCTGATCGCCCAGCAAGGTCAGGCTCGCTACCTTGGGATCTTTGATAGCCTGAAGCTTACGTGTTTCGCGCAAGGCTTCGGCCAACCATGTCAGACTTGGACCGCCAAGACCAAGGCCCGGCTCTGCCTCCAATTGGCTCTTCATCCACGCCAGCATCTCTGCGTCATGGGTCAGCAGATTGTCGGCAGGATCGGCGTGGAGCGGATAAGGCTCACGCTGGCCCCCGGGGATAATCTTCTCGCCAAATCCAATCCGTTCCGAGAGGTTTGCGGTGACCCAGGCAAAGGCGCGCACTGGCGGGCTGAGCGAGATTCCCCACATCGGCCCGCTAAAGGCAGCCTTGTCGATGGCCATGCCCTCTGTCAGCGCCCTCAACGCCACAGCACCTCCCATGGAATGTCCAAGCAAGAACCAAGGACGCGGTGCATCGATCTTCTCAGCCCAAGAGACCAAGGCCGCGACATCTTTCTGGTAGTCGGTGAACTTCTCCACATGTCCGATCAGGGGATCGCTAAGATGCCGATCCGACAGGCCCTGGCCGCGCCAATCTATTGACAACGTGCTAAGTCCCGCCGTGGCAAAGGCTGCGCCTGTTTCGCCATATTTTTCAATGTATTCTGTGCGGCCAGAGAACAGGAAAACCGTCCCCTTCGTGCCATCCCCGAGCTTGGCTGCACGCAGGCGAACCCCGTCTGAGGCGTTTAACCAAACCGCAAAGGCTGCCTCGGTTGCGCGGGCAATGTGGCGATCAAACGGGGCGTCCTTCGCCACGTCAGGAAAGTGCTGCGCCGAGCTTTACAGCGGTGCCCATGTCCCCATCGATGGCCAGTTTGCCGGACATAAAGGCGGCTGTTGGGTCAAGATCGCCGGCGATCATTTCTTCAAAGGTGTCGCGATCTGCGGTGAGAGTGACATCGGCATCGTCCTCGCTTGCGCGCGCCCCATCGCTGTCCACAATGATGCCGCCTTCGCCTTCGATCACGAATTTGGCCAAGCCATCAAAACCGTCATCCAGCTTTGCGTTCAGGGCCGCCACGGCGCCTTCGATCACATTGCTCATTTTATCGGGATCCTTCCTGCATCCGAATTATACTTCGCCTTTGCGGCGCGCCGCGCTACGCTTCAACCTATGAGACAGTCCTTAGTTCAGATCAAATATGCCGTAACGTTCTTTTGCATGCTCTTCGGGATGTCGTTGTCCCTGGGCGCGCAGAGTTTGCAAGACAACGCCGAACTCAACGAGCTTTATGACCGATTGCAAGATCCTGACTTGCGAAACTGGGAGGCGGTAGAAGAGGATATCTGGCGGCTCTGGTCGCAATCTGGGTCGGCCTCCATCGATCTTTTGCTCGAACGCGGCAGGGACGCTCTGCAACAGGAAGATTACGACGTGGCGGTGGAACATTTTTCTGCCGCGATCGACCACGCCCCTCGGTTTGCGGAAGCCTATAATGGTCGTGCGACAGCGTTTTTCCAGATGGAACGCTATGGCTTGTCCATTGCCGATATTGAGATGACTTTGGCGCTGAACCCGCGCCATTTCGGGGCGATCAGCGGCCTTGCAATGATCCTCGAAGCCTTGGAGCAGCCCGAGGATGCATTGAGCGCCTATCGCGCAGTCTCGGCTATACATCCCCATCGGGCCAACGTAAAAGAAGCCATCGAAAAGCTTGAGAAGCGCCTCGAAGGCCAGGCGCTTTAAGAGGCATCCCAGGGGCGGCAATCGGCCCTGGCAGGAGGGTCTGACATGCCGGGCGAGGGACGCATTGAGGCGGTTCTGGGCCCGACCAATACCGGCAAGACCCATTATGCCATTGACCGCATGTTGGCACATCGCACAGGCGTCATCGGGCTCCCGCTGCGTTTGCTTGCGCGCGAGGTCTACGACCGCATCAAAGCGGTGCGCGGTCCCAGTGTCGTAGCGCTTATCACCGGCGAAGAACGGATTGTGCCAGATCGCACCCAGTATTGGGTCTGCACGGTCGAAGCAATGCCCGTGGGGATTGGCGCAGACTTTTTAGCCATCGACGAAATTCAGCTTTGTGCGGATCCCGAGCGGGGTCATGTCTTTACCGACCGTCTTCTGAACGCGCGCGGTCTGCACGAAACACTGCTCCTTGGGGCAGCAACCATGCGCGGTGCGATTGCCGCTATGGTTCCCGGGGTCCAGTTTCAAACCCGCGAACGGTTTTCGACCCTCAGCTATTCCGGTGCAAAAAAACTCAGCCGTATGCCGCCTCGTTCGGCGATCGTCGGCTTCTCGGTGGAGAATGTCTATGCCATGGCCGAGTTGCTGCGCCGTCAGAAGGGTGGTGCTGCTGTGGTGATGGGCGCGCTCAGCCCGCGGACGCGGAATGCTCAGGTTGATCTCTATCAGAATGGCGAGGTCGATTACCTTGTGGCCACTGATGCGATTGGCATGGGGCTTAATCTCGATATCCGCCATGTGGCGTTCTCGGCGCTGTCCAAATTCGACGGTCGCCGCATGCGCCCTTTGCAGCCCAATGAGTTGGCGCAGATCGCAGGCCGGGCCGGGCGGCACACACAAGATGGCAGTTTCGGGGTCACTGGAGAGGCGCGCCCACTGGATGAAGGCTTTGCGCAAGCCATTGTGGAGAATCGTTTCTCCCCGGTAAGAAAGCTGCAATGGCGAAATGCGAAGCTCAACTTCGGTACGGTAGACCGGCTGATCGCCTCTCTAGAGCAGCGCACCGATGACGACTGGTTGAGCCGCGCGCGCGAGGCCGATGATCTGATGGCCCTGAAAGCGGCCTCTGGTGTTGCCGAAATTGCGCAGCGGCTGAGTTCGCCGGCGGATGTGCAATTGCTGTGGGATGTGTGCCGTATTCCCGATTTCCGCGGGATCAGCCAAGCCGAACATGCTGGGCTCTTGCAGACACTTTTTGGCTATCTTCACGATCTGGGGCGCATCCCCGATGATTGGATGGCACGGCAGGTGAAGCGCATTGATCGCACCGAAGGCGATATCGATGCTTTGTCTAAACGATTGGCATATATCCGCACTTGGACCTATGTCGCGCAGCGTCGAGGCTGGTTAGATGATGAAACCCATTGGCGCGACGTCACGCGCGCTGTAGAAGACCGCTTATCCGACGCGCTCCATGCCCGTCTGACACAAAGATTTGTTGACCGGCGCACGTCCGTTTTACTGCGGCGGTTGAAGCAGAGGGAGAGCCTTGTGGCCGAGGTGAACGACAAGGGCGATGTGACCGTCGAAGGTCAATTCGTGGGGCGGCTCGAAGGATTTCAATTCAGTCAGGACAAGGCAACCACGCCGGATGAGGCAAAAACCCTCCGGCAAGCAAGCCTGGTCGCTTTGGCGCCCGAATTCCATCTTCGGGCGGACCGCTTCTACAACGCGCCTGACACTGAGATCGATTTTACCGAACAGGGCGGCTTGATGTGGGGCGAGCACGCGGTTGGACGCCTGGTTGCCGGACCAGAGCCGATGAAGCCAAAGATCAAGGCCTTCGTCGATGAAGAAGCCGGGCCTGACGTGGCTCAGAAAGTTGAAAGGCGTCTTCAGCATTTCATCGACCGCAAGGTTGCGGCGCTTTTTGAGCCGCTGATCGCACTGTCCAAGGATGAGACGCTGACCGGGCTTGCGCGCGGCTTTGCGTTTCAGATGGTCGAAGGATTCGGGATTTTGTCCCGAGACGTCGTTGCGGCGGATGTGAAAGCGCTCGATCAGGACGCCCGCGGCGCCCTACGGAAACACGGCATGCGGTTTGGCCAGTTCACCATTTTCATGCCAGCCTTGCTGAAACCCGCGCCGACGCGTCTGCGTCTGGTGCTCTGGGCGCTTTACAAAGGGCTCGACATCTTTCCCGAAGCGCCGCCGCCGGGTCTTGTGACTGTTCCGGCAGGCGATGCGCAGCCCGAGGGCTACCATACTATGGCGGGGTATCGCGCCGCCGGAGAGCGTGCGATCCGCATTGATATGTTGGAACGGCTTGCCGATATGCTGCGGGTCCAAGACACCCGTGGCGGATTTGAGGCGACGCCAGACATGTTGTCGATCACCGGCATGACGTTGGAGCAATTTGCCGGGCTCATGGAGGGTCTCGGCTACCGCGCCGAGAAAGCCGAGCGGGAGAAGAAAAAACCTGAGATCGCAGAGAACCGGGAGGAACCAACAGCGGAGACTTCTGTAGAAGCGTCGACTGAAGCTGCCGTCACTGCCGATGACAGTTCTCAAAGCGCTGAGGAAGTTCCTTCGGTGGCTCCCGCTCCGGCCTCAGACGCGACGATGGACATACCAGATGTGCCTTCCGTCGAAGAACACACAGCGACTGCGCCATCGGACGAACCCTCCGCCGAGCCTGAGGCTGCCGAAGAGGCAACACCCGATCCCGCGCAGCTCGAAGAAGCTGCCGAAGTTGCAGAGGCGAAGGAACAGAACGAACCCGCCGACGGGACCCCAGAAGAGCCTTTAATCGAGGTCTACTATACGTTTACTTGGTCACCGCGGCGGCGTCCAAATCAACGTCATGGCCAATCGCAGGGTCAAGGGCGGGGGAAACCGCGCGAGCGGGAGGATGGCATACCGGGACAACCGCGCCGCAAAGAGGGGCGGCGTCCTGCGGGCAAGGGAAAGTTCAACGAGGGTGGCAAACCGCAAAAAGGCAAGCGCCCGCCGCGCAAGCAACAGGATGGGGCGAAGACCTACAGCGCCCGTCCGCCCGAGAAGGAAAAGAAGATCGATCCCGACAATCCCTTTGCCGCAGCTCTGATGGGGTTGCGTGACAAAGAGTGAGGCTGACATATCGGGGCCGCGCTACAAACTGCGCGCCGATAAATGGCTTTGGCATGCGCGCTTCTTCAAAACGCGGGGGCTCGCGACGGATCTGATCACCGGCGGAAAGCTGCGCCTCAATGGCCAGCATATGCGCAAGGCCTCGCAAGGGCTGAAGCCTGGTGATGTGCTGACCTTTCCCCAGGGGCGGGTGATCCGCGTGATTCGTGTCCTTGCACTTTCCAAGCGCCGTGGACCTGCGACCGAGGCGCAAACGCTCTATGAGGACATCTCGCCCAATTCTGAGGTCCGCCATAACGCATCGTCACCTGGCGCAACCGGCCCGCGTCCGACCAAAAAGGCACGCAGAAAGCTCGATCAAGGTCGGGTTTCAGCGCTTGAATGATTCTGCGGGTGCGAATAGGTACATTGCGGTTCTCAAAGCGGATGTCGCCATGACCTATGTTGTCACCGAAAACTGCATCGCCTGCAAATACACCGACTGTGTCGAGGTTTGTCCGGTGGATTGCTTTTATGAGGGTGAGAACGCACTGGTGATTCATCCTGACGAATGCATCGATTGCGGGGTCTGCGAGCCCGAATGCCCGGCTGATGCCATCCGCCCCGATACTGAGCCTGGTATGGAGAAATGGGTTGAGTTTAACCGAAAATATTCGGAGCTTTGGCCGGTCATCTATACCAAGAAAGACCCGCTACCTGATGCTGAAGAGCATGATGGTGAAGAGGGCAAACTTGAAAAGTACTTCTCGGAAGCTCCGGGGGAGGAAGAATGACGCGAAAAGACCGGTAAGCTATGCGCTCGTCGCATAGGTGTGTTACGCGTGGAAAATACCTCTTTCCGAACTGCCTGAAATTTGTTATATAGGCGTTACAACTAGGTCAGATTGGAAACGTCTTGCGGACTCCGCAAGCACGTTTCTTTTTTGCCCTCTGAGGACCGGCGATCCAAGATCGGCGGACCGGATCGTAGATGCGAGGATCGAAGCCACATGACCAAAGCCAAAAAGCCAGAATTCCGTCCGAACGAGTATGTGGTGTATCCCGCCCACGGGGTAGGTCAGATCGTATCGATCGAAGAGCAGACGGTTGCTGGGCTGAGCCTTGAGCTTTTTGTCATTTCTTTTGAAAAAGATAAGATGACCTTGCGGGTGCCGACCCACAAGGCGACCGAGGTCGGGATGCGTTCTCTGTCGAGCCCAGCGGTGATTGACCAAGCCATGACCACCCTGCGCGGCAAAGCCAAGGTGAAGCGCGCGATGTGGTCTCGTCGGGCCCAGGAATACGAGCAAAAGATCAACTCCGGCGATCTGATCTCAATTGCGGAAGTGGTGCGCGATCTACACCGCGCCGATGATCAGCGAGAGCAGAGCTATTCAGAACGTCAGCTTTATGAGGCTGCTCTGGAGCGTTTGACCCGCGAAGTTGCGGCGGTCACCGGAACCGATGAGGACGCAGCGCAGCGCCAAGTTGGCGACGTTCTGTTGAGCCGCGCGGCCTAAGTCACCCACCAAAATTTGGAGTGACCCCCGCTTTGCGCGACACAGGCGGGGGTTTTTCTGTTACGTCGTTCAGAGCATCGCGCTTAGCGCAGCAAGACCCGCGACTTCGCAAAGCTGTTGCGTTGCGCCAAGGATGTCTCCGGTCTGACCACCGATTTTTGCGCGTGCCACGCGCGCCCAAAGGATCGTTGTGATGGTGATCGCAGCAACGAATACCGCAACTACCACAAGCGGCAACAAAAGCAGACAAAGGATCAGGGTTAAGACGACACCCACCAGGAGTGTTGCAAGCGACGGGCGCCCAGTTTTTACCGAAAGCCCATCCGAACGGGCAGGGAGAAGGCTGGCCATAACTGCACCCATCGCAGCCCGACTTGCCGCGCCGGTCACGATCAGAGCGACCACCGCGCCGCCCGGCGAGAGCGCAGCCAGTGCCGCGGCTTTTATTCCAAGCGATAGCACCAGCGCTAAAACCCCATAGCTGCCGATCCGGCTGTCGCGCATGATCTCAAGCCGCCGTTCTCGGGTCCATCCACCCCAGAGACCATCGGCGCTATCAGCGAGCCCGTCTTCATGCAGGGCACCCGTGACGAAAACCTGAACCGTAAGCGCTGAGAACGCGGCCAGCAAGGGCGGCAAACCAAGCCCAGCGGCAGCCCAGAATGCAGCGCCCCCGAGAAACCCCACCAAAGCGCCAGCCAAGGGCCAAGCCCAGGCGGCCTGCGCCCCGCGTCCGGCCGCTTTCTCCCCATTGACCGGAACCGGCAGACGGGTCATCAAGCCGAGCGCTGCGGCGGGATCGATGGCGGCAAGAAGCACAGGGCGCGGCGCAGGCAAAGAGGTGTCCTCAGTGGTTCGGTGCCCCCCTAGCCAAGCTGACAAGAACAGGCAATGACAGAGTACATGACGTCTCAATCCTTTACCGAACTCGATCAGATCCGCGAGATGTTGAAGGACCTCCCGCACCCCGATACCGCTGCGCTGGAGGCCGCCCGAGCCAGAGACGGCCAATTGACCAAGCCACCGGGGTCTTTGGGGCGACTTGAAGAGATTGCGTTTTGGTATGCGGCATGGCGGGGTCAGGCTAAACCGCAGATCGCGCATCCCCAGGTTTTGACTTTTGCGGGCAATCATGGCGTCGCGTCGCGCGGCGTCTCGGCCTTTCCCGCAGAGGTGACAGCGCAGATGGTAGGAAATTTTCGCGCTGGCGGTGCCGCCGTCAATCAACTGACGGTCCTCGCCGGGGCGCGATTTTCTGTCCATGACATTCACCTCGACACCCCAACGGAAGATTTCACCGCGGCTCCTGCGATGGATGCAGACGCGCTTTGCGAGGCTTTCTCCATTGGTTGGGATGCCGTAGCGCCAGAGTCAGACATTTTGGCCACGGGCGAGATGGGGATCGGCAACACCACCTCGGCTGCAGCTTTGGCAGCGCTGCTTCTTGGGGGAAAGGCGCAGGACTGGACCGGTCGCGGCACTGGCGTTGATGGGGAGGGACTGTCGCGCAAAACAGCCGTCGTTTCTGAGGCTTTGGTATTCCATCGGGCGGCCTGCACCGACGGATTGGATGCACTTGCGCGGGTTGGGGGGCGTGAATTGGCGGCAATGGCCGGGGCGATTGCCCGGGCCAGGCAGTTGCGCATTCCGGTCTTGCTTGACGGGTTCATCTGCACAGCAGCGGCCTTGAGCCTTGAAAAAACTGCCCCAGGGGCCCTCGATCACTGCTTAGCGGGGCATCTTTCCGCAGAAGCGGCACATGGACGACTTCTGGAAGCCTTGGATATGAGCCCTCTTCTCGATCTTGGGCTACGGCTTGGCGAAGGCAGTGGGGCGGTGCTTGCCATCTCCATTGTCAAGGCGGCGCTGGCCTGTCACTCGGGCATGGCCACCTTTGCGGAGGCAGGCGTCGCCGACAAAGACTAGGTCCCTGCGCGCTGAGCGGCGTTTGGTTCCGGCGGGCTGCTCGGTTCTTCATGTTCGTCGATTTCAGAGACCATGGCCGTTTCAAGTTCGGTATCGAGCTCTTTAGAGCGCGCCATGTATTCGGGGTTCTCCGCCACTGGCACGCCCGGTTTCCAAAGTTCCACAAGTTCGCGCAGCGCGTGACGTTCGTGCTGATAGTATTTGCTTTCAGCTTCGGCGGCTTCGAATTCGCTGAGCCCCAATTCCTCCAACACATAGCGGGCGGCTCGCAGGCTGCTGTCAAACATCTCGCGCACAATCTTGTCGGCGCCCGCATTGTATAGCTCATAAACCTGGATCACGTCATGGGCCCGGGCCACAATGAAAAGATCTGGCCGTTCCTTGCGCGCGTAGCTGACCAACCGATTGCAGGCCACTCGATCATCCATTGCGACAACAAGGACCTTTGCGTCTTTCAGGCCAGCTGCTTCAAGCAGCTCAGGCCGGGACGGATCGCCTAAGAAGCTCTTGAACCCATATTTCCGCATCATCTGAATGACGCCAAGATCGTTGTCCAAAACCGTGGCGCGATAGCCGTTGACCATGACGATGCGGTTGATCACTTGACCAAAGCGTCCCACTCCCGCGATGATCACCGGCCCTTGGGTTTCAACCTCGTCCGGTTCGAGGATTTCCTCCACGTCATCGAGCCGTTTGGCGACTTCTTCATAAAGTAGGAAAAACAACGGTGTCAGCAGCATCGACAGCGCAATGATCAAGTAAAGCTCACCCCTGTAAGCGATTGGAATCACGTTTGTTTGCAAGGCAAAGCTGACGAGAACAAAACCAAAC
>JBCDGN010000085.1:0-16986 GCA_038751255.1 Pseudomonadota bacterium
CATTCATCCCGCGGGCGAGCGCTGCCACACCTGTCCGAGCAACTTCTGCGAGACCCAAAGGTCGCATAAGTTCGGCAAAGGCGTCGACCTTCTCTGGCGTCCCGGTGATTTCAAAGACAAAGCTTTCCAGCGATGTATCGACCACTTTCGCGCGGAAGATATCGGCCACGCGGAGGGCTTCGACCCGTTTGTCGCCCGTGCCCGCGACTTTCAAAAGTGCCAATTCGCGCTCCACCGAAGGGCCATCGACGGTCAGGTCATGGACCTCATGCACCGGCACCATCCGTTCGAGCTGTGCTTTGATCTGCACGATCACTTTCGGCGTGCCAGTTGTGACAACCGTAATCCGGGAACGATGCCCCAAATGGTCAATCTCGGCGACTGTCAGGCTGTCAATGTTATAGCCCCGCCCAGAGAACAGACCGATCACCCGCGCGAGCACACCGGCTTCGTTGTCCACAACAACAGCCAACGTATGCCGTTCATCCATTTCGCTCAAATGACTGCGAAGGTCATAGGCAGATTTGCGCGAGCTTCCCTTCTTGATCCGAAGCGCATTCATGGCGGTGATCCCTCTTCTTTAGTCATTCGGTCATTGCAACATGGCGCGCCGAGCGCAAGGCCCAGGCGACCCGAATGTTACAGAATTGGTGGTTTTCGCGCGGCGATCTCACGGGGCGACTGACGCTGGGTCACGTGCGCGTGCACTCGATTGCTGGTGCACATGTGACCCTTCATATTCAAATCACAATGCAAAAACGCACGCTTCGATAACCTTGATTTCCAGGAGTAGCTGCCATGACCGCGATCACTGATACCGCCCGCTTCCATACACAGGATATCACGCATACCATTGTCACCATCCTCACGGCGGGTGCCTTCGCCACACTTGCTTTTGACTTTTTCGGCCAATCCCTGAGCCCTTGGCTTGGCTTTTCCAAACTTGCACCAGTACCACTGACCAATGGGGTGATCGCCATGATCTTTGGACAGGGGTTCACCCCCGCCGCGCATGCGATGCACTATTTCGTGGGCCTTATCGGATATAGCCTCGGTTGGGTTCTGATCATCGAGCCCCTGCGCGCCCGGTTTGCCCCTGAGGTGCCTTGGCTCGCCGCGGCTGTCGTCTATGGCGTCGCGCTCTGGGTCTGGGCACTTTACTTCATGGCGCATCTTTTGGTCGGCAATCCAGCCTTCTTGGGATTCACGCAAATCACCTGGGTGGCCTTGGTCGGACATGTCGTTTACGCCGTCGTCGCCGCTTGGGTGACCGAATTGCGTGCTAAAAACATCTGAGATCAAACCAATCCTCCCGGCTTTCCGAATGCCGTTCTTAGAAGCCCGTTCATCCTCCCTGGCGGGCTTCTTTTTTGGAACGCGCGCTGTGCGCGCCAATCCTCATGCACACCTCTTGTTTCGCGTCTTGGACGTTCAAGCACGAAAAAAGGACTCTGCCGAACGACAGAGCCCTTTCTGTCGAAACCAAGGTCTGGATCAGACCAATACAGCGCCTGTGTTGCCGATGGCATCCTCGGTGGCGGCCTCGCCCAATAGCATTTTGTTGTGCGGCTCACCGCTTGGGATCATCGGGTAGCAGTTTTCGTGTTTTTCCACGACGCAGTCGAAGATCACCGGACCGTCGTAGGCCAGCATCTCGTGGATCGCGTCATCAAGATCGTTTGGATTGTCGCAAAGAATGCCTTTGCAGCCGAAGGCCTCAGCGAGCTTCACGAAATCTGGCAGGGCCTCGGACCAGCTATGAGAGAAGCGGCCGCCATGCAAAAGATCCTGCCATTGCCGCACCATTCCGAGTCTCTCATTGTTCAAAATGAACTGTTTGACCGGCAGATTGAACTGCACCGCGGTGCCCATTTCCTGCATGTTCATCAGCCAAGAGGCCTCGCCAGCAACATTGATCACCAAAGCATCGGGATGGGCCACCTGGATCCCGATAGAGGCTGGAACGCCATATCCCATGGTGCCAAGCCCACCCGAAGTCATCCAGCGATGCGGGTCTTCAAAGCCCAAGTATTGAGCCGCCCACATTTGATGCTGTCCCACTTCAGTCGCGACATAGCGATCATGGTCTTTGGTGAGCGCTTCTAGCCGTTCCAAAGCGTGCTGTGGTTTGATGGTTTTTTCTGACGCAGTGAAGGCCAGGCAGCGGACGGATTTCCAATCTTCAATCTCGGCCCACCACATATCCAGCGCCTCGCGGTTCACCTTTGACCCGCGCGCGCGCCACAGCGCCAGCGCCTCTCGCAGAACGTGGGTGACATCTCCGATGATCGGAACATCGGCATGGATGACCTTGTTGATCGACGAGGGATCGATATCCACATGGACCTTGCGCGATTCCGGGCTGAAGTCTTGCACTCGCCCGGTGATCCGGTCATCGAAACGGGCGCCGATATTGAGCATCAGATCGCAGCCATACATCGCAAGATTGGCCTCATAGAGACCATGCATCCCCAACATACCAAGCCAGTTTTCACCGCTTGCGGGATAGGCGCCAAGTCCCATTAAGGTCGAGGTGATCGGAAAGCCTGTCTCTGCCACAAACTCTCGCAGCAGTTGGCTCGCCATCGTGCCGGAATTGATCACACCGCCACCGGTGTAGAAGATCGGCCGTTCTGCGGTTTCGATCAGCGCGACCATCTCTTCGATCTTGTCCGGATTGCCTTTCACTTTGGGCCGGTAATGCTTGGTGTTGGCCTGTTCCGGCGGCGTATAGACATCGCTGGCGAATTGGACATCCTTGGGGATGTCGACCAGAACCGGCCCCGGGCGGCCATGGGTCGCCACATGGAAGGATTGGTGGATAACGTTGGCCAGATCGCCAGTGTCTTTGACCAACCAGTTGTGCTTGGTGCAGGGCCGCGTGATCCCGACCGTGTCGGCCTCTTGAAACGCATCATTGCCGATCATGAAGGTCGGCACCTGGCCGGTCAGAACCACGATCGGGATACTGTCCATCAGCGCATCGGTCAGACCGGTCACCGCATTGGTGGCCCCAGGTCCTGAGGTCACCAAGACAACACCAGGTTTGCCGGTCGAGCGCGCATAGCCTTCTGCGGCGTGAACGGCGCCCTGCTCGTGCCGGACCAGGATGTGGCGAATATGGTTCTGCTGGAAAAGCTCGTCATAAATCGGAAGCACGGCCCCGCCAGGATAGCCAAATACCACTTCGACGCCCTGATCCTTCAGAGCTTCGATTACCATCCGAGCGCCGGTCATTTTGGTCATCGCACCGCGTCCTTTTCCTTGCGTTAACCGTTCCATTTGCTTCCTGGAGTGTGAGCAAAAAAAAACCCCCGATCTTCAGTCGGGGGCGCATGGGGTTGTTATGGCGTCCGTTACCGGCCCATGCGCCTTTTTTCCACTACGATGAGAAGACGAGTCATTTCTCACACTCCATTGATCGATGGAGACAGTAGGAAGCTGATAGGGGAAGGTCAACAGGCAATTCGCGAAATATTACGCAACACAAAGGGGGTTCCGCGAAGTTTTATGTCGCAGGCGGCGGTTTTTCGACATGATCTGTCCTATTCGGGCTATTGCTTTGTGTAAGCGCCTTCTCGGCAATCTCGCACACCAAAAAGAAGACCAGTCCCTTGCAGTATCAGCGCCAGTGTAGGAGGCAGCGGAACCGCTGCCCCGGGTGACAACTGAGTTCCACCCCAAAGTACCGCATCTGCAACATCCCATTGACCGCTGGGAGCTGCCAAACTCCATCTTCAGTGTCTCAGCGGTCGCCACGGCCGACAGAAAGCCTGCGACAATCCTTGCAAGACAGGGTGAAAGCGCCGCGGGAGGGTCATCACCTACCGTCCCAACTTGATCACCGTTAACGCTTGTGCCTGCCTCGCTGACCGGCATGCGCGCTCAAAGATCTGCTGTGCCCCTCCGAGGATCAGGTGAGAAAAGACGTCGCTAGTCGCCTAATTTCACCGTCTCCCCGGGGGCGAGCACGGGACTACAAACGGATGAAAGCGGAGTGTTAACCGGTGTGAATGCGGGCGAAAGGTATGATTTTGCCTGCAAAAAGTGCATCGTTCTATTCAAATGGCGATAACTGGGGCGACACCACAGTCCAACTGTTTCCAAAATTTAAACAATTAGATGAAAAATCAATGCACTGCCAAAACTCACAAAGAAATTAGAGATTTTCAAAAGAAAACATGATGCAAGCGCTTCCAACCGCGGTTGGCCGAAGATAGTGTCCCGGCTGTGAGGAAACTGCGAGAAACAATACCTCGTAGTGAAGACATCAGGGAGGACTTCACATCATGGATCGCCGTTCATTTCTGCGCAAATCGGCACTTGGCGGAACCGCCGCTGCGGGCGCATTGGCTGCCCCGGCCTACGCTCAAGGTCGGCGCACGCTGACGATGGTCACCAGTTGGCCGCGCGGTTTCGCTGGCTTGGCCGATGCTGCAGACAGAGCTGCCGAGAACATCAACGCGCTGACCGGCGAAACGCTGACCGTGGACGTCAAGCACGCTGGCGAATTGGTCGGCGCATTTGAGTCCTTCGATGCTGTGGTTGCTGGCCAGGCGGATATGTATCACGCCGCGGACTATTATTGGATCAACCAGCACCCATCTTTTGCCTTTTACACTGGCGTCCCTTTTGGGATGACCGCGACGGAACTGAACAACTGGTACTACCAGGACGGCGGGATGGATATGCATCACGCCCTGGGTGAGATCTTTGGTATCAAGCCGTTTCTCGCAGGAAATACCGGCACCCAAGCTGGCGGTTGGTTCCGTAAGGAGATCAAAGGTCCAGAAGACTTCCAAGGATTGAAGTTCCGTATGCCGGGCCTGGGTGGCAAGGCGCTTGGCTATATGGGCGCATCGGTTCAAAACCTTCCGGGCGGCGAGATTTACCAGGCCCTATCCTCTGGCGCAATTGACGGCACAGAATGGGTTGGTCCTTGGTCCGATGAAAAAGTAGGCTTCCAAGAGGTGGCTGACTTTTACTACATCGCGGGCTTCCACGAGCCGTCCGCCGGTCTGACTCTGGCCACCAATCTGGAGGTCTTCGATAGCCTTACGCCCTACCAGCAAAAAGCCATCGAAATCGGTGCGGCCGCAGCGGATCATTGGAACCTGTCGCAGTATCTGATGAATAACGGCGCAGCGCTCCAGCGTTTGGCCGCCTCTGGCGTCAAGGTGATGGAATTCCCAGATAGTGTTTGGGATGCGTTCGGGGATGCGTCCGCACAGGTTTATGAAGAATTCATGGGCGATGACATCTTCAAAGAAACCTATGATGCCTATATCGCCTCGATGGCGGCTTCGTCGAGCTGGCTAAGTGAATCCATCGGCTTTTACCGCGCTCAACGGGACCGCGTGTTGACCGCTTAAGCAGGTTTTGCAACATGAACGTGGCCGGCCCTTGTGGGGTGGGCCACGCTCGTGTGTTTTGCTGCAAAGCGGACGCACATAGGAAACCAGGCGGGGGCAAAGAGGTCGTATGGACGGTGACGCAAACGCTGGCGGCCTACTGGGCGCGCTCTGGTGGTTGATCGCGCAAATTGGCCAGTCTTTTTACAATATCGGTTGGGCGGTTGCGAACCCCGGCGCATGGCTCAATTGGTCAGACAATGCCGCGATCATGCGCTTCGTCTATTACGGTGGCTCTGTGGAGTTGTTCTTCGCGCTCTTCACACTGTTTCTGGTGCTGACGATTGTCGGGCTTTGGCGCCATCAGATCCTCTGGGGATATGTGCGCGGCGCGGAGTGGTTTGGCAACAACGTTGGCCGTGTGATGGCTTGGGCCGGGCTTTTGATGGTCCTGCAGCAAACCATGATCGTGTTTCTGCAAAGGATCTTCTTGGTTTCCGAGATCTCCATCGGTCCCTTCGGCAAGGTCTTCACCAAGGATCTTAGTTGGTATGGCGAAGAGCTGAAGCTCTATAATGCCGCTGTGGTGGCGCTTTGTTGCGCATACACTTTCATCCAAGGCGGTCATGTTCGGGTCGATCTGGTCTATGGCGCCGTGTCGCGCAAGTCCAAGAAAATCATCGATATGGTGGGCTGTTTGCTCTTCATGATCCCGTCCCTGACGATCATGTGGCTTTATTCCTGGTACTTCCTATGGCGGCATCTGATCACGCCGAAAGTCTCAGCCTCTGACACCTTTACCTTGCTCGAGCGGAAGGCCCGGATCGTCAAATGGAATGTGGAGACCATCGGGTTTTCTCCCAACGGGTTTAACGCCTACTTCCTGTTCAAAATGCTGATCTTTGCGTTCTGCGTCATGATGGTGATCCAGGCCATGGCGTTTTTCTATCGCAATCTGTTGGAGTTGCGCGAAGGCGCCAAATCGGACGGCAAATACCAAGATGAAGATCGCTTGGGCGACGAGATCGCCGAAAAAGCGGCACATATACACTAAGAGGGACGGGGAATGCTGTTTGGCTTGGACGGGGTCGAAATTGGCCTGATCATTGTTTTCCTGTGCCTTTTTGGAGCGATCATGACCGGATTTCCGGTCGCCTTCGCGATTGCAGGCGCGGGCATGTTGTCCTTCGGGATCATTGCGGCACTCGATACGGCAGGCTTTTTGATCCACCAAGCCGTCGATACCACTAGCGCGGCCTACCAACAGTTGCTCAACAGCGGCGTCAGTCGCATAGACATATCAACCTTTCGATATCCTGAGTTACCCAGGATCGAAGAGCCGCTTTTCCCGGGTGGCTGGGAGCAGGCGATCGACCGCAACCTCTCCTTCATCGTCAATCGCATGAACGAACGGGTTTTTGCCGGACAATCGATCGAGACACTGCTCGCGGTATTGATGTTCGTGATGATGGGCATCACGTTGGAACGCTCGCGCATCGCCAATGATCTGCTCACCACCATGGCGCGGGTCTTTGGCCCGCTGCCCGGGGGGCTTGCGGTTTCGGTTGTCCTGGTTGGCGCGTTCTTGGCGGCATCCACCGGGATTGTCGGCGCCACCGTGGTCACCATGGGGCTTCTGTCCCTCCCGACCATGCTGCGAAACCACTATTCGCCCGAGCTCGCGACCGGCGTGATCGCAGCCTCAGGCACGCTGGGGCAGATCATTCCACCCTCCATCGTGATCGTTCTGCTCGGGACCCTCGCTGGGGATCTCTATTCCGCGGCGCAAGAGACACGCGCCCAGTCTGTAGGTTGTGTCGATGCATTGACCTATTTGGGGGAGCCTGCCGTTGTCTCGGTCGGCACACTCTTCCAAGCCGCTCTTGTGCCAGGGATCTTTCTGGCAGGTCTTTATGCGACCTATGCGTTTTTCTTCGCCCTTTATCGGCCCCATCGCGCACCGCCCGTGGTGCTGGAGGACAATGCTTCTGGCGGAGCGGTCACCACGCGGCAAGACAGTCTAACCTGGTTTGTCATCGCTCCGGCGGCGCTGATCGGCGGGGTGATCCTTCTTGGGCAAATCGGGCTGATGTCGTCGCAAGACATCACCATCGACAGTTTCTCGGACGGAGCAGAAGGCGCTGTTCTGCGCACGAATGTCTCTGACGAATGTAAGGCGTCGATGATCGATCTGCATGGCCAAGAAACTTGGGACCTTGCGGTTGAACAACAAGCCGCCATAGAGGCCGCTGGCACTGAGACGGAAGCCCGTGCCCTCACTGAGGCCGAGATCGCCGAGGCGCGCGAACGTGCCATTGCGACGGCTGGAGTTTTGTCGACCTCGCTTGTGGTCATGTTCTTGGGTCTTGGACTGATCCTCACTACCGCGCGGGGCATTGCACCTTTGGCTGATCCAACGCCGATTTATATCGGGCTTGGTGGGATCGCCCTGGCGCTTTTTGTGGATATCTTCCTCATCGCGCCGACGAGCACGCCCGGCCAGGCGTTTTTGCTGCTGATCATCCCTGTTCTGATCGTTCTCTACGGGTGTCGAACAGCCTTGGCACGATTGGGGCAAAGCCAGGTCATTCGCGTTGTCTTTCCGCCGCTTGTACTTATCGTGGCCGTGTTGGGCTCTATCCTCGGCGGCATCACCAACCCCACTCCAGCGGCAGCGCTTGGGGCCGCGGGGTCGATCATGCTGGCGGCGTATCGCAAGCTGAAGGACGACAACAAGACCGGCCAGACCATTATCGGTGCCAGTTTTGCAATCGTTGTGATGATCCTTGTCGGGGTAAACTTCGACCTCAGGGTGTCGCGTGAAACAGTGCCGTTTGAAGACTGGGTGGCATATCTGGTGGCGCAAGTGGCTTATCATTTTGCGTTTTTTGGCATCCTCTACAGCGTTTGGATCCTGCTCAGAGCCGGTGTCATGGCTCCGGTGGTGCGGGAAACCGCCAAGGTTACCTCCATGGTCTTTACCATCCTGATCGGGTCGCAGTTGTTGAACCTGGTCCTGATCTCTTTCGGTGGGGAGCATTACATCCAGGATTTCCTGCGCAGCTTTGACCGGGAATGGGTGGTGTTCCTGATCGTGATGCTGGTGCTCTTCATCCTGGGCTTTGTGCTCGATTTCCTCGAGATCATTTACATCGTCGTGCCGATTGTAGGGCCGGTGATTTATGGAGGCACGATGGATCCCAAATGGGTCACCATCATGATCGCGGTGAACCTGCAGACCAGCTTCCTGACCCCGCCCTTTGGCTTTGCCCTGTTCTACTTGCGCGGTGTGGCGCCGCCGGAGGTGACGACAGCGCAAATCTATCGAGGCGTGCTGCCCTTTGTGGTGATCCAGGTCGTGGGATTGATGCTTTTGTGGCTGGTTCCTGAAATCGTTACCATCGTCCCGGATTTGCTCGACGGCTAGCCGCCCATTTGCAACTGCGTCGCGTCGCGGCTATCAGCGCGCGGGTGTTTGCTGGAGACGGGCGTTGGACCACTTTCTTTATCGCGATGGACAGCTCTTTGCAGAGGATGTCCCGGTAGCGGAGATTGCCGCTCAGGTAGGCACGCCGTTTTACTGCTATTCCGCCGCTACGCTGCTGCGCCACTTCAGGCTGTTTGATGAGGCGCTGGATGGCGTTCCGCACCTTGTCTGCTTTGCAATGAAATCAAATAGTAACCAGGCGATCTTAAAGCTGCTTGCGCAGGCCGGTGCGGGGATGGATGTGGTCTCTGGTGGGGAATACGCTCGGGCGAAAGCTGCCGGGGTGCCCGGAGAACGGATCGTGTTCTCTGGCGTGGGAAAAACCCGGGAAGAGATGCGCATGGCGCTAGAGGGCGGCGTGCGTCAGTTCAATGTCGAAAGCGAGCCTGAAATGGCAGTACTTTCTGCGGTCGCGGAAGAGATGGGGAAAGTGGTCCCGATCACGGTCCGGATCAACCCTGATGTTGATGCCAAAACCCATGCCAAAATCGCGACGGGAAAATCGGAAAACAAGTTCGGTATCCCGATCTCGCGCGCCGTCGATGTTTATGCCCAAGCGGCCAAGCTGCCTGGACTAAAGGTCATTGGCATCGATGTGCATATCGGGAGCCAACTGACCGACCTGACCCCATTTGAGAACGCCTATCGCAAAGTCGCGGATCTCACCCGCGTGCTGCGCGCGGAAGGGCACGAAATCACTCGCCTCGACCTCGGAGGGGGGCTCGGAATCCCCTACACCCGCTCCAATGAAGCGCCTCCGCTGCCGAGCGATTATGGAGATCTCATTAAGCGCACCGTGGGGGATCTGGGATGCGAGGTCGAGATTGAACCGGGTCGGCTCATCTCTGGCAATGCGGGCATCATGGTCTCGCGCGTCATCTATGTGAAATCTGGCGAGGGGCGGGATTTTCTGATCCTCGATGGCGCAATGAACGATTTAATCCGACCCTCAATGTACGAGGCCCATCACGACATTGTTGCGGTGAGGGAGCCTGCGCCTGGGATCGACCAATCACCCTATGATATCGTTGGGCCGGTATGTGAAACCGGCGACACCTTTGCCCGAGCGCGCGAAATGCCGCCGCTTCAGGCGGGTGATCTTGTCGCGTTCCGCTCTGCCGGGGCCTATGGGGCAGTGATGTCATCGGAATATAACACACGCCCGCTCATCCCAGAGGTTTTGGTTGATGCTGATAAGTTCGCCGTGATCCGAGCACGGCCAAGCTATGAACAGATCATCGCCCGAGACCTTGTGCCGGACTGGCTATAATCTGCGCATTGACCCTGCGTTCACGCGAAAGGGAACGGTGTTTTCGCCTGCTTCGACTTTGACCTTTTGTTTTTCCAAGATAGCCTACATTGTTTATGGCAGGGTGCGCATAAGTCGTGGCCCATAAGGAGACCTGGATGGCAAGGCCTTCCCTCGATCCAAGAACGACCGACAGACGCCTCCGCGGACCCATCCTGCTGACCAGGCTTGGGCTGACGGCAGAGCGTGTGATCCGCGCCTTCTGGCCGCTTTGGGCATTGGTCATGGTCACGCTAGGGGCGGTGTTTCTGGGCCTCCACGATCATCTTCCGGTGGAAATCGTTTGGATCGTTACGGTCGCGATTGCCTCTGGGTTGGGGGCTGGGCTTTGGTTCGGCCTGAAGCATTTCCGCTTGCCGTCATCGGCTGATGCGCGCGAGCGGCTTGATGAAACACTGCCCGGTCGCCCGATTGCGGCGCTTGCGGATGAGCAAGCGATTGGGGCTGGCGATCCGGCTTCAGAGGCGGTTTGGCGGGCGCATCAACTTCGCATGCGCGCGAAATTGGAAGGGGCAAAGGCTGTCTCGCCCGATCTTCGGCTGTCGCGCTTTGACCGCTATGGTCTACGCTATGTCGCCCTGACCGTGTTCTGCATGGCGCTGCTTTTCGGATCGTTTTGGCGCGCAGAGACCCTCAGTGGGTTGGTGTCCGCGCCAGGCTCGACCGAGCTTGCAGCGGGCCCAAGCTGGGAAGGATGGGTGGAACCGCCGAGCCACACCGGTCGCCCGTCGCTTTATCTCAACGATATTCCCGAAGGCACTGTGGAATTACCGATGGGCAGCCGTATTGAGCTGCGCCTTTACGGAGAGATCGGGTCTTTGACAGTGTCGGAAACGATCTCTGGTCAAACCGGCGATCCTCCGGCTGCCTCGGAACCGCGACAAGCCTTCGACCTTCGCCGAAATGGCACGTTGCGCATCGATGGCCCCGGGGGCCGTGAATGGGCGATTGCCATTCTGCCAGACGCGCTGCCAACCGTGTTCTTTAGCGGCGAGGTGTCCCGAGAGGCCAATGGCGAAATGGCGCAGCCATTCCGCGCCGCGGATGACTACGGCGTCGTGGCGGGGCACGCGCGGATCACGCTCGATCTCGACCGTGTTGATCGCCGCTATGGGCTCGCGGCAGAGCCTGACCCACGAGAGCCGCTGGAGCTTGACTTGCCCATGGCGATTTCGGGGGATCGCGCCGATTTCTCTGAGACACTGGTTGAAAACCTCTCTGAGCATCCTTGGTCCGAATTGCCGGTGAAGATCGAACTGACGGTTGAGGATGCCATCGGACAACAGGGCAGTTCTGAGGTGCGCGAGATCATCCTGCCCGGGCGTCGCTTCTTTGATCCACTGGCCCGCGCGATCGTCGAACAACGGCGCGATTTGCTTTGGACCAAAACAAATGGTCCACGAGTGGCTCAGCTGCTGCGCTCCGTGTCGCATCAGCCTGAGGGCTTTTTCCGGTCAGAAACAAATTACCTTCGGCTCCGCATGGCGATCCGTCGGCTTGAAACCGGCAACCGCTTTGGATTGTCCCCTGAGAGCCAGGCAGAAATTGCAAAAGCGCTTTGGGATTTGGCCATTCAGATCGAAGAAGGCGATCTGAACGATGCATTGGAACGGCTGCGCCGCGCGCAAGACCGGTTGGCAGAAGCGATCGAAAACGGGGCAGATGAAAACGAGATCGCGCGCCTGATGCAAGAGCTGCGCGAGGCGATGCAGGATTACATGCAGCAACTCGCTGAGCAGATGGATCCCAACCAGTCGCCGCAAGATATGCAGAACTCGCAAGAGATCACTGGTGATCAGCTTGAGGACATGCTCAGCCGCTTGCAGGAATTGATGGAACAAGGCCGTATGGCCGAGGCACAGCAACTCCTCGATCAACTGATGCGCATGATGGAAAACATGCAGATGGCTCAAGGCCAGGGCGGCAGCGGTCAGGGTGCCGGGCAACAGGCTATGAATGATCTGCAGGAGACACTGCGCGACCAGCAAGAACTCTCCGATGAGGCGTTCCGCGATTTGCAGGAACAGTTCAATGGCCAGCAAAGGAACCAAAATCAACCTGGTCAAGGTCAGCAACAAGGCCAGCAACAAGGCCAAGGCCAACAGCAAGGCCAGGGGCAGATGCCGGGACAATCGCCTGGCCAGCAACCCGGCGGTCAACCGGGACAAGGGCAAGGACAAGGTCCCGGCCGGCAGCCAGGCGCCACCCCCAATGATCTTGGCCAATCGCTTGCGGACCGGCAACAGGCGCTGCGCGACACATTACGTCGGCAAGAACAGAACCTGCCTGGATCGGGACCTGGGTCGGATTCTGCGCGCGACGCGCTGGATCGGGCGGGTCGATCCATGGAAGACGCAGAAGACGCGCTGCGCGACAATGACCTCGCCGGTGCGATAGACAACCAGGCCGATGCCATGGATGCAATCCGCGAGGGCTTGCAACAGCTTGGCGAAGAATTGGCGCAGCAACAGGGTCAGCCAGGGCAGAACGGGCAGGCCAATGGTGTGGCAAATCCAGAGGGACAGCGCGATCCATTGGGCCGCAATGCTGGATCGGATGGGCAACTCGGCACCGATGACAATCTTTTGCAGGGCGAGGACGTCTATCGCCGTGCCCAGGATCTGCTGGACGAAATTCGCCGTCGCTCTGGCGAGCAAACGCGTCCCGATGCCGAGCTTGACTACCTTAAACGCCTGCTTGACCGGTTCTGAGGGGCTTTGAGCGTCACGCCGATGGCGGCGTGATCCCTGTCACCCAGGCGTTAAAACGTTCGAAGGTCTCTTGAAGCCTTTCGGCGAGTGCCACGTGCCAATTGGCCCCAGTGCGCGCGACGTTTTCAAAGAATGTCGCCTGGTCCGGGAGGAGCCCGGCCAAATAAGGCGATCCTGAATAAAGCCCTGCAACGGCGGCGCAGGCTGTGAGGCTCGCAGCAAATCCCCACCGAAATCCTTTCCGCGCGCGCGCGGCTTCTTGCTCCACGACTGTAAGGGCCCGCCGCGGCGCGTGTACCGGAAGCCCTGGGGTCGCGCGTGTTGCGGGAAGAACCACCGTGCCGGTGTCAGACCCAAGACCGCGGGCAAGTCCCGAGGGATCTGGAAAGCTCTCTTCTCCGCCGGTGAGCGGGGCCGTCGCTGCATCACGCTCGGCTTCTTGCAGGCGGGCCAACCGATCACGCACAGTATCGCGATCGCGATTTTTGCGTGATGGCTGCACCAGTCCAAGCTCTGGCTGCATCTCCAGCGCCACCGCTGATCCATGGAGCCGCGCCTGTCGCTCAAACTCAGCTTCCGCACGGAGCACTTCGGCCACTGCTGGGTCGAGCTCGCGCTGCGACCCCTCAGTGGGCGCCGGGTCGGGCTCCTCTATGTCCGGATCTGGTGGTGAATGGATCTGAAATGTATCTTGCGTTGCGTGATCGCTGAGCGAAAGCGTTTCTGGCACGGGCCGCTGCGATTTATGTTCATCGAGCGCAGCGCGGAGCCGACGCAGCCTTTTGGTCTCTTCGCTTTCGTCCGACGTCTCTGGCGCATCAGGCGGCGTGCTGGCCAGCGCATTGATTTGCGTTTGTGGTAAGGGATCAGACGCAGCCACGCTTGCGGAGGATTGGTCTTCGTCAGCTGGCCCCGCGATCAGCTGATACCAGCTATGTCCGCAATCAGAGCACTGCACGTCGCGCCCGCCCGGCGGCATGACCGCGTCAGGCACTTCATAACAGGCGTTACATCTGGGACAGGTGATCCGCATTTTTATCGGGGCTGCTGCTCTTTGCGCGTGAGCCTATCAGGCGTGGGCCCTGGGGCAAAGCCCAGCTGTGTTGCAAGGCCAGCGCGCGATTGCACCTGTTGATGGTCTGCGGCACAAGCGCGGGGGCAGGGGTGCCATTGGCGCCAAATTCAAAGGAGCACTTGGTGGCGGACGCCGTTGAATTCAGGGAAGTTGCCGCGCGCTTTGGGGATGTGGAGCTTTTCAGCGGTGTCGGATTGGGACTTGCGCCTGGCTCGTTTCATTTCCTGACCGGTCCTTCAGGCGCGGGCAAAACAACCTTGATCAATCTCTGCTCTGGCACCATCGTGCCCGCGGCCGGAAAGATCGAAGTCTTTTCCATCGATCTTGCGGGATTGGATCGCAACGGGCGGGCCGCTTTGCGCCGTCGCATCGGCGTGGTGCATCAAGAGGCGGGCTTTCTCAACCATCTCTCAGTAGCAGAAAACGTGGCGCTGCCTCTGCGTATCTCGGGGCGCTTGGATGCTGGGGGCCGACGCGATGTCGAGGATTTGCTGAAATGGGTGGGTTTGAGCGCTCGTGCGCATGCGCGGCCACCGGAACTGTCCGGCGGGGAACGCCAACGCGCCGCACTCGCCCGTGCTGTGATCCTGTCACCGGACTTGATCTTAGCTGATGAGCCCACTGGCAATGTCGATTGGGAGATGTCGCAACGTCTTCTCGCGCTTTTGGCGGAGCTCAACCGGATGGGAAAAACGGTGCTGGTGGCCACTCATGATTTGGCCTTGATCCGCGCCAGCCGACAGGTTCTGACGGACCGACCGGCACGGGTGTTGCGCCTTGCCGCTGGCACTCTCACGCTGGCGGGGAGCGATCTATGACGCCCTGGACCAAAGGCGGTCAGCCATCACTGGTGCCAGCGTCTGGCTTTACGGCGTGGCTGGTTTTGTTTTCGGCGACCATTATGGGGTTTCTGGTGGTTCTCTTTCTGGGTCTCGGCCTCGCGGCGGGTGGCGTCGCCGACCGATGGCAGCGCGATTTAGCCCTATCGGCAACGCTGCGCTTTCCCGCGGACGCGCCACAGAGCGATCTGGATCTCGCCTTGGAGGTGCTGCACCAAACCGAGGGCGTTTCCGAGGCGCGCCAACTCTTTGCTCAGGACGTCGAATCCTTGTTACGGCCCTGGCTTGGAGCCGAGCAGTTGCCGCGTGACACGAGGCTGCCCCAACTGATCGCCATCACAGGCACTCCGGATTGGAGTGGTGTGCGATGGCGCTTGCAAGGTGAAGTTCCAAGCGCCGTTTTGGACGATCACGGACAGTGGCGCGCGCCAGTTGTGAAAGCGGCCAATCGTCTGCGCGAGATCGCATTGGGGAGCGCAGTTCTTGTGGGGCTCGCCGCAGCGACCATTGTCGCGTTGGCCGCGCAAGCAGCGCTTGCGGCCAACGCTCAAGTGATTTCGGTTCTACGATTGATCGGTGCGCGCGATGGCTTCATCGCGGCCCTCTTTGTGCGGCGCTTCGCAGTGCGGGCGTTTGTCGGGTCGGCGATTGGCGCGGCATGTGGGGCGGTCGCTTTTGCACTGTTCGATGCCGGTGATACGCCTTTGCCGGTGCTGGGCCAGGCAACGGGATTTCAAGGCGCCGCCTGGGCCGTGCCATTGATTGTTCCCGCCGCGATCACCTTAATTGCGGCGCTCACGACCATCTTGGCCGCGCGGAGTATTTTGAGGGAGAGCAGCTGATGATCCAATGGCTCCGGTCGCTGATATTCGTGGGGCAGATGTACTTGGCGATGTTTTTCTTTGCCATTATCTTCACACCATGGGCCCTGATCGATCGCCGAGGCGCTATTGCAGGCGCCCATAGCTATGCACACTACGTCCGATGGACTGCGTCCTGGATAATCGGTTTGCGCAGCGAAGTGCGCGGCCGAGTGCCCAGCGACGAGGTGCTCATTGCGTCAAAGCATCAGAGCTTCTTCGATATCATCATCTTGGTATCGGTCTTGCCGCGGCCAAAGTTCATCATGAAGAAACAGCTAAAATGGGCACCGATCCTGGGGTGGTACGCATTGAAGATCGGCTGCGTGCCGGTGGATCGCGGCAAACGCGGCCAGGCGATTGCCGCAATGCTGGAAGATGTCGAAGCCGGGCGGGCGGAGCCGGGTCAATTGATCATATATCCCCAAGGCACGCGGGTCGCCCCGGGGGCGCACCTGCCCTACAAAATAGGCACCGCTGCGCTTTATGCGCAGCTTGGCCAAACCTGCATTCCTGCCGCGACCAATGTTGGCGTGTTTTGGCCGCGCATGGGGATCAGGCGCAAGCCAGGGCTCGCGGTTGTGGAGTTTCTGGAGCCCTTTGAGCCGGGTATGACCACTAAGGGTTTCATGACCGACCTAGAAAACAGAGTGGAGTCGGCCTCGTCCCGCTTGATGGCGGAGGCGGGCTTTGATCCCAAGGCCGGCTAGACCTCATCACCCTGTTTCCCGCGCCTTGTCTTGGTTGTTAGGTTTGCAGACCGTGGTTGCCCATTTGCAAAAACCGTTGCCAACGGGCCGCGATCAGCGCATCGCGGGGCAAACCGATGAGTTCCTTGAACATGGCCTCAATGGCCTGGCCAACCTGCTCAATCGTTGTGTGCGGGTCCCGTTGAGCGCCCCCGATGGGCTCTTCGATGATCCGGTCAACGACGCCGAGTTCAGAGAGATCCTGTGCGGTGAGCCGCAGCGCCTCTGCTGCTTCTCGCATTTTGCTGGCGTCTTTCCAGAGGATTGACGCGCAGCCCTCAGGTGAAATCACCGAGTAGACGGAGTGTTCCAGCATCGCAACCCGGTCGCCAGAGGCCAATGCCACCGCCCCGCCAGAGCCGCCTTCGCCGACAATGACCGAAACCATCGGGACCCCGATCTGTAGGCATTTCTCAGTGGCCCGTGCAATCGCCTCTGATTGACCGCGCTCTTCGGCGCCTTTGCCTGGATAGGCGCCGGGTGTGTCCACAAGCGCCACCACAGGCAGGTTAAAGCGGTCCGCCATGTCCATGAGCCGGACCGCTTTGCGATATCCCTCTGGCCGCGCCATACCGAAATTATGGTGTAGGCGGCTTTGCGTATCG
>JBCDGN010000086.1:0-16940 GCA_038751255.1 Pseudomonadota bacterium
CGATGAGCCGGAAACCCTCCGCTACGCAACGGACCTAAACTGTCCCAAGGGTGCTGACCTCAGACAGGGCAAACTATTCGCGGCCGAGTAATGACAGAGCATGACTATCTGAGATCACGCAAACGCCGGGGCCGATGGTTCCACTATTATCGTCGCTGGAACCCATCAGATGCGAAAGTCATAGAAACATCTCTCGAAGTCCACGGATTAGAGCCAGATGACCCCCGTGTAAAAGCAGCCTACTTTGCCAAGCACGCCGAATGGGAACATGAGCCCGAAGCAGCCAAGCCTGCGCAGTCCGGGTCGTTTAGGTGGGGTATCGCAGTCTATAAGGCCGGGCCGCAATGGAAAGGGCTGTCAGACGGCACTCAGCAGCACAGAAACGGGATTTTCAGCCGCTACCTCAAGAGCCAAGGCGACCGGCCCATATCGACAATTACAAAGGATGATATCGAGGCGGCGCTCTACTCAAAGGGCGGCCATGGCGCCGTTAACGACTTCAAGGCCCTGCGCCCGGTCTTTCGCTATCTCTACCGCACCAAGGTTATTCCCATCGACCCAATGAAGGGCGTTGAGATCGACCGCCCAAAGATCAAAGGCCACGAGACGGCCGGAGCGGACGAAATAGAGCGGTTTCAAAGACGATGGGCGGTCGGCACAACAGAGCGCCTCATCTTTGATCTAGCGTTGTTCACGGGCGCCGCGCGCGTGGATCTGGCAAAGCTCAGCCGCTCCAATATCAGCGATGATCTTCTGATCTTTGACCGCCAAAAAACCGGAGTTAGAGCTTATGTGCCAATGACCGTAGACCTGAAGCGCGTCATCTCGCAAACCCCAGATATCAGCCCAGCATTTATCCTCACAGACTACGGGAAGCCATTCACCCAGGCCGGACTCGGGAACAAGTTTCAGGGCGCGGCCAAAGCCGCCAAGGTATCCTTTCGGCTGCATGGCTTGAGAAAGGCTTTCTGTTGTTATTGGGCTGAGCAAGGTAAGAGCGCCACGGA
This sequence comes from Pseudomonadota bacterium, assembly GCA_038751255.1. Classification (GTDB taxonomy): domain Bacteria; phylum Pseudomonadota; class Alphaproteobacteria; order Rhodobacterales; family Rhodobacteraceae; genus JANSYP01. The sequence goes on from JBCDGN010000086.1 coordinate 1,008, forward strand.
AATCGCCTCAATGGCGGGCCATAGCTCCCTTTCAGAGGTAGAGCTTTACACCCGTGCAGCTGACCGGAAACGCATCGTCAAATTGATCGCAGGATCGCAATTTTTGGGACACACCTAGGCAGCTTTGGGACACACTTTTCATAAGCAATTGATTTCAGTAGAAAGTAATGAGCTAAAAAGCAAAGGTGGCGATCCCTGAAGGACTCGAACCCTCAACCTGCTGATTAGAAGTCAGCTGCTCTATCCAGTTGAGCTAAGGGACCGCTGACGACCTTCTGCGCCATGCGCGGGGCGGGTTCAACCCGCCTGACATGTCATCGCTGCATCAGCGTTGCTCTGGCCACGCAAAGAGATCGGCTTTATCATCGCGCAAGTAGGTCTCGAAGAAATCTGAGAAGGTCGCAACCAGTGGCGGCAGTTGCTCGTAAGGGGGATAGTAGAGCGTGAGCCAAAGCGGGGCGACCACCCAATCGGACAGAAGTTTTTCGATCTCACCGTCCTGGATGGCGTCATCGACGATGAAACCCGGCAGGACCGCGATGCCCAGGCCTCGGCGCACCAATTGAAATAGAAGATCGCCATTATTCGTGGTGAACTCCTTGCTCGCTTTGACCGTGCGTTTCGTGGAACCGCGATGAAACTCCCAAACTTCAGCGGACGGGCCGGTGCCGTAGGATAGGCAAAGCGCGCTTGGCAAATCCTCTGGCATCGACGGACGGTCGTGGCGCAGAAACAGGCTCGGTGCGGCAATCGCATGGCGCGGTACCTCACATAGCTTGCGCCAAATCGTGGATTTGTCCGCTGGCGGATTGGAGATGCGGATCGCAAGATCGCACGTGTCTTCGATCACATCGATAAGAGTGTCGGTCATGGTGACTTCAAGCGCGATGCGAGGATAGGCAAGACGGAAGGCATCCAAAAGGCCAGGCAGCAATCTCATCCCCATCGAGACCGGGGCATTGATCCTTAGCCGCCCCTGGTCTGGCAAGCCTGCCCGTCGCAAATCCTCCGAGGCAAGATCGAAATCCTCGACCAGGGATTTGTACCGAGCCGCCGCAACCGCCCCAGCACTGGTGAGCGAGACCTTGCGCGTGGTGCGCAGCAAAAGCTGTTGGCCGAGCTCCTTTTCCAGCCGCGCGACCTCTCGGGTCACAGTCGCCGCGGTCAAGCCAAGGCTTCGCGCCGCGCCCGCAAAACTCTGCAAGCGCGAGACTTCCAAAAAGACACGAAGAGCCCGCAGATCATCCACGGCCCGATTATTGCACAAAATGCAACAGTCAATCAAAGATTATTGGCATTCCCGAGCATGGTAATCCGCCCCATATCTCGGTCAACACCGATTTTGACGCTCAATGAAAGGCGATCATCATGCTCGATCAAATCCAAGGCCTGCACCACGTGACCTCTATTGCAGCCGACGCAAAGGGGACCGACGCATTTTTCACTGACACCATCGGCCTGCGCAGGGTCAAGAAAACCGTCAACTTCGACGCGCCAGAGGTCTACCACCTGTATTACGGCGATGAGGTCGGCACGCCCGGTTCGGTCATGACCTACTTTCCCTTTGGCGATGCGGCGCGGGGCAGTCGCGGTGCGGGCGAGGTTGGCGTCACCGAATTCGCTGTGCCCGAAGGCGCGCTGGATTACTGGAAAGCACGCCTCGCAAACAAAGGCGTCGGCGGTCTCTCCGAAGGCACAGTTTTTGGTGAAAAACGACTGAGCTTTGACGGCCCAGACGGCGATGGGTTCGCTCTGGTCGAGGCAGATCCCGCGGGCCGCACCCCTTGGACCGGTGCGGATGTGCCTGACGAGGCGGGGATCTTGGGCTTCCATGGCGCGCGATTCACACTGCGTGATCCAGCCCCGACCGGTGAGCTTTTGAGCTTCATGGGCTACGAGAAAGCCGACACCAAGGATGGCGTCACGCGATATGTGATCCCCGGCGGCAATGGAGCCAACAGCATCGATCTAGAGGCCCAGCCCGGCGCTGGCGCTGCGATGCAAGGCGCTGGATCAGTGCACCATATCGCTTTCGCGGTCAAAGATCGCGCGGCGCAATTAGAGGTGCGCAAAGGCCTTCTCGATACTGGGTACCAAGTCACCCCGGTGATCGACCGGGACTACTTCTGGGCAATCTACTTCCGCACCCCAGGCGGCGTCCTCTTCGAGGTTGCTACGAATGAGCCTGGCTTTGATCGCGACGAAGACACTGCGCATCTCGGTGAAGCGCTGAAATTGCCCACGCGCTATGAGCCCCATCGGGCGCAGATCGAAGCTCTGCTGCCCCCGATTGGCACGCAGTCATAAGCGGCCCAGGGAAGGAGACAGAACATGTCCAAATCAGCTTATACTGCCCTGACAGTCCCGCCCTCTCAGGGGGCGCCTCTTCTTTTCGCGTTCCACGGCACTGGAGGGGATGAGACCCAGTTTTTCGATCTCGCCCAGAAACTCCTGCCACAAGCCGGGGTGATCTCGCCAAGGGGCGATGTCTCGGAAATGGGTGCTGCACGCTTCTTTCGCCGCACCGGAGAGGGCGTCTACGACATGGATGACCTCGCGCAACGGACACAGACCATGGCGGGCTACATCGCGGCCCATAAGGAAGAACATCCAGGCAGCCCGGTCTACGGGTTCGGCTATTCCAACGGCGCGAATATTTTGGCCTCGGTGGCCATCACACATCCCGATCTGTTCGACCGCATTGGGCTATTGCACCCACTGATCCCATGGGCGCCTGCACCTCAGCCGGGGCTTTCAGATCGTCAGGTGTTGATCACCGCCGGGCAGCGCGATGCGATTTGTCCTTGGCCCAAAAGCCAAGCTCTGATCGAGTGGTTTGTCGCCCAAGGCGCTCATGTCACCACCGAGATCCATGATGGTGCCCATGAGATACGGCAGGGCGAGATACAAGCCTTGGCCAATCTGTTGCGGTCAGAAAGCACGGCAAGCGTGGCAGGCGCTTAGTGGGTCCAAGCGCCCTTGCGCTCGGTGGCGAAGTTCTCGCCATAGCCCCGGGGCCGGATCACATGTTTACGAGTGTTGGGATCGATGACCTGTGCGTCGATCCCTTTTTCATTCGCATAGGCAATCGCGGCCTCTTTGGTCTCAAAGTGAAGCGTTACCTGGGACTGAGTGTCCGAAGACGACGTCCAGCCCATTAGGGGGTCAACGGACCGGTTCTCGGCCGGTTCAAACACCAAGACCCACTCTTTGGTTTTTGCCATGCCAGACTGCATGGCGGTCTTCGCTGGCTTATAAATTCGCGCGCGCATGGTGTCTCCAAACGTTAAGCCTTATGTAGGGGGATTGGGGTGTGAAAGACAAGCGTGCGATCTGTCTCGACAGCCCACAACATCTCGCAACTTTCAGAAGATTTGCTATTTATCTGTTGTCGTGTCTTCCGCGCAAGAAAGCAGCCAATGCACAATAACCGTCCCGATAAGTTTGCCATTCTTCATGCACCGGCCGATCCGCCTCGAGAGCGCGATAAGTTGGAGGGTGGCATTGAGTTCAGGATGCAGACCGAATTTGCACCGGCGGGGGATCAACCCACGGCCATTGCCGAGCTATCGCAGGGCGTAAGGGACGGGGAACAAAATCAGGTCCTGCTCGGGGCGACAGGGACTGGGAAAACCTTCACCATGGCCAAGGTGATCGAGGAGACGCAGCGCCCCGCGATCATCCTCGCCCCGAACAAAACACTCGCCGCGCAGCTTTACGGCGAGTTCAAAGGCTTTTTCCCCGACAACGCGGTCGAGTATTTCGTCAGTTACTATGACTACTATCAGCCCGAGGCCTATGTGCCGCGGTCGGACACCTATATCGAGAAAGAAAGCCAGATAAACGAACAGATCGACCGGATGCGGCACGCCGCGACCCGGGCCCTGCTGGAGCGTGACGATGTGATCATCGTGGCCTCGGTGTCCTGCATCTACGGCATCGGCTCGGTCGAGACCTATGGCGCGATGACCCAAGATCTGCACAAGGGCCGCGAATACGATCAACGCAAGATCATCGCCGACCTGGTGGCCCAGCAATACCGGCGCAACGATCAGGCCTTTATGCGCGGCTCTTTCCGCGTGCGCGGCGATGTGCTGGAGGTGTTCCCCGCCCACCTCGAGGACCGCGCTTGGCGCTTTTCCTTCTTTGGTGAAGAGCTTGAGGCAATCACCGAGTTTGACCCCCTCACTGGTGAGAAAACCGACAGTTTCGACCGCATCCGGATCTACGCCAACAGTCACTATGTGACCCCGCGCCCGACGCTCAACCAAGCAACTCAGAAGATCAAAGTGGAGCTTCGACAACGGCTCGATCAGCTTGTGGGCGACGGCAAGCTCTTGGAGGCGCAGCGGCTGGAACAACGTTGTAATTTCGACCTTGAGATGTTGGAGGCCACCGGCTCCTGCAACGGGATCGAAAATTATTCGCGCTATCTGACGGGCCGCGCGCCCGGAGAGCCGCCCCCTACTCTGTTTGAGTTTATCCCAGATCACGCCCTGGTCTTCGCTGATGAAAGCCATGTCAGCGTGCCACAAATTGGTGGCATGTATCGAGGTGACTACCGACGCAAATTTACCCTGGCCGAACACGGCTTCCGCCTGCCCTCTTGCATGGACAATCGCCCGCTCAAATTCGAAGAATGGGACGCCATGCGCCCGCAGTCGGTCTTTGTCTCGGCGACGCCCGCGGATTGGGAGATTGACCAATCAGGTGGTGTCTTCACCGAACAGGTAATCCGCCCTACCGGTCTTTTGGACCCCGAGGTTGAAATCCGCCCTGTTGAAATGCAGGTCGATGATCTGGTCGATGAGATCCGTCAGGTCTCGGGCGCAGGATATCGGACCCTGGCGACTGTACTCACCAAACGCATGGCAGAGGATCTGACAGAATACCTGCACGAACAGGGCATTCGCGTGCGCTATATGCATTCCGATATCGACACAATTGAACGTATCGAAATCCTGCGCGATCTGCGGCTCGGCGCCTTCGATGTGCTGGTTGGGATCAACCTCCTACGTGAGGGTCTCGACATTCCCGAATGTGGATTGGTGGCCATTCTAGATGCCGACAAAGAGGGGTTTCTACGCTCCGAGACATCGCTGGTTCAAACCATTGGCCGCGCAGCGCGAAATGTAGATGGCAAGGTTATTATGTATGCGGATCGGGTCACGGGCTCGATGGAGCGCGCCATCAATGAAACCAACCGCCGCCGCGCCAAGCAGATCGCGTATAACGAAGAACACGGGATCACGCCGGAGACGGTGAAGAAAAACGTAGAGGACATTCTCGCAGGTCTCTATCAGGGCGATACCGACCAGGCGCGCGTGACGGCAAAAGTCGACAAACCGATGGTCGGCGCAAATCTGCAGGCTCATCTCGATGGGCTCCGCGATGAGATGCGCAAAGCGGCTGAGAACCTGGAATTCGAAGAAGCCGCCCGGCTGCGCGACGAGATCAAACGGCTTGAGACCGTGGACCTGGCGGTGGCCGACGATCCCCTGGCCCGCCAATCGGTGGTCGAAGACGCTGTAGAAAATGCCCAAAAAGCTGCGGGTCGGTCCAAAGCAGGCCGTCCAGGTCAGCGGGGCGGGATCAAACGGCGCAAGCGGTCGGGCTAGATTAGGATCAGGCTCTGTTTGAGACTGGAAACGCTCTGAAATCGTGCTCTAACTATGCTATGCGCTTTCTATTGCTTTTGACACTCGCCACACCCGCCGCGGCTTGGGAGTTCTCCGTCGAAAACGACACCTGCCGTCTCACCCATACGGAAGCAGAAGCAGAAGCTGTGGTAACCTACACGCCCGCCGATAGCCTATACGCGATCACGCTCACGGGGCCGGAGACCTGGGCACCTTTCCCATTCTTTGTCATCCGATTTGACGGCGCGCGGCCTTTGACCATCACAACTGATCGACAGACGTATGCGGGATCGGCTCTCACTGTTACCGACCGTGGCTTCGGGAATGTCCTTGACGGGCTTGCCTCCAACCAAAGCGCGATTGCGCAGCTTGGGCCTCAAAGCATGGCGTTTTCCTTAGAAGGCGCGGCTCCCGAAGTGGCGAAGTTTCGCGCCTGCACCGATGCCGCACTCGCCTAAGACCCTTCGTCAGGCGGCAAGAAACCATCGAAGCTGTCGGTCAACCAGTGGTATCAAGCTGCAGTGCCCCTCCATCCTGGCGCCTGAGCCGCATCAACCGAGAGGCTCTTTATTGTCGGCCAAAATCCATACTTCCAGCCGGCGCCGATCTGATGGAAAGTGTAAGAGGAGCATAAGACTCAAGTTCGGGATAGGAAACCAGATCCCCGCTGATAAAGGCGATTTCATCGAACTCGGTGAGCTCGACCGTCGCATCGATGATCAGCTCAGAGTCGAGATACCCGATCCCGCTGTCATCGTCGGTTCTGAGCAAATCACAGGTGACCATATCGTCTTGACCCCGGATCAATCCAACAAGCGCCAGATAAGGGTCAGCTTCATCATCCCCTGAAAGAGACGCAGTGAACACGCCACCGACCTCTTCGATCAACTCTTGAACCGAATAGATAACTCCGAAAGGCGCATAAAGTTCGGAGTAGGCAGCCGATGGGCTCATCGAGACGAAAAGGGTTATGTATTCCTCGCAGAAGGAGATAATCGCGTCGTCGACCTCTTCTGTATCGATGAAAGTATCTGGCTCTTCGGCAAGCAGGCGTTGCTGCACCTCGGTGGCAAGTTTGACATCTTTGAACGGGCAATTGTCTTGCGGCATGTTTTCAAATTGCCGCTGGTATTCGCAGATGATCTCGCGCCCGAGATAAGTGATCTCGGCATTGGCATAATCGTTGTAGCCAAAACGGACCAATTCCTGGCGACGTAAACTGACCAGATCGGGCACAAAATTCGTCTCGCGGCTATGTCGAAAATAGTATTCCTTAAAGCCATCGCTGTCGTTCGAGGTGTGATCATACTTTTCACCGAAAGACAGCAGCATAGGAAGGTAGCCGTCAAGACGCGCGCGTTCGATATGGCTGAGCTTTCGCTCTTCTTCGATTTTCCGCTGCACCGCGAGTACGGCCTGTTCCCGCTCCACACGACCTAGTGAGGCAAGGACCCGTTCGCCCTCAGAGTCTCCGGGTTTGCGCGGTGCATTCTGTAAGGCAGAGACGATTTTGTTGGCCAGATCTGTCGCGCGACCTTTGAATTCAGACCCGTCGTCTAACGTGGTTTCCTCGTCCAATTGCTCCGTCTGCTTTCCACTCGCAAGCAGCGCCAGTGCCACCATATCCTTGGTCGGCACGATGAGTGCGCCGATCAGCAAAAACCCAAAGATAGAGACGAAAGCATTGTTAGACCGAGAAATGATTGCCACGATGATGCCGACCGCAGCAATCATCGAAAATATCTCCATCGCGCGCAGACGCACCCAATCCTCGATGCCGAGATCCCAGAGCGTGGTTACGGCGAGGAAACAGAGACCTCCTATAGCCGCGAGGACAAAGACGACAATCCCGGCCATCTGTAGAAGTTGTCCACCTTTCTCAAGCAGCGGAGTATTGGGCTGATTTTCAGGTGCCAGATAATTGCCGTTACCGTTGTTTTGGCCATTGCCGCTGCGATGACCATCTCCACCGGTGGTGCCATTTCCACCGGTGGTGCCGTTTCCATCACCATTGGCATCACTGCTCTCGGGCTGTTTCTGCGAGGTGTCTTCAGACATGGGCGATCTCTCAACCTGCTAAGTAGCAGCGCTAAACTATCACCAAAAAACTGGGGCCTGAGAGTTATTAACGGATAGTAAAGCAAATTCACTGTGGGGGAGTCCATTTGGCAACATCTTGGACAACCGCCCTTTTCCCGCGAAACCTGCTATGCAATGGTCTCGGAACTGCGCCTGAACGGGAGACAGTCACCTTGCCTCTGACACGCTTTGATCATGTGAATATTCGCACCGCCGATCTGGAAGGCATGACCGCTTGGTATGTCGATACTCTCGGTTTACGAAACGGTCCGCGCCCGGAATTCGCGTTCCCAGGCGCGTGGCTTTATTTGGACGATGTCGCGGTGATCCACTTGGTCGGCATTGAGGAACCACCTCTGCCCAGCGACAGTCTCGGTATCGAGCATTTCGCGTTTCGGGCCACCGGGGCCGAAGAGTTTCTGGCGCGTTTAAAGGCTCAAAACGTGCCTTATCGCGAGATTAAACTCGATGCCGTGGGGTTGCGGCTCTGCAATATCCACGACCCTGATGGCAACCATATTCATGTGGATTTCCCGATTGAAGAGGCGCCCTAAGGCGCGTTGCGTTGCGACGGGTCTTGGTCGAAAGCGCCCGGCCCTAAGGACTGCGCACGGCGCGCCGCAGCGGCCTCCGCCCACCAATCGAGTTGACCGAAGGCCCGACCCAGATAGGCTTGCCATCGCAGATCGTCGACGCCATCGGCAAACTCGCCATCCTCAGCGAAAATCTCTTGCGCCTTGGGAACATGGATCATCGCAGAAACGGGCAGGCACCCAAGCTCGCTGAGGAAAGTGCGCATATTCACGGCCGCCCGTGCCCCGCCCCATTGCCCGGCCGAGTAGGTGGCGATCACACTGGGCTTATAGGCAAATAGCGATGCCCCAAAGTGATTGAGCAAATCCATCAGCGCAGGGCTCATGGAATGGTTGTATTCAGGGCTCACCATCACATACCCATCGGCATGCCTGATCTCGTTCGCAACCCGTTCGAGCGGCTCAGGCGCTCGTCCCGCGGCGAATGCGAAATGGGGCTTGAAAGGCGATGCAAGCGAGATTTCTAGCGGATCGATGAGTTCGACATCATGGCCATGCCGGGCGAGCTCTGCCGCACATGCGATGGCCACACGCGCACCGAGCCGTGCGGGCCGTGGTGGTGAACTTTCTCTGACAGAGCCCATGAAAACCAGGTATCGCATGTGACCTTCTCCCCAAGACTAGGCATGACTGTATTGCAGCCTGAGTGCAGCGCAAGATTACTCTCGGCGTCCCCCTTGATGCGGTGAGATCGCAGTGACAAGAAGCGGCGGTGACCGCCTCTTTTACAGATCTTGCGCTCTATTCGCTGGCACTCCTCGTCCTGTTTTTGACCCCGGGACCGGTGTGGTTGGCATTGGTGGCGCGCACGCTTGCGTCAGGCTTTTCCGCTGCTTGGCCGCTGGCGCTCGGGGTTGTCGTCGGTGACATCCTTTGGCCGGTGTTGGCGATCCTCGGGCTCAGTTGGATCGCAACCGGCGCTTCAGCATGGCTGATGGCAGTAAGGCTGCTCGGCGCGGCGCTTTTTATCTGGATGGGATACCAGGTCATCGCAAACGCCGACAAACCCCCTGCCGAAGATACACGGCTGACCCGACCGGGTGCTTGGGCGGGGTTTGCTGCCGGTTTGGCGGCGATTCTTGGCAACCCCAAGGCAATCCTTTTCTACATGGGCGTGCTTCCCGGTTTTTTCGATCTCACACACGTCACTCATTTGGATGTGGTCGTAATCGTCGTGCTTTCAGCGCTCGTCCCGCTTTTCGGCAATCTGCTGCTTGCGGGATTTGTCGATCGCGTTCGGACGCTCTTGACCTCTCCCAAAGCACTGCGTCGCCTGAACCTCACATCCGGAGCGCTTCTGATCGGTGTGGGGCTCATCCTGCCATTTGTTTAAGGCTGAATAATCCACGCCTTGGACGTGACATTGCCGCGCCAGATTCGTATAAAATGACAAACAGATGAAGGGTACCGCCGCATGGCTGACGACAACCAATCCTCCGACGAATATGGCGCAGGATCAATTAAGGTTCTCAAAGGGTTGGAAGCCGTCAGAAAGCGGCCTGGCATGTATATCGGTGACACTGATGATGGCTCTGGCCTGCATCACATGGTGTATGAGGTCGTCGACAACGGCATTGACGAAGCTTTGGCCGGTCATGCCGATCTGGTGACGGTCACATTGCATGCGGATAACTCCGTCTCGGTGAGCGATAATGGTCGCGGCATTCCAGTTGACCTCCACCCTGAAGAAGGCGTGAGTGCCGCCGAGGTTATTATGACCCAACTGCATGCCGGTGGGAAATTTGACAGCAATTCCTACAAGGTGTCTGGGGGTCTGCACGGTGTGGGGGTTTCTGTCGTCAACGCACTTTCCGACTGGTTGGAATTGCGTATCTGGCGCGATGGCAAAGCTCATTTTGCGCGGTTTGAAGGTGGCGAGACAGTTGATCATCTGACCGTGACCGGCGCGGCCGAGGGCAAGAAGGGCACCGAGGTCCGCTTTATGGCGTCCGATAAAACCTTCTCGAACCTAGAATACAGCTTCAAAACGCTTGAGACACGGCTGCGCGAGCTTGCCTTCCTCAATTCCGGCGTGCGGATCTTGCTGACCGACGAGCGCCATGCCGAACATCAGAAGACCGAGCTTTTCTACGACGGTGGTGTGAAAGAATTCGTCCGCTATCTCGACCGATCAAAAACCGCCCTGATGGCAGAGCCAATCTTCATTACCGGCGAGCGCGACGGGATCACCGTCGAAATTGCCATGTGGTGGAATGACAGCTACCATGAGACGGTTTTACCCTTCACCAACAACATCCCACAACGCGATGGCGGCACGCACTTGGCCGGGTTTCGCGGCGCCTTGACCCGCAGCTTGAACCTATATGCCAATTCCAGCGGGATCGCCCGTAAAGAGAAGGTCAATTTCACCGGTGAAGACGCCAGAGAGGGCCTCACCTGTGTGCTCTCCGTCAAAGTGCCGGATCCGAAGTTCTCGAGCCAAACCAAGGATAAGCTGGTGAGCTCCGAGGTGCGCCCTGCTGTAGAAAGCCTGCTCAACGAAAAGCTGAGCGAATGGTTCCAGGAAAACCCCAATGAGGCCCGCATTGTCGTCGGTAAAATCATCGAGGCAGCTTTGGCGCGCGAAGCCGCCCGTAGAGCGCGCGAACTGACACGAAAGAAATCCGCTTTCGACATCGCGTCCCTGCCGGGCAAACTCGCTGATTGCCAAGCCCGCGAACCCGCCGAACGCGAACTCTTCCTGGTCGAGGGTGACAGCGCTGGCGGTTCGGCAAAACAGGGCCGCGCCCGGGCCACCCAAGCGGTCCTGCCCCTGCGCGGCAAAATCCTGAATGTGGAACGCGCCCGTTTCGACCGGATGTTGTCCAGCCAAGAGGTTGGCACGTTGATCACCGCGCTAGGCACAGGGATCGGTCGTGAAGAGTTCGATCTGGCAAAACTGCGCTACCACAAAATCATCATCATGACCGATGCAGATGTCGACGGAGCGCATATTCGAACGCTGTTGCTGACATTCTTCTTCCGTCAGATGCCCGAAATCATTGAGCATGGGCACCTCTATATCGCGCAGCCACCGCTCTATAAGGTTTCACGCGGTCGGTCAGAACAGTACTTGAAGGATCAAGGGGCACTTGAGGACTATCTCATCTCATCAGGTGTCGATGGTGCGGTCTTGCGTTTGGGCTCCGGCGAAGAAATCGCTGGGGCGGATCTGGAGCGCGTTGTGGGCGAGGCGCGTGCAGTGCGTCGCATCATCTCGGCCTTCCCCACTCATTATCCCGCGTTTTTGCTTGAACAAGCCGCCATAGCCGGGGCGTTTGTGGCGGGCGCTGCAGAGGGTGACTTGCAAGGGCTTGCCAACACCGTGGCCGCACGGCTCGACCAGGTTGCGCTGGAGTATGAGCGCGGCTGGACAGGGCGTGAGACACAGGATCGCGGACTCCGGCTGGCCCGATCGGTGCGTGGCGTCGAAGAATTGCGGACGATCGATGGACCCGCGCTCCGCTCAGCCGAGGCCCGGCGATTGGGCGAGATGACGGGCTCTCTGAGAGAAATATATGGCGCCCAAGCGGTCCTTTTGCGGCGCGAAAAAAGCACAGATATCTATGGACCACTCGGCCTGCTGACCGCCATTCTTGAAGAGGGCGAGCGTGGCCTGACCCTGCAACGCTACAAGGGCCTGGGAGAGATGAACCCTGATCAGCTTTGGGAAACCACACTCGACCCAGAAGAGCGCACCCTGCTGCAGGTCAAAGTCGAAGATGTCGCCGAAGCTGATGACATTTTTACCAAGCTCATGGGCGATGTGGTGGAGCCCCGCCGCGAATTCATCCAATCAAATGCGCTGAGCGTGGCAAATCTCGACACATAGTCGAGGCCTTTGTTCACTTCGTTGTCGGATTTTAGCGTTTACTGCGGCTGACCGACGAAACAGAATATGACCTCGCTGCCCCCGAAGCGTCGAAGGGTGCGCTCTATCGTACTCTTTCTCGGTGATGGGACAAATTTGTCCATTGGATTGCGAAAGAGACACGTCCCAAAAATTCCCCGCCACGGTGTCCTTTTTTTTCGCAGAGGGCAAAAACTGAGGTGCAAGACGATCACAAATCCTATGTCAAAGCTCTGCTGCGTGTTAATATATCATTCGTAAAACGAGTTGGAGGTTCCTCATGCGTAGTTTCCCCGGGATAGTCATTGCTTCCGTCATGACCCTGGCCGCTCATTCAAGCCATGCCGCGAGTTTCACAGCGACGAGCGACGCAAAGCTTGAACTGACTGCAATAACAACGAGTTCTGGACTGGTCTTCGACGATTTGGATGCCTTCAATATCGATGCAATTGAGATTGAATTTGGAACGGCAACCGCGACGGCCCTATTCTCTGCATTGACGATGCCTCCTGTCATTATACCTGGCACGACTGTGCCTGCGGTGGGCGACAACTATGATTTATCTGCGTCCGCTTCTGGTTCTGCGACGTTCCCAAGCTTCGCTGGCGCTTTTGTCGCAAATTTCGGCCTGATGGAAATCACGAATGTCATGGGGCCGCCCATCACACTCAGCTTCAAATTCGACTATGAAGTTTCGGCCTCTGTCGGACCAAGTGGTCCATTAGAGTTTGGCTTTGCAATTGCATTTTTGGATCTTTTGATTTTCTCTGATGGCGACATTACCGAGCTTGGCACCAGCAATCTTGTGAATATTGGCGGCGAAGACTATGAATTCTTTGCGGATTCTGCGGCAACTTCCGGAACGCCTCCGCCTGGCTCTCCACCTCTCCCCCCAGGATCAATCCCACCGATCATGGACTCTTTTGAGTTCACTGTACTTCTTGAAGAAGATGAGACCTTCTTCGCTGGCAGCCTTGTCACGGCCCTTGGCGGGGCGAATTTCATACCCCCAATCCCGGTGCCACCAGCGCTCCCTATGCTCGGCACTGCTGTGCTCGCCCTGATCGGGTATCGGCGCTGGCGCAGGACAGTCTAGGGCGACAAGCCGTTTGATGCGGGCCCAGTGTCGCCTTGATGGAGGCAACACAGCGCTCAAACGAAGCGGTTGACGTAGTTCTCCAGAACTTCTTGGCGGCCAGAGACTGGTGTCGGGTTGATCGCATTTTCGATGACCTGGGCGCTGATGCTTTCGAGATCGCTGCTCAGCAGCGCTTGCGCCTCTGGCGTGGTCCACCCGGCGTAGCGGTCATTCAGCGCTTTCTCCAGACCACCGTCCTCGATCATCGCGGCGGCGCACTTCAATCCCCGCGCGCAAAGATCCATGGCGCCGGCGTGAGCCGCCACCAGGTCAGAGGCGTCAAGCGACTGGCGGCGCAGCTTGGCGTCGAAATTGGTGCCACCGGACCCCAAACCACCCGCTTTTAAGATGTAGTAGTAGACCAGCGCGACCTCAGGCAGGTTGTTGGGAAACTGATCGGTGTCCCAGCCTGACTGATAGTCATTGCGGTTCATATCAATCGAGCCGAGCATCCCCTCTGCCGCGGCAATCGAAATCTCATGCTCAAAAGAATGTCCCGCCAGGATCGCGTGCCCTTGCTCAAGATTCAGTTTGACGTCGTTTTCGAGCCCGTATTTGCGCAAAAACCCAATGCAGGTCGCTGCATCGAAATCATATTGATGCTTGGAAGGCTCCTGGGGTTTCGGCTCCACAAGAATCTGCCCCTTGAAGCCGATCTTATGCTTGTACTCGACGACCATCGACAGAAACCGGCCCATATGATCCAGTTCTTGTCCGATATCGGTGTTCAGCAGGGTCTCGTACCCTTCGCGCCCGCCCCACAGCACGTAATTCGCGCCGCCAAGCTTGTGCGTCGCATCCAAGCAGGATTTCACCGTGGCCGCGGCGAAGGCGAAGACGTCCGGGTCTGGGTTGGTCGAGGCCCCAGCCATCCAACGCCGGTCGCTGAACATATTGGCCGTGCCCCAGAGCAGACCGACACCTGAGGCGTCCATCTTTTCGCCGATGTAATCGGTGATCTCGTTCAGCGTGCTGAGATTATCGGGAAAATTGCCCTGTTCCGGTCGCAAATCCGCATCGTGCCAGCAGAAAAACGGTGCATTCAACAACTCAAACAGCTCAAATGCGGCGTCCGCCTTGACCTTGGCGCGGGCCATATCGTCTTGCGGGTGCCAGGGGCGCTCAAAGGTGGCACCGCCAAATGGGTCATGCCCCTCCCAGGCAAAACTGTGCCAATAGGCAACCGCGAAGCGCAGATGATCCGCCATCCGCTTGCCCAGCACCACTGCGTTGGGATCGTAGTGCTCGTAGGTTGCGGGGGCCACCCCGTCAAAAAAACCGCTGGTCATAAGACGTCTTCTTCTTTGTTTGGGTGCATGCTTTGAACGATCATCGACAAAAGCTTGTCCTTGGCAACCTTTCTGATGTCGGCGGTGCAGACAAGGCGATCGTTCGTCAAAATGACCGCCCTACCAGGAAGTCATTTTTTCGACGGGCCCCAAAGAACTAGTGTGGTCATCTTTTCAATGCCGAGCGACCAGCTTTTGGCACATAGCCAGCACTCTTGGATCGGTGCAGGTTCAGGCAAGGGCTTGTGGCGGGTCACCAACACCCAGCGCGGCGGGGAACTCAATCGGTCCACGCGATATTTCCCGATAAACCCTTTCGTCATCGCGAAAGACGCGGCGCGTTGCGTTAGACGTGGATGAGACCGTCGAACATTTAGGCCGATCGGCGCTGAATAAGCGCCAGAGCCCCCAGGCCGGCGGCCAAAAGTGGCAAGGCAGGGGGAAGTGGTATCTGAGGGGGCAAAACTGCCCCAAAACCACTGTTGATGAGATTCACTTGACCGCCTTGGACGAGCCCGACCGAGACAGAGATTTCTTCACCGCTTTGCAGGTGACCTTTGAGCATACCATTCTGAAAAGTCAGATCTTCACCAAACACATTTAGGACACCGTCAAACTCGACAGCAAAGTCACCATCAAACATGCCGCCCTTCAGATTTAGGATCGCGGCACTGGACACAGATACCGACAAACGATTGTCACCACTGCTGTTTCCAGCGCTAAAGGTTCCTCCCAAGACTTCAACTTCTGAGCCGATCAATGCGAGTCCAAATCCCCCGCCTAGTTCGTCCTCGCCACCGGTGAAGATGCCGCCTGCAATCTGCGCAGATGTCGTCCCGCCATCGATGAGCAAACCAGAGCCTCCCTGGTTGGCCGCATTGGTCACGTCTCCGCCCGTGAAAGTCCCCCCAGAAATGGCGAGGATCCCGCTGAACATTGACAACCCATTCCTATCGTCAAGAAAACCGGTTGTTGGGCCGGAGCCGCCGCTAATTGAACCACCGCTGATGGACACCGTCAGCGCTGAAAACGCACTGATCCCGGGAAAAGCTCCAACAGCCTGGACCACTCCCTCACCCATCGTCAGGCGTGTCATGCCATCAAGCACAATTCCCGGACCACCACTTAGTGCGGAACTACCGGTGATCTTTCCACCCTCAATGCTCAGGGTGGATGTATCCTCAACTGTGACCCCCGCGGCATTGAGCCCCTGGGCTGTAATAGCTGCGCCGTTCTTCAACGTCACAGCGGTGGCGTCGCCTGAAGAACTGTTCTTGATCACGACATCGTCGTTGATCGCCGTGTTGATGGTTGTCGGCAGCCCGCTGTCGAAAACTGTGGTGGC
>JBCDGN010000087.1:0-16716 GCA_038751255.1 Pseudomonadota bacterium
ACGATTTCTGGTGATCTGTTCAACCAGAATAACGACACGCCGTTCACCGCGACGAAAGTTGTAATTACCGGCACGTCTGATACCAGCGCGTCGCAATCACGCAATTCGGGCGGCGGCGTTTCCTACTATAATGAGCATGCCACAACGACGATTGTTCTGAGTGGTTTCAATGGCGGTGCCGATAAAACCTTGAGCCTCACGAAACAATTCGTGACCTTTAACGAAGGGATGGAGTCGTTTCTGCCGAGTGTCTCTCTGCAACCCGTCAGTGCGGTAGGCTCCAACTTTCAGTCAGCGCTGGTGATTGGACCAAACGAGTCCGCATTCCAAACATGGGATATGATGACAGCGATCGGGCCATTTTCACTTCCTGCCATGGATTTTCCGAGCTTGAACGTACTGAACTGGGACGGCTCGGGTATCGTGACGGATAGCAATGAATTCCTGGAATTCGACGATGCGACAGTGAATATGACCTTCCAAGCGACAGTGACCAGCAACGGAACCGCTCCAATACCTTTGCCGGCGACGGCGTTACTACTGTTCGGCGCGGTCTTGTCACTCCCATACATAGGGCGTCGCCGATCGTAGAGACTCATTTGGGCGAGAAACTTTTTGAGCGCACAACCCGGTAGGTCAGGCTTACCGAAGAATGACGACGTTTGTTCGAGCGTTGACAAGTGCCGTTTGAGGCGCTCAAAGATATTTCGGGCCTGACAGATGATTCCAAAACCCATGTCATTCGTCTCACCGCAGCGCCGTTGGCGGCGCGCACGACCATCGGGCCGCGTCTGTTTGATTTTGCGCTGGCGCATCGGGATCTGAGGCTAGAGCTCACCACAACGAACGGCATGCTCGACTTCTTCCGGGACAATATCGACTTGGCTTTCCCGCTGGGGTCTTTGAGCGACTCCAGTCTCATCGCAAAGCGGCCCTGGGCAGTGCGCTAGTGCTTTTTTGCGGGCAGGGGATTGATGCATGCCGAGGACCTACACCAGCCAACATCGGTGGCGCGGCTTCTGTCGCTTTCGGCGCTCCACTCTGGTTAGGCGTGGCGGCAGCGGGCTGGAGAGCCGTTGAAGCCGCCTAACATTGCCCATCATTTTGACAGTCTCGATTTGGTTGCGGCGGCGGCGCGTCGAAATCTAGGGGTCGCCATGCTGCCACAAGACCTGTTGGGCGAGGGTCTTTTAGAACTCCAGATTCTCGGGACCGTTCCTTTGAGACGCGATATGTACGTCGTTTACCTCAGCCGAAGGCTTTTGCCGACTCGCATCCGCGCTCTTTTCGATTTTATGATCCTAGATGGATCTTAGATCACCAGAAGCTCTGCAGGGGCGCGCTGTGTCAAAAGCTCGGGTCCGGTTTTGCGGACAACGATGTCTTCCTCAACGACCATGAGCCGCCCATCGCCATAGCTCAGGGACGGCTCCAATGTCAGAACCATCCGCTCTTCCAAAACTGTCTCGTCCCAAGCAGCAAGCGACGGCCATTCGGTCAGCTGCATCCCCAGACCATGACCGAAGCGGCCCACATCGCCGGTCGCGCCGCCGCCGCGAGCGATCACGCCTTGCATTGCGGCATAAAGATCGCAGGTTCGCACCCCTGGTCGCGCTGTTGCGAGCCCTGCTTCAACAGCCTGATAGAGCAGATCATAGGACCGTTGAGAGGCCAGATCGGCGGCTCCCACCGCCCAATTACGGTTGAAATCGCAATAATATCCGTCCCAGACCGCGCCCGTATCCAGCATCAGAATGTCCCCGTTCTGAAGGGGTCGTTGTGTCGGCGGAGAGATCACATCGTGATAACCACCCTGATCCGCGCCACCGACCAGATAGGGCACCTCGTCAGCTCCCTCAGCCAGGCAATCGCGACGGAATTCTCGAAAGAGCGTATCCAAGGACAGTCCCGCCTGAGCAATCTCTGGAACGCGCGCGAAACTCGCAGATAGGACGTTGCAGATATGCGCGATCTTGGCGATCTCAGCGTCTGATTTCACCATGCGCAAACGCCGGACGAGCCCTGTTGCGTCCACGAACTCAAGACCGGGAAGCCCAGCAATCAGGCGCTCATAGTCCCCCAAGGGCATGCGCAGATGGGTCTCGGGCCCTTTCAGCAGACCAACCCGGTGACCTTGCGGTGCATGCTCGCTGAGCAGGTCGGTCAGCAGACTGATCCCATCGTCGTCGGGCATCGGGGCGGGCCAGGTACGGACATCCTCCAACCAGCTCTGGCGCATCAGCGAGGCGCCGATCTCTGGGATGATGGCAATAGGTTTGCCCGCAGCGGGGACAAAGAGAAACCAGGGCCGCGTAGGGCTTTGCCAAAAACCGGTGTGAAACCCGCTGAAATAGCGCAGTTCCGGCTCGGTCATCAGCAATAGACCGGCGAGCCCCTCATCAGCCATCTGTTCCTGCGCCCGGGCAGTCCGGTCCGCAAATTCCGTCGTCGGAAACCCGCGATCAGGGGCGTAGTGCAAGTCTTAGCTTTCTATCGGGCCGAGACCTCAAAGCGCCATCTGAAAGTAACGCAGGTGAGGGCCGAGCTCTGGTGTGATCTTCGCTGCTAAGCAATCATACGGGGCGGTGTCGGTAAAGCCGTGGCGGTGATAGAGATGGATCATCGGACCATTTCCGCGAAACGTATCGGCGACCAAAGTGCGCAGTCCCAACTCCCGCGCCGCTGAGATCCGCGCAGAGATAAGCGCCTCGCCAAGGCCCCGACCACGCATTTCTGGCCGCACATAAAGGTGTTTCATCTCGCCGGTTTCCGAAGAGATCGAGCGCAATGACCCGGTTCCCACAGGACATCCATCGCGGTCATGGACGAGGAAATAAGCGCCTTTGGGTGGCAGCACATCGTCGAAATGTTCAAAGAAGCGCGCCACATGGGCCATGGCATCGAAATCGGGCGCGCCAAGCGCACGGATCTGATCATAGGCCCAGTTCACATGGGCGGTCAAAAGAGCCCGCGCATCTTCCATCGGCACATCCTCCACACGAGAATACGCCACCAAGCGGAGATCCGAGCTTTGCAGTTTTAGATACTCCGCCTGCGGTTTAGCGAACATGGGTTCCTTTCCACCAAGCATCCATATCTCCCTCGGATGATCTTTAATTCAAGAGTTTCTAGCGAGGCTGCTGGTTCATTGCTAATCAGGAAAATACTCTGAAATGAAAGAAGAGCTATCATGTCTATGGATTGGCGGAACCTGCCGTCCCTCTCAGCGCTCAGGGCTTTTGATGCCACCGCACGGGGCGGAGATTTTGCAAGTGCCGCCCGGTCGCTGAATGTGACCCATGCAGCGGTGGCGCAGCAGGTTCGCGCGCTTGAAAAAGATCTTGGCCTGAGCCTTGTCGTGCGCGATGGCCGGTCCATACGGCTGACCGCGGTGGGGGCAGAGCTGGCGCGCGCCTTGGGCGATGGGTTTGAAACGATATCCAACGGGATCGCCACTTTGCGTGCGCGCGAACAGCGCCGCGGCATTCGGGTTACTGCCTCGCCCTTTTTGGTGGACCGCATGATCGCGCCGCGGCTCTGGGAGTTTTGGGACAAACACCCAGGCGCCGAGATTTCGATTCATCCGGCGCGCGAATACGTGGACATCGTAGGCGAGGGGTTCGATCTCGCCATCCGCGCCATTCCATACAATGCAGATCTCTCCTGGCCGGGGGTCGATGTGGAACCGGTGGCCACGACGCTCGCGGTTGGGATTGTAGCCCCGAAACTGTTGGAGGACGCGTCTTCGGACCCGCAATCCCTGCCTTGGCTTGAACATGAAGGCATGTCGAGCAAGCTGATGATGATGCGCGATTGCGGGCTCGAGGTTGACCGCTTGACATTTGTCCCCATGGGCAGCCCGAACTTGCTGCTCGAGGCGGTCCGACAAGGGTTTGGGGCGACGCTATTTAGCGAACAGTTTACGCGGGAGGATCTTGACGCAGGGCGGTTGGGGGAAGTGCCGCTGCCGAAGAAGCTTTACGCGCGCTATTTGGCCGTCACCCCAAGAGGCCCGCGCCATCGGCTGGTGGATCCCTTCGTGGCCTGGGTCAAAACGCTGTTTTAGATGCCTCAGCCAGCGCTCTCGATGGCCCTTTCAAGCCCAAAAGCCACCAACGCACGTCTCGCGATTTCAGCGCCATGTTCTTGTACGAAATGCCCACCTTCTGAAACTTCCATCGGCTCGGGGCACCCTTTGATGATGGTGCGCATGAAATTCATCACATCGGGGCCGAGCATTTTATCCCGCATGCCGATCGCCATAAAACTTTCACCCTGCCAATCCTCAGACCAAAACTTGGCAGCACGCTGAGAAGTGGCAACTCCCGGCGCATCCATGGTCGTTGCAATCAGTTTGGGGAATTTCCGAACGCCGGCTTTGTAGCGATGATCTGGAAAGGGCGCCTTATAGGCAGCAGCCTCGGCATCGCTGATCACCGGTTCATATTTTTGCATGATGGCGTCGACCGGAACGTCGGGGTGAGAAATGATATCTGCTTTCCATTCTTCGAACGCCGCGCTCTTGACGGGGCCTGCCATCAACCCGGTGTTCATGATCAAGAGCCGCTTGAAGCGTTCTGGCATCTCCATCGGCAGAGTCAGGCCCAGCACCCCGCCCCAATCCTGGCAGACCAAGGTGACGTTCTGCAAATCCAGGTGTCGGATAAGGGCGAGCATATAGGTCCGGTGAAAATCGAAACTGTAGACGTCGTCGTCAGTTGGTTTGTCAGAGCGTCCAAAGCCCAGCCAATCCGGCGCAATAACGCGCAATCCCGCAGCCGCAAAGACCGGGATCATCTTGCGATAGAGATAGCTCCAGCTTGGCTCGCCGTGAAGACATAGGAACACCTCTTTTGCATCTGGGTCGCCTTCGTCCAAATAGTGACCCCGCAATCCCTCGTAACCTGGCAGACTGTCCAGGTAGTGGGGGGTGAAAGTGAACCCCGGTAGGTTTTCAAAGCGAGTGTCGGGTGTTCGAAGCGCGTCGATCATCATGGGCCTATCTGTAAGTTTTGGTCAACTGACCTATAGCGAATTAGGTCATATGACCAAACCAGTCAACCTGCTATTGTCTTCAAGGACGCAAAGGTGAAATAACGCCCGAACCCAAGTCCCTGAGACGAAAGCCTGACGCGCATGATGGTCCAAACGGACGACCGACCAAGCAAGGAAGAGAGTATCCTCGATTGTGCGCTGAGCCTTTTGAAAGAGACAGGGGATGCCGGGCTCACCATGCGCAAGATCGCCGAGTGTTCGGGGATGCGCCTGAGCAATGTGCAATACTATTTCAAGTCTCGCGATGACGTCCTCAAGGCAATGGTGGCGCGCTATATCGAAGACTGCACCGCAGAGGTGACGCGGCTGACCAAAGACATTGCTGCCCCCACACCCCGCGACCGAGCGCGTTTGCTCATTCTCTCCGGGCTCCGACATGGGGAAGAGCTAACCGATATGTGCCGCATCTTTCGCGAGCTTTGGGCGATCTCGTCCCGAAATCCAGCGGTTCGGGAAAATCTGGATGACTACTACCAGCGTTTCGCAGAACTGATCGCCGATTTTATCCTCGGCACACCAAGCGACCCAAAGACCCAAGACCGGTTGAAGTCCCTGCTTTTGCCCTTCATCGAAGGCTATTCAGTCACCGCGAGTTCTCTGGCGATGTCCACAGAGCAAGTGGCCGATATGCTCACCGATCTCGCGATGGCGCTGGTTAATGGGCCAAGCTCAACCCCCGCCGATTAAGCCTTTTTCAGAGGGATTGCGCCGCTGACTGTGAGGATCAAAATGACCCCCGATTTCACCGAAGGGTCCAATGCGGCAAGACTTATCGGAACGGGTACATCCAAGGTTTGTAATCGCGCACGAGAATATGGGCGGCTTCGATCTCTTCCGGCGTCATTTTTTTGACCACTTCTTCAAGGCTGATCGCGGCGTCGGGATCGCCACCGATTGCGGACAGCGTGTACCACATATAGGCCCGCACCAAATCGGGCGAGGGCATACCGCGGCCGATCTCGTAATACCATCCCACGCCCGACTGCGCCCCGGGATGGCCCTTCATGGCGCTGCGCAAGTACCATTCAAAGGCACGCCGGTCGTCACGCTCCACCCCGAGCCCCAACGCATACATGATCCCTATGAGCTCTTCGGCGTCGGCATTGCCCGAACGCGCCGCAGGCTCCAGAGCTTCATAGGCCTCGGCAAATTTCCCATCCTCCATCAAATCGCGGCCTGTCTCGATATCGGCCAAGGCAGGAAAGCCCAGCAGGCACAGGAAAAGGGACAGGCGCATCATCGGGTTCTATGGGCTCTTTGTTTCATTCTCGGTTCTGGTCTGACGCTCGGCACCGCCTTCGCGACGGAGACCCCGGTTTTCCCAAAAGCAGACCCGCAAAAGGTCGATTTGGGGAGGCTTCTTTTCTACGACAAGATCCTCTCGGGCAACAAGAACATCGCCTGTGCGACATGCCACCACCCGGCTCTTGGAACCTCAGACAAGCTGTCGCTTGGGGTTGGCGAAGGCGGGCGGGGGCTCGGACCTCACCGTACCACCGGCACCGGGCGTGACCGGATCAATCGGCGGGTGCCGCGCAACGCGCCGGGCCTTTGGAACCTTGGCGCATCGCAGATCAACGTGCTTATGCATGACGGGCGGATCAGCGCAGACCCGCTTTATGGCAACGGGTTCAACACGCCCGCTGAGGAATGGCTTCCCCAGGGCCTCGACACTGTGTTGGCCGCCCAAGCGCTGTTTCCGGTGACGTCTGAGACCGAAATGGCCGGGCACCATGAAGAAAACGAAGTGGCGGGAGCGGTCAATGACCGGATCGACCGGGCTTGGCCAATCCTTGCCAAACGGGTCCGCTCGATTCCTGCCTATGGCGAGGGCTTCGTGGCAGCTTTCCCGCATATCGACAGCCCCGAACAGGTCAGCATCGTTGAGATCGCCAATGCGATTGGGGCTTTCATCGCTGAGGAGTTCCAAAGCCTCGATAGCGCTTACGATGCCTATCTCGCTGGAGACGCCACAGCGCTCTCCCCTGCGCAACACCGCGGCCGCGATCTCTTTTTTGGAAAAGCCGCTTGCGCAGGATGCCATGCCGGGCCGCTTTTCTCCGATCATCAGTTCCGCGCGCTTGGCCTGCCCGCTTTCGGACCGGGACGCACCCGTCGCTTTGACCCGATGGCACGGGATGTGGGCCGTATGGGCGAAAGCGATGCCGCCGCGGACGCTTACCGTTTCCGCACGCCGATGCTGCGCAATGTGGCGCTGACTGCACCATATGGCCATAACGGGGCTTACCCAACGCTAGGGGCGATGATCCGCCACCATCTCGACCCAGAGGCGGCGCGCGCAACATGGTCCCCAGAGATGGTGACGCTACCAAGTGCCGATTGGTTGCAACCGGTCGATTTCGTGATCCAATCCGACCGGCTGGAAATGGCCCGCCAAGCTCGCGCACGAGATATCTACCTCAAACCAAAGCTCACAGAGGGCGAGATCGCGGATCTTGTGGCCTTTCTTGAAAGCCTCACGGGCGCTGAAGCGGCGGCGGTCGCCTATGAGATCCCAAGCGAGGTTCCCAGCGGGTTGCCGGTGGATACCCTGTCTCAGTAAAGCCCGGGCTCGCAGAAACACAACGGCCCCGATGCCCCCGGGCACAGAGAGCATCGAGGCCGCCCCACCACCCTATTTCAGTGCGAATCCGCCTTCGGGCAGATAGGCGTCGGTGAAATAGGCCGCCAGGTTCGGGTCAGAGGCAAAATCTTGATTGGTGCGCAATTGCTCGATGGCCTGCGCGAACCGCTCCGGATCGATGGTGCCGAACCCGTTTTCGCGGGTGAAATCGGTCAGAACGAAACTCGTGAGCATCATCTGCAGCCTTTCAAGCTCCAGGTCTGGGTCTAAAGCCGGGCTGTGCCGTTGAACTGTCTCGATCGCCGCCACGGGATCCTGGATGGTGTCTTTAACCCCCTGCGCCAGCGCATCGAGAAATCCGCGCACGATCTCAGGATTGGCTTGCGCGAAATCGGTGTTTACGATGATCGCATTGCCGTAAAGCTCCAACCCATGATCTGACATGTGCATCACTGAGATATCCTCTGCCGGGACACCGAGACCCAGAAGGTTGAAATAGGACGAGGTCGAAAAACCCGTCACAGCATCCACCTTACCTTCCGCCAGCATCACCTCACGGATCGGAAAGCCCACAGGCTCCACATTGATCTTGTCGAGATCTATGTCATTGGCCAGGGCAAAGGCTGGGA
The DNA here is from genome assembly GCA_038751255.1 of Pseudomonadota bacterium. Lineage (GTDB taxonomy): Bacteria > Pseudomonadota > Alphaproteobacteria > Rhodobacterales > Rhodobacteraceae > JANSYP01. Next base: position 8,269 of record JBCDGN010000087.1, read on the forward strand.
ACTGCGCCCAAGCCGCATCGCCGGGCGGTGCCCCCAGGGTGATCCCTTCGAGATCACTAGGGTCAGTCACGCCGAGGCTCTTCCGTCCGATCACCGCGTAAGCGGGCCGGTCAAAGAACATCATCACTCCGGTGACCGGAGCATCGGGATTTCGGTCGAGAAAGGTCACGAGCGCATTGATATCGGCAAAGCCCAAGGGATAAGCCCCGGAGGCCACCCGCGCCACATTTTCCACCGAACCCGTACCGCGGTGCATGTCAAGATTTATCCCGGCCTCTTTGAAGTAGCCGTTTTCTTCGGCCACGAAGTAAGGAGCCGTCGGACCCTGAAAGGACCAGGCATAGGCAAAAGGCACAGTTGTCTGCGCCTGAGCCGAAACCGCCATCGCAACGACAGCACAGGGGGCAAGAAGACGATCAAGCATAGCATTTCTCCCCGAGAACAAGACAAGGACATGCGAGACAAAGGGCCACTACTCCGGGTCCAGACAGATGGCCCGGCGCATGTAAAACCCGTTTTTCGCGAATGGTTTATATATAGGTGCTGCGGCCACCTATTTAAGATATTGGCGCCTGCGTTCCGCAACGATAATTGGAAAAACTGGTCGGGGCAGAAACGATTGATGTTCACTTCGGCCGCAGCGACGACGCCTGCTCAATTGTTTGCGTGCTGCACAAGATCACAATGGATGGGTCAGACCGTCCTCTACGTTGCCAGAACAGTCAGACCAGTTCATTTGGTGACGACCACCTAAACCGGACACCCGATGGGAGGTACGGCGATGAAGTTGGCCCGCTATGCCGAGTTTTCGTGGCGCGCTTCCCAGAGGCAATTTGAAAGCCACCTCAACGTAAAGGGCTTCTCAAGCTATGAAGCCTTCAAAAGGTCATGCGGTCGGATCGCGCATTTTTCCTTCTTCTCGCAGTGTGTCCAACACATCTTTTATGGTCGTATTGAGCAATGCGAGGTCGACCGGTTTCGTCAGACAGGGCACTTTGGCCGGAAGAGACTGAAGCTCTTCATAGGCGTTTGCGGGATAGCCTGACACCAAGATCACTTTGGTTTCCGGAAAATCGCTTAGGATGCACCGCGCCAGGGAAGAGCCCTGCAGATGGCCAGGCATGCTAAAATCGGTGACGACCAGGTCAAATTTGAATCCTGTATTCAGCATCCGAAAGGCCTCATCCCCGCTTGAGGCGACCTTCACACTCAGACCAAGCAAAGACAGCTGCTTTTGAACGAGCTTCATGACGGCAGGATCGTCTTCCACAACAAGTGCGGAGTAGGCCCGGATCCTTTCGATCTCTTGGCGCGGATCTTCATAGCCGATTTGTGCCGGTTCTTCCTGCGCCGCAGGAAAGTAAAGGGTGACTGTGGTCCCGCCCCCGACTTCGCTTTCGATCTCAGACACACCACCAGATTGCTTCAGGAAGCCGTAGACCATGGCAAGCCCCAACCCCGAGCCTTGGCCGATGCCTTTGGTGGTAAAGAACGGCTCGAACACACGTTTCATCATCTCTGGCGGAATTCCGACGCCCGTGTCCTTGACCATAACCTGAACATAGCTTCCGGGGCGAATGTCCTCTCCGTCATGTGTCGAGATGGTCGTTCGGACGCAATGCGATGACTGGATGGTCAGATGACCGCCATGGCTCATCGCATCCCGAGCGTTGATCACCAAATTTAAGACAGCGCTTTCAAACTGACCCTTGTCGATTTTTGCGTAGGTGGGTTCGTCGGAACACTGAAGGTCGATAGAAATGGACGCAGGCGTTGTCCGCCGCAAAAGCGGCATCATCCCATCCAGGACCGTATTTATATCCTGCACTTCTGCGACAAGCGTTGCCTTCCTCCCAAAGGACAGCAGCCGCTGGGTCAGTTCGGCCCCTCTATGCGCGGCGGAATGCGCAGAGGTCAGATACTCTTCGCTCTCTCGATTGTCGGGATCGATTTGCGCCAGTTCGATGTTCCCCATGATGACAGCGAGAAGATTATTGAAGTCATGCGCAACGCCGGCGGTCAGCGTGCCGATTGCTTCCATCTTTTGCGCTTGCGCAAGCTTTGCTTCGGCTTCGCGTTCCTTGCGAGACGCTTTGAGCCGCGTCTCTTTCAGAAGGTCTTCGATCACGGCATTTTTTTCCGCGAGCTCACGCCGTGTTCGGAACTCGGACACGAAAATCTCTTCATGTCGAACGATGCTTTGGTAAATGCAGATGAAAAAGGCGACTGACACCATGGCAAAGGCGATCAGGCTGGGGTCGCCGACAAATGAAAACCCAATGGTGTAGCCGACCACAATGATCCCCGAGAAAAGAAGCGCCGCCCGAGGGATCGGGTAGAGCGTGATGGCACCCCCGGCGGTCATCCCGGCCGCCACAGCGATGAGAAAGGCCTGCGTTGTGGCCGTGGCCATGGGCAATATGAGGATGCCAGGAAACGCCCAGATCGCGCCAAGAAGCGCAGAGTGGAAGATAAGGCGCTCTCGTGATCGTCGTGACAGCCTTGAGGGAAAGGTCTTGTTTCGCAGCCTGACATGTTTGATCAAAGAGGCTGCGGCAAGTGTGAACACCACTGCGAACCAGACCAAAGCGCTCGCGTCCAATTCACCTGCCAGGATCAACACCAATATCAGCGCTAAAGAGTTGACGATGTTGGCCGCCATCATCGTTGGCGTCAGGCGCGTGATGGCAAACACCTGCTGCGCAATGACTTCCTCTTCCGGGATTGCCGAAAGTCGTTTGTCATTGACATTGGATTGGTGGTTCCTCGACATCTGCAATTGCGCGGGTTGGACAAATTGAAGAACGGCTTGAGCGGTGCCGTCCAATATCTTTCGAAATTTTTAAGGTTTCATTAACATTCAGTTAAAGTCGACGTGCAGTGTGCCCATTTTGGGACCACTTGCACAACAAGACTGCACGATGTCTGATCTCACGTCGTTCGGGTTCTGCCTTAGGGTGAGGAAGGTTGGCTGGTTGAAGGGCAATAATGGCATCCTCAGGTTTTCCAAAGCTCAGTCGGTCATCCTGGACGCGGCCCTTCAGCAAGGCCTAGCCTGTACAGTATGACAGAGAAATACTTCGATAAGGTCTATCAGGCCAAAACGCCAGAAGAGACACTCAAATTCTATGCTGAGTGGTCGGAAAGCTACGACGCGGAAGTGGCCGAAAACGGCTATGTCACGCCCGCGCGCGCGGCACGCCTGCTCGCCGATGTGGTCATCGACAAAGCCACCCCGATCTTAGACTTTGGCTGTGGTACAGGTTTGTCCGGGAAAGCGTTTGCGGCGCAGGGCTTCACCTGCATCGATGGTCTCGATATTTCCCAAGAGATGATCGCCAAAGCCGAGGAAACGGGCGTCTACAGAAGGTTGAAGCTGTTTGACCCTAAATCAGCGCCGCCTCTGATCAAAGGGGCCTATGGTGTCGTGGCCGCAATTGGCGTGATCGGGGCGGGCGCCGCGCCGATCTCTGTTTTCAACACGTTGATGGAGGCGCTTACCCCTGGTGGGCTCCTAATCATTTCCTTCAACGATCATACGCTGGAGGATCCAGACTGCGCTGCAACCACGGCGGCCTGGATTGACAGCGGCCGCGCCACGGAACTGCGCAGCGAGTACGGCCCACATCTGCCAGTCCTCGGGGTGAAATCCGACGTTAAGATATTCCAGACCCGGTAAGGGCACGGGTTCAGAGCGTGGTCATGCTCTGGCATATTGGCGCATAGAGAAGCCGGGCAGAACCCCGAGATAAAGTTCAAGGAACTCGCCGCTAGAGTCAGAGCGTCAGATTTTGAAGACGGTCTTATCGAGCAGGGGGCATGTTGACCGTCTTGCCTGGCGTGACGCGCATCCACGGCAAGTCCTGAACAACGTTCTTGGCCGATTCTTCAGCACCACCTCAGAGGTCTTGGTCGATTTCAGGTGCAGCACCACAGCCAAAAGGTATTTTGTTGACAGAAAGTTTTTTTGGCGCTCCACTTTTTGCAGGGGTTGGCGTCTAGGCGCCTTGGTATTTTTCGTAGATTGGGACCGGGATCATGGACTTCAGAACGCTTGCAGCCGCAGCAGTCTTTGCGCTCAGCAGCATTGGCGCAACAAGTGCCACTGCGCTCGATTTTAAGTTTAGCTTCGAAAACACGGCAAACGGTGGCGGGACTGTTACCGGCATCGTTAGAGGGTTGTCAGAAGGCACGACCGCAGCGACAAGCTTTGAGGTTTTGACCAATTCTCTCGGTTTTGGGATTGGAGAATACATTGGCTCTCCCATCAACAACAGTTTCACGGTCACGTTCGGTCAGTTGACCTCGGCGTTTTTTGCGTCAAACGGGGACGACAACACGCCCCCCGCAGTCACCTCGTCATCGATCAGCGTTTTAAATCTTGCGCCTGGGGTCTTTGCCGCGGGGCTCACCGATGACCCTGGCGGTTCTTTCACGCCAAGCGCGGGCAATGCGACATTCATGCCCGCGGCCACAGCCGCTATCCCGCTTCCTGCCGGAGGGGCTCTGCTCTTGACGGGGATTTTAGCCTTGGGTTGGTTCCGACATCGCGCGTCAACGTAACCTTAGACTTTGCGGACCGGCCGATATGCCTGTGAGGTGATGTCTTTTTGACCTCTCACCTGCTGTCGCTTGTCGAGTGAGTTGTGGCAGGCCCGCTGGAGATTAATCGCGTACCATTCTCGTACCCTGACTGCGGCACCGGCTTGTCCGGCGAATCTTTTACGGCGCAAGCCTTCACCTGAATTTGTGCTTGCTTAAGCATTTCCGTCAACGATCATACTCTGGGAGACCCAGACTGCGCAGCGAGTAAGGCGCTCGTTTGAGAGGCCGCTGAGTGAAATCTAACATCAAGTTATTCCAGGCTCAGACTTGCAAGGGAAATCCGCTTAACCGAATAACGCGTTGGTAGGGCTCGCGACCGGAGCGATGAGTGAATCTGGTGTTCGGGCAGTTTGAATGACGGCGGTGCATCTGGTTGGCTTGTTGTTGCGACACAAGCCACCAACCAAAGGAGCACCACCATCATGGACGACGCTACCATCATTGATTTTTCTGGTCGAGACACGGTCACCGACCCGCTGACTGATCTTCTGCGCAAAGGAGCTCGTGAGCTCCTCCAGGCCGCAGTGAAGCGGAGAGAGATGCCTTTTTGGCCCAGTTTTCAGAGCGCCGGATAGCGCACGGACGCGCGGCGGCGGTTGGTGCTGGTTATCATCCCGAGCGGGCCGTACAGACCAGGACCGGGCCTGTGACAGTGAAAGTTCCCAAGGTCAACGGCCTTGATGAACGGCCGCGGCGGGCGTTGGCAGCGCAAACCGCCGCCGCGTGATAGGTTGGGGTCGAACTCTCTTGCGGTGGTTCGCCGTATCGCGAGTTTGCCCTGATGCAGAACTAAGAATTGGACAGCGTCTGCATCTCTTCTGCGACGTGTCCGCGAACGTTTTTTCCACGGATTGGCGGTGTGTTGTTTTCGTCCAGACACCCTTGACGCGCCAGGACGCGGTAGGTGCTGCGCAGAGCACCCCGGTCGGTGTAGCACCCCCGCAAATGACGCTCGCCGCTGTCCGCAGAGTAGGCCTCCCGGCCATGAACGATGCGGTGATTGTCGAATGTAATGCACTCACCAGGGTTCAATCGAAACCGGCAGACAAAGCGAGGATCATTGAGCAACTGCAGAAACCGGTGCAACGCAGGGAAGTAGCTGTCCAGCAGGTCCTGAGGCAGATCAATATCGTCCATCAGATGTTGCGAGACCGTGACGCCGCTCACGTCTACTCGCGCATCAAGCTCGATGACCCGCTGATGCGCGCGGTAGTCCATCAGATCATGCCGGTAGAAAAAGGGGATGGCATGATCGGTCAACAACCTGAAAAAGTCAGGATTTTCCGCCCGGAGCGCTGCGGCCACCGCCGCCCCATCGGCAAAGAGCGACATGCCGCCGTCCACCGTGTTGGCTCGGCAATGGAGAAACTGTATCCCTGGCGCCCATTCCTCTCCTGGGAGGTCCGTGTGCATCTCCAGTGACTTGGAGGTGAAGGCCAGGTTGGTTGGTTCGATCTCAACCCGCACTTCGAATGTCTCGCCCTCTGCGCTTGGGGTGACAGGACCTAAGCAGGAGACGAGCCGAGCGAGACCAGCCTCGGAATTCTCCATCCCGGTGACAATCGCTACGCCGTCTACGATCAGCGCTCGTGCCAGTCTCGCGCGGGCTGCGTCGCTTTGGTCGAGTTCGGACTGAGAAACACGGACAAAGCTGTCATACGCATCGGCGTACCAAAGTCGTCTGGGAAGTGCCGCCGGATCGGCCTTGCCCCCATGCGTCCCAATTTGGGCAAGCTCGTTGAGTGAGAGCCGGGTGACCAGTGGCTCTGACTGCCACTCGATCAACAAGGTTTCGCCGACCACACGCGCTGAAGCGATTTTTGGGCTTTCAGAGAAGGTGGACAGGTCGAGAACCCGCTCTCGGGTAATGGGATCAATCGCGCTTGAACACGCGCTGCGCAGCCACCACGCATTAAAGTAGAAAGGAACGCCGTCGATCTCGACAGTCAGTCCAGAAGGGTTGAGCGCGACAGTTGAGCCGTCAGCGCGCATAGCTGTCGCCCTCGTCATCGAGGATCGCCTTGAGCTCGCTCAAGTGACGATCGACCTGATCTGGATACCCGTCGAGTTCCTGGGCGGTCTTTTCCGCGATCTCATGGGACAGCACCCGCAACGGCTGACCGGTCTGTAGCGCGCGGATATAGGTCTCGGCGGCACGCTCGAAGTAAAACATCCGATTAAACGTGTCCGCGACCGTGTTTCCAACCACCAGCACGCCGTGGTTGCCCATGATCATTACTTTTTTCTTGGGATCGGAAAGCATGGCCGCGCAGCGTTCGCCTTCTTCTTCCAGGGCCAACCCGCCATAATTCTCGTCAATCACATAGCGGTCGTAGAAGGTCGCGCAATTTTGGTCGATCGGCGGCAATGTGCTGTCCGCAAGGCTTGCGAGGACGGTGGCGTGGATCGGATGGACATGCATGACGCAGCGGGCGTGCGGCACCACGCGATGGATCGCACCGTGAAGGCCCCAGGCCGTTGGATCTGGGGCGTCTGGCTGATCCATTGTGGTGGCGTCATTTGCGTCGAGCAACAATAGATCAGAGGCCTTGATCCGGGCGAAATGACGTTGATTTGGGTTGATCAGGAACCGCGTGCCATCCGCATTGACCGCCAGGCTGAAATGGTTCGCCACCGCCTCATGCATGCCCAACCGCGCTGTCCAGCGGAAGGCAGCTGCGAGGTCCGCACGTTCCGTTGCGTATCTGAGCTGATTTGTCGTTTGTCGATCGAGCATGACGCAATCCTTCCTTCTTGCCCGCGATGAGATCCATCAGACACTCGCCGCGGTTCTGGAATAAATCTTGCTCGAATTTCCAGCTTCTCCTAGCGCGGACGCGACATGGAAATGCACAGTTTTGTCGCAAAAGGTCTCTCGCGCGCGAAATTCGCGGCGGTTATCAGGGACTGCTCCAATGTTCGCACGTTTTCGATGCGCACTTTCCCAAGCCATCCGCATCAACATTCACAAAGGCGAGAAAATTCTTGCGGCAAGCCCGTCCAATAAGCGGGGCGCCAATCCTCCTGATCGCGTGCGGCCACAATCGCTTAATGCGCTCATGCAAAGCAAGCGCTGAAAGTGTTCAGACCCGGCATCTGGTGGATCGGATTGATGTTGAATCGGTCTGGCTCTGATGTCCAGATCTTTCAGATGCACTCGTAGGGTGTGAGACCACTGAGGGTCTTGAGGCGACGGGCGAAGTGGTAGGAATCGAGGAAGTCGGCGAGGTGGCTGCGGAGCTGTTCGTGGCTGTCGTCGTGGTATCGCTTGACGGTCGCATCCTCGATCGCCCGGTTCATCCGCTCGACCTGGCCGTTGGTCCACGGATGGTAGGGCTTTGTTAGCCGGTGCTCGATCCCGTTCGCTTCGCAGAGTTGAAGGGGACCGTGGCCCCGGTGGGGCCGCGCAAGCCGCGGAAACGTCGAACCGCATTGGCCGCGAGATGATGGTGTTCCAATTGCGGGGCTGCTCGGCGAACTTGCTTGTTCGGTCAATGGCCACATAAATAGATAGAGCTTACCCTCTGCTGTTCGCAGCTCGGCAATGTCGATATGGCGAGAGGCCCTGAACGCCACCGGTCCGAGTGAGAGGGCCGAACCCGATCGGATAACGCTTGAACCGTTGCTTCTTGGGTTTGTCACCGCTCATGACGGGCAAGCGCGATATGCCATGCCGCTGAAGGCAGCGATGCAGAGAAGACCGCGTAAGGGGCGGGATTTTGGGCCACAGCGCATAGAGATAGTCGTCTAGCGGAAGCAGAGTGTGCCGACGGAAGGCGACGACGACAGCGTCTTCCTCTTCACTGAGAACCGTCGAACGCGGTTCCTTCGGCCCAGACTTTC
>JBCDGN010000088.1:0-16140 GCA_038751255.1 Pseudomonadota bacterium
CGCTGACTCGGATGAAGCTCGCGCTGAGCGTCATGGATGAAAACGAAGACACGCTGGCGCTTCGCAACGATGTGGAAGAGATGCAGCGGTTGGTCGATGAGTTTCTTTCCTTCGCGCGCGGTGATGCTCTCGATGATATGGCTCTGACCGATCCGGCCTCGCTGGCAGAAGATGTGGTCAAATCAGCCGAGCGTGCCGCACGAGATGTCAGCATTGACCGGCTGATCGAGAAGGGCAGCATGATGATGATGCGCCCGATGGCGGTCGCCCGGGCGCTCGACAATCTGATTGCCAATGCTGTTTTTTATGGGACGCGGGCCTGGGTCAGTGTTGACCAGCTTGAAAACGCTGTGCGCTTTAGGGTCGAGGATGACGGACCTGGGATCCCCAAAAGCCTGCAGAACGAAGCGCTGAAACCCTTTGCCCGTCTCGACAGCTCCCGCAATCAAAGCGGCCGCCCTGGGGTCGGGCTCGGCCTTGCGATTGCGGCCGATATCGCCCGCAACCATGGTGGACGGCTCTCTTTGGACGAAAGCCGTCGCTTCGGCGGGCTTCAAGCCGATCTAATAATAGCCCGCTGAACAACACTAACCGTGTGCGCACGTAGTGCCATTGCCGTCTCGATCTGTAACGCATGATGGGTGTCGGCATGGGCGCGGCGCATATCACCGCCAAACATCTCCGCTTCGGCCTGCTAGTGACCGAGGACCGAAAGCTCACGGAAAGAAAACAGGATCAGTTTGAGTGTCCGCATGTCTCACCTCGCAACTTGGGTCCCGAAGGCGACCAGGTTCTATGTTGGGTTGAGTCTCGCGAATTGATTTACATAAATACACAGATTGACGCTGGTTTTGAGAATTCCTTGTCCCAATCTGTTCATCGCGTCTAGGTTCTACTTTTTTGACTGTTTCTGAGATACGCTGCTGGCGACAGGTAATGCTCTTATCAGGACGCTCTTTTGTAAGCGTTATGTGAAATGCTTTGTGTCACTGTAATGACACTCAGGTCATGCCACGCCGAAGCGACCAAACTGGAACACCACTTCGCGAACTGTGTGATCGGCGGAAAGGGCGCCTTTTTTACCTGCCGGTCTGTCACAGATCACGCCTGTTTCGTGCAAGCGCGACTTGCGTAAATGATCCAAGAGGTCGCGGGATATGTGCCAGAGATGCCCGCCCGCGTCTGTGCGGCGTCCATGGGCCCTGAATGCTGGCAAAACGACATCGATGATTGAACGTCTCCTTGCGACAACCCGGAACAAGAACCGCAAAGCCGCATTTTCCACTTGCGGCGTCACAGCCAGATCGCTATCTCACCCAGACGCAAAGGATGCGGGTGTAGCTCAGGGGTAGAGCACAACCTTGCCAAGGTTGGGGTCGTGGGTTCGAATCCCATCGCCCGCTCCAAAGTAGCCGATCACGAACCGGCGGCGTGTTGCCCAGATAACAAGCAGTTTAGGCGTTGAAGAGGAAATGCAGGACGTCACCGTCCTTGACCTCATAAGCCTTGCCCTCCGCCCGCATCTTCCCGGCTTCTTTCGCGCCTTGTTCGCCGTCGAGGGCAATATAGTCGTCGTAAGCAATTGTCTCAGCGCGGATAAAGCCGCGTTCGAAGTCGCCATGAATCACGCCCGCCGCTTGAGGCGCCCGTGTGCCTTGTTTGATGGTCCAGGCACGCGCTTCTTTGGGCCCGACGGTAAAATAGGTCTCTAGCTGCAAAAGCTGATAGCCTGCGCGGATCAAGCGATCGAGCCCGGCTTCTTCTAATCCCATCTCTTCAAGAAAGACATCCGCCTCGTCAGTGTCGAGTTGGCTGATCTCTTCTTCAATCGCGGCAGAGATAATGACGATCCCCGCGCCTTGGTTGGCGGCCATCTCGGCCACTTTGGCCGATTGAGCGTTGCCGTCGGCCGCTGAATTTTCTTCGACATTGCACACGAAAAGCACAGGCTTGGCGGTCAGAAGCTGGAGCATTTTCCAGGCTTTCGCATCTTCCGCTGCAATCTCGACCACTCGTGCCGGTTGCCCCTCTTCCAACACAGTAAGGGCGGCCTTCAGAAGCCTTTCTTGCTGCACCGCCTCCTTGTCACCGCCGCGCACTTTCCGGCTGAGATTCTGCAGCCGCTTTTCGATGCTTTCGATATCGGCGATCATCAATTCGGTCTCGATCGTCTCGGCATCCGCGACAGGGTCGATCCGGCCATCTACATGGGTGATGTCGTCATCTTCGAAGCAGCGCAGCACATGAGCAATGGCATCAACCTCGCGGATATTGGCCAGGAATTGATTGCCCAGCCCCTCGCCCTTGCTAGCACCCTTCACCAGCCCGGCGATGTCGACGAAGGTCATCCGCGCCGGGATCACCTGTTTGGATGCCGCGATCACCGCCAGCTTATCAAGCCGCTCATCCGGCACCGCAACATCGCCCACATTGGGCTCAATGGTGCAAAATGGGAAGTTCGCCGCCTGCGCTGCGGCGGTGCGGGTCAATGCATTGAACAAGGTGGACTTCCCCACATTCGGCAGCCCGACAATCCCCATACGAAAGCCCATATTTATCCCCTTGATCGCGACGGGCCGCTTCTAGGGGCAGAGACCAGCGGCTGCAATGGCGTGATGTCAAACGCAGGACGTGCTTTGCCGGAAAAAGCAGGTCCCTGCCCCAAAAAGAGAAGGGATTGCCAATCGGGGCCCCATCGGCCAAACCCCAACGCCGAGAGATGAGGAACAAGGCCATGACACGGATCGATCAGAAATTCGCGGCGCTGCGGGCAGAAGGTAAGAAAGCCTTCGTGGCCTATGTCATGGCCGGCGATCCCGACTATGAAGCCTCGCTTGAACTCGTGCGCGGCCTGCCAAGCGCGGGTGTGGATGTGATTGAGTTGGGCTTGCCCTTCACCGATCCGATGGCCGATGGACCGACGATCCAATTGGCGGGGCAACGCGCTCTTGAGGCCGGTCAGACGCTGGAAAAAACCCTTAAGCTTGCGCGCGCTTTTCGCGAAACCGATCAGGTCACACCGATTGTGATGATGGGCTACTATAACCCCATCTATAGCCGTGGCGTGGAACGCTTTCTGCAAGACGCAAAAGAGGCCGGGATCGATGGCTTGATCGTTGTCGATCTGCCGCCCGAGGAAGACAGCGAGTTGTGTTTGCCAGCACAAGCAGCGGGGCTCAACTTTATCCGTCTCGCGACACCCACGACAGATGACGCAAGACTGCCGACGGTGCTCCAAAACACGTCGGGCTTTGTATATTATGTCTCAATCACAGGGATAACTGGCTCAGCAGAGGCTCATGCCTCAGCGGTCGCCCCGGAAGTTGCCCGGATCAAATCGGCAACCGAGTTGCCAGTTGTCGTAGGCTTTGGCATCCGCTCGCCAGAAACGGCGCAATCGATCGCCGAGATTGCTGATGGTGCCGTTGTGGGATCGGCCATCGTCAAACTTGTCGAACAGGGTCGTCCTGTGCCTGAGATCCTTCAGTTTGTGGCTGGTCTGGCAGAGGGGACGCATCGCGCCTAGGCAGCCGCCAAAGATCCCCGCGGATCTCATGCGCTGTGGCCGATAGTCTGTGTGCAGCCGGACTGTCGTGAATGATGAGGCAGTGATCAGCATCCCAGCGAGTGAGCCCCTCGGGATTGTCCTTGAGATCGCGATAGGGCAACTCCAGCGCGGTCTCGACCTCAGGTCCATTCCAAACGCCCGAGGTCCTGCGATGAACACCATCGCGCCACCGCAGGACCGATGTTGCCCCATCGCCTGCCATGGCCGGGCCTAGGAGGGCCAGCAAATCATCTCCATCTCGGACCAGATCGCGGACGCCCGCACCGGCCGTCGGCAAAAGATGGAGCCGGTAGCGCCGACGCCCGTCGATCCGCTTTGCCTTTAGGCGGCCCTTTTTATCCGCCTTAAGTTCTAGCTCCACAATGCTTGCATAGCCGCGCAGGACCGGACCTCTGAGTCCCAGCCATAATCTGTTGCCAAGAACCGCGAGGCCCTCGATATCCAGACCGTTGTCTTTGCTCGGCAAATCGACAAAGGGGCCCAGCAATGGATCGCAGCTCAGCCACTTGCGCAACTTCCCCGATTTGGTGAATTTCAGATGGCCAGCGCGCCGGTCTCCGTCCCGCAGCACGGGGCGCGGTCCATCCGGTGTGTCGCAAATTGGCAGACGTCCGACAAACTGACGATTGATATCGAAGCGGAGCCTACCGAGTTTCTTCATCGCAGCCGTTGGGTCAGCGATCCCTCTTGCATTGCCGCGCTTGAGCGCATGAGAACCTGTGAGCCAAAGCCAGTTTTGATGGACAGCCACCCCTTCGATATCCATCTCGCCCTCTGGACCACCTGGCAGGTCAAAGAAATCATGCAAAGGGATGTGAACATGCTCACCCCAATTCTGTGACCCGCGGCGCAGAACCTCGATCCCGGAGGTTTCATCACTCCCTAGAAACAGCGTGTCTCGATAGCGCTCCACACCTGACAGATCGAGACGCACTTCTTTGTCAGTCCCAAGTGCCTCCCCCGGTGGCGCAAATGCCAAAGTGACCTCTGCAACCGGTGCGGCCACAGGGGCGGTGTCATGCGTCGCAATTGGGTTGCTGCCGGGGCGGGGATAAGGGAAAATGTCGCTCATCTTGCTCTGGTGCGCCTCTATTATTGCTCTATCTCTCAGGGGCTTGATGGATAAGCATAGCCGGTCAAGCCTGTCCAAAGGTAAAATTCGTCGAAGGACCAAATTGTGAGCGCCACCGATCCCCTCGTTATCTTCACGCCCTCTGGAAAACGGGGCCGTTTTCCGGCGGGAACAGCGGTTTTGGACGCGGCACGACAACTGGGCGTGGATCTCGATAGCGTCTGTGGCGGACGCGGTATTTGTTCCAAGTGCCAAGTTACCCCGGGCACCGGGACTTATTCGAAACACGGGATTACCGTTACGCCCGATGCATTGTCACCCTGGAACTCTGTCGAGGCACGCTATGACGAAAAGCGTGGGTTGATCCCAGGGCGCCGTTTGGGCTGCCAAGCCACCATTCAAGGCGACATCGTAATTGACGTACCGCCGGAAAGCCAAGTGCACCGTCAGGTCGTCCGCAAATCCGCAACGGATCGAGACATCCAGATGGACCCGGCAACACGACTGATCTTTGTTGCCGTCGAAGAACCAGACATGGACGAGCCCACCGGTGATTTCGAGCGTTTGCGCCAAGCCCTGGAAACGGGAGGGCACCTTCCAAGTGCAGGCCTAGAGGCCGATCTGAGGCTCCTCCAAAAGCTCCAACCTGTCCTGCGCAAAGGCGCGTGGGAGATCACGGTCGCGCTGCATATTGAAGGCGACGGGCCCGCTCGGATCATCGATCTGTGGCCCGGGTTTTATGACGGGCCGCTCTTGGGCCTTGCCATCGATCTTGGTTCCACAACGATCGCAGCCCATCTTTGCGATCTTACCGATGGCGGCGTGCGGGCCTCTGGCGGGGTGATGAACCCACAGATTCGACTTGGCGAGGATCTGATGAGCCGGGTCAGCTATGCGATGATGCATAAAGGTGGCGCGGCGGAGCTGTGCGATCTGGTCCGCAGCGCGCTTGGAGAGCTTGCCGCCCAAGTCACCGAAGATGCCGGTGTTGCACCTGAGGCTGTGGCTGAAGCCGTGATCGTCTGCAACCCAGTGATGCACCATCTGCTCTTGGGGATCGATCCGGTCGAACTCGGCCAAGCACCTTTTGCCCTTGCCGCGTCAGAGGCGCTCCATTTTTCCGCGCACGAGATCGGGCTCACAACCATCAACCCGGCGGCGCGAGCCTATTTGCTGCCCTGTATCGCGGGCCATGTAGGGGCCGATGCCGCCGCGGTTGTTCTGTCAGAAGAACCCAGCAAAAGAGACGATCTGAGCCTGATGGTCGATGTGGGCACCAACGCGGAAATTGTCCTGGGCAATCATGCGCGTGTCTTGGCTTGCTCTTCGCCGACCGGCCCCGCTTTTGAGGGGGCACAGATCAGTTCTGGCCAGCGCGCAGCGCCAGGGGCGATCGAACGCGTGGAAATAGACCCCACCACAAAGGACCCTCGGTTTCGCATCATTGGCGTCCCTCAATGGTCCGATGAGCCTGGGTTCTCAGAGGCAGCCGAGCAAACTGGGATCACAGGCATTTGCGGCTCTGGCATCATTGAGGCAGTTGCCGAGATGCGCATGGGCGGCCTGGTCGATGCCTCTGGCTTGATCGGATCACCCGATCAAACCGGCACGACACGCATGATACAGGACGGGCGCACATGGTCCTATATCCTGCATGATGGGCGGGACAGTGGGGGGCCTTTGGTGTCGGTGACGCAAGGCGATGTACGGGCCATCCAACTCGCGAAATCAGCACTTTATGCGGGGGCGCGCCTATTGATGGATGAGATGGGTGCCGAACGGGTCGACCACGTGGTGCTGGCCGGAGCCTTTGGCGCGCATATTTCTCCGAAACACGCGATGGTTTTGGGCATGATCCCCGATTGCCCGCTGGATCAAGTGGTCTCTGCTGGAAATGCGGCGGGCACAGGTGCAAGGATCGCGCTTTGCAATCAAGCGGCGCGGCGCGAAATTGAGGCCACCGTGAAGCTGATCACCAAGGTTGAAACCGCGATTGCACCGCGTTTTCAAGAGCATTTCGTCAATGCCAACGCCCTGCCCCACGCAACCGATCCCTTCCCCGAACTTGCCAAGATCGCACCGCTTCCTGCGGTCAATTTCAACGCCGGGTCCGAGCGCCAAAGCCGCCGCCGGCGCCGCTCTGGTTAGTGCGCGTTGGGGTAGAAGCCTTCGTAAATTGGCAACAGCGTCTCTCGTTCGAACAGGGATGACACGCTTGTCCCGCCCCAGATGTTCAACACCGCCTGGGCAAAGATCGGCGCTGTGGGAACGATGCGAATGTTTTCGGCATCGAGAACCGGTTGCGGGGCTTGGATTGTGTCTGTGATCACCAGACTTTGCATCTTACTTTGAGTGATGCGGCCCACCGCCGGACCGGAAAGAACGCCGTGCGAGATATAGGCATGGACCTCGGTCGCCCCTGCATCAATCAGCACTTCAGCAGCTTTGCAAAGAGTTCCGGCGGTGTCGCAAAGGTCGTCCACGATCAGGCAGGTTTTTCCGCTGACATCCCCAATAACGGTCATCTCAGCGACTTCACCCGGCTTCTCACGGCGCTTGTCCACGATTGCCAGTGGAGCGCCCACACGCAGCGCCAATTCCCGCGCGCGCGCCACACCACCTACATCGGGCGAGACAATCATCAGTTCGTCCAAGCGCCCATCAAAGTGATGCTCAATATCCAATGCAAAGATCGGAGACGCATATAGATTGTCCACAGGGATGTCGAAAAACCCCTGAATTTGAGCTGCGTGCAGATCCATGGTCAATACCCGCTCAATCCCCGCCTCTGTCAGCAGGTTTGCGATCAGCTTGGCTGAAATCGGCGTGCGCGCTTTCGTGCGGCGATCTTGGCGCGCATACCCCATATAGGGAATGACGGCCGTGATCCGCGCCGCCGAAGACCGTCGCAGGGCATCAGCAATGATCAAAAGCTCCATAAGATTGTCGTTAGCCGGGTTCGAGGTTGGCTGGATGATATACATGTCCTCGCCGCGGACATTCTCAAAAACCTCGACGAAAATTTCCTGGTCATTGAAACGCTCAACACGGGCATTGACCAGCCCCATTGACATACCGCGATGGACCGACATGCGCCGCGCGACGCCTTTGGCGAGTGGAACATTTGCGTTACCGGCAATAAGTTTGGGTTCGGTCAGGGTGCCTATAGTCATATGTCTCGCCTAACAATGCCGCGAAAGCGGCCGTTGACACCGCTTAGCACCGCCGCATGGTGATGCAACCATTCGGCAAAACGAGGGACAGCAATGACGCAGATCGACTACTATTTTTCGACTATTTCGCCCTTCACCTATTTGGCGCAAAACGGGCTAGAAGAGCTCGCCCAGCGGCAGGGGGCGACGATCGCGTACAAACCGCTCGACATTTTTGCCCTTTTTGGACGCACCGGGGGGGTCCCTGTCAAAGAGCGTCACGAAAACCGCCAGGCCTATCGTCTGCAAGAACTGCGCCGTGGGGCCGCTAAGGCAGGTGTGACTTTGAACATGCCCGCTGCCTTTTGGCCCACGAACGGTGCGCCAAGCGCCTACGCGGTCATTGCGGCAGATCGCGATGGCAGCGGAAACACAGGCAAACTTGTCCAAGCCATTTTGCGTTCCTGCTTTGCCGAAGAAAAAGACGTGGCCGATGACGCGGTGATCAAGGCCTGCTTAACCGAGGCTGGTTTCGACCCTTCACTTGCGGACACAGGCATGCTGAGCTCTGCGGAGAGCTACGCGCAAAACCTCGAAGAAGGCGTCAATCGCGGCGTTTTTGGCGCACCGTTTTACCTCGTCGGGGAAGAGCGCTTTTGGGGCCATGATCGACTGGCCGATTTGGAGCTTCATCTAGAAGGCAAGATTTGACCCGTCAGCTTTCAAAATGGCGCAGGAAAGCCTCTGTGGCTTCAGGCGCAGCCGACCAATCGCAAACCATTCGGGCAACCAAGCGTTCATCGAGATCATCGCCGTCCAGATCGTCATTCCAGACATAATAGGCGGCACCTGCTTGCTGGAGACGGTGATGAATGCGGCGCGGCCAATCGGCGAAAAGCGTATTGATCACCGGTGCGTGGTGCATGTGCACCCGCCCAGTTTTCTCAAGTCCCGCCGCGAGGGCCGCCGCAGCGGCATTTGACCGGGTGGCCAAATCAAGCCAGAGCCCATCAGCAAGATAGGCCGCCATCTGCGCGCCCAAATAGCGCTGTTTCGAAAAGAGATGCCCGCCGCGCTTGCGACGTAACTCGAACTCCCAAGCTGGGGCGGGATCAAAAAACACCACGGCCTCGGCACCGAGAAGCCCGTTTTTCGTACCACCAAAACTGACGACGTCCACGCCCGCTTTCCAAGTCATTTCTGCAGGGCTCACATCGAAGGCCACAAGTGCGTTTGCAAGCCGCGCGCCATCGAGATGCACAGGCAAATCGAAGCTTTTGGCAACATCGCAAAGCACTTTGATTTGGTCAGGTGTATAGGCTGTGCCACGCTCAGTGCCTTGGCTGATCGAGACAGGTCCCCGTTGGACGCTGTGCACAACATTGCTCGGCTGGGCGGAAATTGTCGCGTGCAACGCCTCTGGGTCCATAAGGCCTTGGCTTTCTCGCACGAGCATCAGCTTTGAGCCACCGGTATAGAATTCCGGTGCACCGCACTCATCCTCATGAATATGCGAAACATCACTGCAGAATATCATCTGCCAAGGTTTGCTGAGACAGGCCAAGGCCAACGCATTCGCGGCGGTGCCGATGCCCACCAAATAGACTGCGGCCTGAGGTGCCTCGAACACCTCCCGGATCTTGGCGCAAGCGGCCTCGGTCCAAGGATCGGCGCCATAGGGCATGGCGTAGCCAGTATTGGCCTCCATCAAAGCGTCCATAATCTTCGGATGCGAGGGGCCGGTGTTGTCAGAGGCGAACTGCATTAGGGGTCCTCAATGATGTACTCCTCCCAGTCGTCTTCCGGGACGACGAGTTCGCTTACTGTCCGGTTTTTGACCGATTGGCCAGCCTCATGCACCGAGTTTGGATCGCCCGTGATCAGAGGATGCCAATTGGGGAGTTCCCGGCCTTCGTAGAGCAAACGATAGGCGCAAGTCTGCGGCATCCAGTAAGCGCTCTGCGGAAGGGTGGTTGGGGTGAGGAAAACGCATTCCGGCACATGCCGCCGCCGATTGGCATAGTCCGCGCAACGACAGCTTTCTGCGTCGAGCAGCCGACAGGCGACCGAAGTGAAGGCGACTTCAGCGGTGTCGGGATCCTCCAACTTGTTGAGACAGCACTTGCCGCAACCGTCGCATAGCGCCTCCCACTCCGCGCTGTTCAGATCGCTCAGGCGCAGTCTCTCCCAGAACCGGGGGCGGAGCGGCGGCGCGGTCAAAGACCTGCCAAAGCCGCCCGAGCTGCGGCACTGTCTTGATCCATCTGGTCGACAAGCGCGCTCATTGTGTCAAAGCGTTGCTCTGGCCTGAGATATTCCACAAGTCCCACCGACAAATGCTTGCCATAAAGATCCCCGGAAAAATCGAAGAGATAGGTTTCGAGATTGGGCTTGTTTTCCCCAAACATGGGCCGCACTCCAAGCGACGCGACACCATCATACTGCCCTTTCTGAGCACCGCTAAGAACCTCAACCGTGACCGCATAGACGCCAAAGCGCGGCAAATGCAATCCATCAAGGGACATATTCGCCGTTGGGTAGCCAAGCTCGCGACCACGTTTTTCGCCATGAAGCACGGGGCCTTCGATCCTATGCCAGTGCCCTAACATGGTGCGCGCATCTTTCGGGCGCCCTTCGGCCAAGGCCTCGCGAATGCGGCTCGAAGAAACCGGTCCGACTTCAGTCTCTAGCGTCAAAAGCGGCGCGATTGTTGTGCCGAAATGCATCTCTACGCCAAAGCGTTCAAGGTCTTCGGTCGTCCCTGTGCGTCCTTTGCCGAAACAAAAATCGGCACCGACCACCACATGTTTCAAGCCGAGGCCTTCGACGAGGACGCGCCGCGCAAACGCGTCAGGCTCCAACGCAGCCATGGCAGCGTCAAAGGGCAAAAGGTAAAGCTGATCCACTCCCATATTGGCCAAGCGGCTCGCTTTTGCCTCCGCATTCATAAGGCGGATATCTGTCCGGTCGGGCCTAAAAAACATCCTTGGATGAGGCTCGAACGTGACCACGCCAAGCGGCGCGCCGATTTCTTCCGCCGCCTTCCGTGCCAATTCAATCACCGAGTGATGCCCCAGATGCACCCCATCGAAATTGCCGATGGCTGCACTTGCGCCGCGGGCATCAGGTGCAAGATCGGTATAGGTGTCGAAGATGTGCATCGGCCCTGTGATCACGTTAGCCCTTACGAGGCGCGAGGACCTTTGCTTCCCCAGTGATCACCACGGTCTCTCCGACCTTCGCTTTACAGTCTAGGGTGACATGCGCCTTTTCAAGGTCCACCTTGGTCACCTCGATCGTTGCAAGCACAGTCGCTCCGACCGGGACAGGCGCGGTGAACTGAAGAGTCTGCGAAAGATAGATAGATCCATGACCTGGCAAACGTTCGCCGATCAGCGCAGAAAAAAGGCTCGCTGACAACATTCCGTGGGCAATGCGCTTTTTGAAGATTGAGGCCTCGCCTGCCGCTTGGTCGAGATGGATTGGGTTATGATCGTCACTGACTTCGGCGAACTTGTGGACAATATCATCCGATATCACCTTGCTGAGCTCGCGGGTCATGCCGACTACAATGTCTTCCAAAAAAACCGTTCCGACACTCACGACTCTCTCCCCTTGTGCAACGCGCAGTGTGTGAAAGTGCTGTCGCTTTGTGGTGTCAAAGGCAAGCCGCAGATCACCTCAGAAATCCAATCGCGTGGCTCGGTGACAATTGGTCCGCCGCTAGGAACGCTTTCAGCCTATGAGGGTCCGGAGAACCCGCTGGCGCAGTCTCCGTCGCATCTGCGGCAAGACCGCCAGTAACAAAGAGACAGTCCAAGCCTTCGCCCAAAGCACCCGACACATCCGTCATCGGACCGTCACCAATTGCCAAGACGCGGTCCCGCGGGACATCACGCAGCGCAGCAAGACGGCGAAAGGCCAGATCATAAATCGGCGGATGGGGCTTACCGAAGTAAAGGCTCTCTCCCCCCATTTGCGTGTAGAGTTGCGCCAAGGCGCCCGCGCAGTAAACCCGATCTGGGCCGCGATCGACCACCACATCGGGATTGGCACATAGAAGCTTTAGACCGCGGGCCTTCGCCGATAAAAAACGACCGCGATAGTCTTCGGGTGTTTCGGTCACATCATCGAACAGACCAGTGCATACAATCCCTTCTGCATCCTCAAAACTCACGCGCTCCGGTGGTGTCTCATTCACTAACTCTGGCGCTAGATCGGTGAAAAACGCCAAGTCACGCTCAGGTCCGAGCCAATAGACCTTACGCCCCACGGCGCCCCGCATCATAGCAGCCTGCGCACTGTCGCCAGAGGTTGCGACTTCGTCGTAGCAATCACGTGGTGCCCCAAGACCATCTAGCTGCACCATTACCTGAGGTTTCGGCCGGGGTGAATTGGTCAGAAGAAGAACAAGGCCTCCTTCTGCCCGAAATGCCCGCAAAGCTTCAACCGCTTCAGGGAAGACCGTCACGCCATTATGCAAACATCCCCAAAGATCGCAGAACACCGCATCGTAGTCCGATGAAATTTCTGCAAGTGCATTGACGATACGCGTCACGACCATGGTCCAGCACGCAGGGGCAGAAATAGTGCAATCATCAAAAGAGGTGTCTTTCCAACAGGTGCCGTGGACAACAGAAGCTCGGTGATGGGTAAATAGCGCGCATCAAAACAAAGCGCATCTAGAAAGTGATCATTCTGGTTGCAGTCGTTAAAGCTTAGGCTAGAAGTCAACACATCATCTGCTAAGTTGCCAGCGAGCCGTCAAAAGAGACGTAGATGCGAGTATAAATGCGCCATAGATTTCTTCCTTTATGGGTTCTCATCGGCGCGGTGGTCGGTGTGATCATTGGGATCTTCAGTCCCAAAATCGCGACAGTAATCGACCCCGTTGGCGACGTCTACATCCGGCTCATGGAAGTTGTGGTGTTGCCCTATCTGATCGCTTCGCTCATGCTAGGCTTGGGGCAGCTTACACCCAGCACAGCGAAACGGCTGCTGCAACACAGCTGGATTGCGTATATTTTTCTGTGGGTTTCGGCGTTTGCGATAATACTCGTCGCAGCAGCCACTGCGCCAACCGTCGCAAGGACCCCGGTGGTCAACTTCACAAGCCAACCTGAAGGCATTCAACCGCTTAAGTCGCTGGTTGATTTGGTGATTCCAGACAATCTCTTTGCTGCGTTGGCCCAAAACTACGTCCCCTCTATCGTCGTAGTCGCGATCATCTTTGGCATTGCACTACAGTTTGTTGAAGAGAAGAATGCGGTTTTGGGGTTGCTCCGCGCACTTCAAAAAGCCTGTGTAACCATTTGGAATTGGGTTGTTTTTCTCGCTCCGGTTGGCGTCTGCGCGCTGCTAGCAGGAACGATCAACAACGCCAATTTCAGCGAGCTTCTGGCATTGTCGATCTATATGGCCGTGGTCACAAGCGCTGCGCTTTTATTGGCATTTTTGGTTTTTCCAATGTTGCTCGCAGCGCTGACCCCAGTGGGATATTGGGAAATCCTGTCGGCGCTCAAGAATGCCTTTCTGATCGCGTTTGTAACAACCCTTTCCGTAGCTGCCCTTCCGATGATCCAAGCTGCGGTGGACAAACTCGCGCAAAAGGACGTGGGATCCCAGGACCCCATCGAGCGACGCGAAATTGTGCAGACGACATTGTCGGTCAGCTATCCGCTGGCTCAGGTCGGAAACTTCTTTATTCTTGCGTTCCTGCTCTACGCCTCTTTCTACTTCTTTGTGCCCATCCAAGGCCCCCAACTTTTTGCTCTGCCGGGGATGACCTTGATCTCTGGTATCGGCTCGCCGTCTTCTTCGATCGGAGCGGTGAGTTTTCTATCGGGATGGCTCGGTCTGCCGTCGCTCGCAACAGACCTTTATGTCGAGACGATGACAGTCACCCGCTATGCCCAGGTGCTCGCCTCGGTTTCAGCCTTTGCCTTTGTAACCATCCTGGTCACTTTTAACTTTTACGGACGCCTGCAGTTTCGCCCGCGTCGTTTCATCGCGATGCTCATCGTAAGCGCTGGATGCGCCGCTGGGATCGGGTCCTTGGGTCAACTTGGGGGAGAGAGCATCCCCCTGCATTCTGAGACCAACTACCGCACGATGGGACTGCCAAGCAGCATCCAAACACTGAGCGATGCCAATATCAGCGACCGTATCGGTTTAGAACGCGACGCCAATACAAGAATTCCAAGCCGAAGTGGCTCGCAAACCGGGCTCTCAGGTATTCAGAGCGAAGGCAAAATCCGTATCGGATTCAATCCGAAGGTATTGCCATTCACCTATATCAATTCCGAAGGCAGACTGGTTGGCTATGATGTTGAACTGATTTATCGCTTCGCTTGGGACATGAATGTCGAGTTGGAGTTCATTCCTTACAATTGGGAAACACTGCAGGACGATCTAAAGGCGTCAAAATTCGATCTCGCGATTGGCGGTCTTTACATCACTGAAGAGAGGCTGGAGGACCTGACCGCCAGCAATCCCTATTACGAGAACCCGCTCGCGCTGATCGTGCGCCATGAGCAGGTGGATGACTACGCCTCACGAGATCAAATCAATGGCATCGAAAATCTAACAATCGCTGTCTTCGACGATCCTGTACTGCTGCCGCTTGCCAAGCGAAGCTTTCCAAAAGCAACCATAAAGGTAGTACCAAATTACGACAAGTTGAGTTCAATGCACGAGGTCGACGCCGCTATCTGGACGCTTGAACAGGCGCGTGCCTATGCGGTTTCCAATACCGGCTACGCCGCGGTTGTCCCGAAAGACATGGCCACGCGCTTTCTTTTTGGCTACCTGATGTCACAGGACTCGTTACTGCTGGTGGATTACCTGAACTTCTGGCTGAACATACAGAAGTCGAACGGCACACTCGAGGATATGGAAAAACGATGGATCGACCCAGCGATCGATCAAAGCTCACAAAGTACGCCAGCGGGAACTCTCTGAGAGGTGACGGCGCCGTCCCTATATTGGTCGACGCTCAAGTGACTGAGAGACCTACCACCCAAGCAAGAGTTTATCACACCCTACTGCCCACAACAGAACGGTATGATAGAGCGCCTGATCCAGTCACTGAAAGAGCAATGTGTCCATCGTCACTGCTTGGAAAGCCTGACGCTTGCAACCCGCGCGATTGGTGATTGTATTCAATTCTACAACCACAAACGTTCGTATAAGGCGCTAGCCATGCGCACGCCAAACAATACAAGCAAATTAGCAGGCCGCGGCAGATCGGGTCATTTCATCCAAGCCTAAGAAATTTCGTCTGGGTTATAGCCCGTCACTATGATCCTTTTTCCGACCGACACTGAGTTTCGCACAACTTGGATATCAGACAGATAATGACAAAAGCGGGCAAGGCGATGGAAACCGGATCGCCCGCTTTTGGTGTGATCGCCTAAGTGTTTACGCGGCGCCGTCCAATAGGGTTACAAACTCAGAACCGGGATGATCTGTTTTTTGCGGCTCATGATCCCCGGCAGCACTACACTGTCGCCATCGACTGTCGCGGCGAAGCTTTTTTCCGCCACGGTTTTCACAGTGTCGTTGGGCACCAGCAGCGTCGCTTCTTCTTTGATGATATCGACCACGAACAACAACACCTCATCGACGCCGTCTTCGGTGGCAACGGCTGGCATCGTCTCCATTAGGGAAGCTTTACGCGACAGCGGGATATCTGGCGCAGTGGTTTCCAAAACCGAGACACGGAAATTTTTACCACCGACCTCGAATTTCTTACTGTCCATCCGGATCAACTCGGCATCGGAAAAGGCTGAGACATCAGACTTTGCGGCAAAGAGCTCTGCCGAATAGGCCGACACATCAATGCCCAACTTCGCCGCCAAGGCTTCGGCGACGGCTTTGTCGTGGTCCGTTGTCGTAGGCGAGCGGAATTCAAGTGTGTCGCTGAGAATGCAAGACAAGGCAGCGCCTTTGATCGCATCAGGCATTTTCGCAGCATCATCCCCCATCAAGTCAATTAAGATCGTCGCTGTGCATGCGAGGGGGCGCACCGTGATATCGATGGGACCTTTGGTTTCGAGCCCGCCTACCAGTTTATGGTGGTCGATGATCGCCCGGATATCTGCCTCATTGATGCCTTCTGGAAGCTCTGCAGGGTTATTTGTATCCACGATCACAACCGGATCTCCCGCAGCCACGCTGCCGATGATCTCAGGTTTATCCAACGACCAACGCTCGAGCACAAAAGCGGCTTCGGTATTGGGCTCGCCCAACAAGACGGGGATGGCCGGCGTGTTCTGAACCTCTGAAAGATACCAGGCCCAGATGATAGGCGAGCCGGTGCTATCGGTATCGGGGGCCATATGGCCGAA
>JBCDGN010000089.1:0-15986 GCA_038751255.1 Pseudomonadota bacterium
AAATCTGCTTGGTTGTCGATGAGGCTCGAGAAGCGGTAGCCCAATCCACCGAGGTTTTGGCTCCCAATGCTGACATCGGAGCTAAAGGTCCCATCCCAGGTCACACGGAGCAGAGCAGCAGACGCGCAACCGACTGACGTGATGAAAAATACAATGGTCGCCAATGTGGCCAGCGCTCTTAAGAACATCGTTTACCTCTGTCACCCGCGTCGGTTCGGTAGCAAGCGTATCATCTCTCGAACGCCGAGTGTACGACTACCTGCTTTGCAGCATTAACGATAAGCCCGATAAGAGACGCTCCCCTTCGTTTAGGATGCGTGACAGTGCCGACGAAAAGACGAACAGAGTTATTCTTAGGTCAGGTCCAGAACACACGTTTTGAATCTGCCCACTTCTCAACAGTTTTGGTCGATCACTCTTCAGCCTTAATCTCGGGCAGTTCGTATGCCTGAAATGCTTCAACATCTGGCTGATAGGCACGCATCAGAAAGGACCAACCGTCTTCGGGGGTTGCGGCAAAGTTGGGTAGGAGCTTACGACAGTCCTCTCCACCAAACGCCACAGAGAAGGACCCATCATCGTTCAAGACAATATCGCGATTTGAGCTGACGTATTGTCTTCATTCGACATTAGATGCTTTTCGGGACCATAAACGGTGATCAAAAAAACGCCTTTGCCGGAACAGACAGATAGATGGCCGTATAGCATTCACCGCCCTTTACGTTCGCAAGACCATAAGGTTTGTACATGGCGTTTTCATCTGCTGAGAGCCCACACACCCCGGCTGTGACATATGTGAAACGTTCCCAATCCTCGACTTGGTCTGTTGTCTCACGCATCGTGCCGAACGTGCCTTCCAGCTTATCGTATTCGACCATCATCTCTGCGCGCACGGGCTGTCGATGCCAATGCCGCCTCCGCCACCCAGATGGGGCTGTTCGAGAGCGAGGTACTGGCGACAGCCGACAACCTCGCAGCGCTGGCTGATTTGTCCAGACACTGGATCGACCTGGCTGATGGAACCAGACTGGGTCATCCACTTCTACAATCAGCGCGGCACCGCCGAGCAGCACATTAAGGAAGGCAGCAGGCGATCAACTGGACGCGACTGTCGTGCAGGGGCATGGCGAAAAACGAGGTGCGGCTACAGCTTCTGCATTGGCGTACAATCTCACCATCTTCCTGCAGAGCGCAGATCTGCCGGAGGAGATGGCAGATTGGTCTTTGACAAGCCTGCAAACCCGGCTGATCAAAGTCGGTGTGCGGGCCGTCCGCCATGCCCGCGTCATCACGTTCCAGCTTGCCGAGGTTGCTGTTAACGGCGCTCTGTTCAGTCGTATCATCGCGGCCATCCAGAGTCTACGCTCGCCACCGGTTCCCGCATGACGGTGTCAGCGGCAAAACCCGGTGGAAAGCGGCACCACAGGTTTGTCCAAATGGGTGTCGATCAAGTCAAAACCCGCATCAACCTCACCGTCGAGACAGCAAACCTTGCTCAGTTCGCGTGTCGAAGGTCATCACCACGGCTCAGCCTGCCCGAGCGGTTTGATATGCGCGCAAAACGGAAGCAACATGTGAAAGAAGGCGTTCTACTTGGGGAATGTCGGATCAATGTTTCCATAGACAATGGCATTCACGAGATTGTTGTGAATGTTGCGTCAATCAAGGCAATAGATACCGGTTTCGCTGCTAATTGAAGTGAGGACTGAGAGTAATTATCTGATTATGCATGATAATTTAATAGGTAAACTACTCATCCCTTATTTTGTTATAGTATTACTTTACGTAACGAAAGCTTTTGCCATAATTGTCACTTACTGTTTTTTAGTGAGATGCAATCAACGCACCGGTACTTAATTGTTTCACAACTTTTTTTCGCGTTGCGATTGATTTGTTCCGATGCGTGTATTAACACTTACTTAATGATTGAATCACACCTTTGAGGTTGCGAAATTAGGCATTCTCGATTTTCTTAGTTATTTGCTCAAGCGCTTTTTCTAGAGTTAAGAGTGATCCTTTTCGCGCCTGACAAAGATCTCGGAAAAAACCAAACGTGAGGTTCATCATTATCTTTGGTGGAGGAGATCGCTATGAGCGTCGTGGACGAATTTTTCAGTGGTATTGCCGGTGACTTGGGAAACAACAACACCACTTTCGAGCAGTGGGCGTATGACTGTACAGAATGGCTTGAAGTCATTCTTGATGACATTTCCGAAGGGAATCTGAACAAGGTTGGGAAGATTTTCGATGATCGGAACGTTGGGGAAGTTGCCGGTGACAACGCGACGTTGAATATCATTTTCACAGCGAAACAGTACGACAAGCTGACCCCACCATTTACGTCTGGTGAAACTGTTGACGGTGTCCCGCTCGATGGAAGCAGTGTCGATGTGCTGACCACTGGCGATGACGATGAGGTCTACTCAGGGCCAATTTTTGTAACTGCTCTGAATGGTTCTGATCAAATCACTGGATCTGATTTCGCTGACATCCTTGGTGGCTATCATGGCGCGGACCTCATTATTGCTGGTGCCGGCAATGATTTCGCCAAAGGTGGCCTGGGAAATGATGTGATCGATGGCGGAACGGGCAATGATTTCCTGAGCGGGGACTATTCCGACGCGGCGAAACACAACGACAATGGCGGCGGCGATGATGTCCTAAATGGCGGAGAGGGGTGCGACATCGTCTCGGGAAATCAAGGGAATGACGAGGTCTTCGGCGATGAGGGCAGCGATCTTGTGATCGGTGGCCTTGGCAATGATCTGGTCGTCGGTGGAAGCGGCAATGATATCCTGATTGGCGGGCTGGAATATGACAGCGCGGATGACGGAAACACCTCATCCGAGCAGAACCGCTTTATTGCGGGCGTTGGTAATGACATCATTCTTGATTTTGATGTCGATCAGGGTGGGGAGACTTCTTTCGATACCCTGGAGTTCGACTTTGCCGCTACGAGCTACGTCCTTGAAAGCCTAGAGGACTTTCTTGACTTTATCGACATAATCGAGAGTGACGGGGACACCGGTACGGACGCGCTTGCGATTGGAAACGACCTCGTCCTCGTGCTGTCGCGTGTTGGAGGCACCACGTCGGACGCCAAGGACTCCATCACAATTGTCGATTTCTTTGATCAAGATGAGTTCAATCCTGGCTTTCCGCTTCAGGCACCTCCGCCACTGGCACCGGGGCTTGGGGACAGCAATGACACTGGCTTAGCTTATGCGGACTGGACCTATAGCCTCTACAATTCTGTTATTGGAAGCAAAGACGAAAGCGGAGTTCAGGAGGCCGACCGCGATGGCGGGAGCGGCAATATCATCTCCAGAATTGATCTTTTGCTGGATACGGATAATGAAGAAGCAGGTGAAGGCGGTGAGTTGTGCGATTGTGACAGCGAACCTGTCCCGCCGATCGAAGGGCCAGCACCTAGCGACCCGGTGGCAGACTTGCTCGACTTTAAGAACCGGACAAGTCAGACAGCCGTGTATGACTATGGCGACAATAGTGACATGAATAACCCCGGCGAGCCTCTTGGATCGGGCGGCGGCAACAACAATGGTGGGCAAAGCTTCTTTCACGGCTCGGCGGCGTCGATCGGCACATCGGCTGGACTTGACACCGATACGCAAGCCTATTTCACCGGCTCCTCTATGACCGAGAATGAGGTCGATGAGTTCATCTTTGCTGCTGCTGCCGACGATGGGGATACAACCGATGCGTTCAAGGTGATTGATGTTTCGGCGACAGAGCTGACATTCCAGATCGAGCGCTATGACGGGATCAACGATGAATCGTTTTACGACACCGTCACGCTCGTTGGCGATCAGGTTGAAGACTCGATCCTCGCAGTTGGAGGTGTCGGAGCCTTTGATCTGGAAACGCCGTGGCCAATCGCCTAGGTCACAGCGCACAGGATCGTTGTGTGAACCTATCCTCCCAAAAATGAGCCTAAGCCGCGGCGAAGGCTCATTTTTCAGAAGGCAACGACATACGGCATTTTATTCACGCTAAAGCGGAACCGACTGGAAGTCGGTGGGTTCGCTCCAGAGAGTGGAGATTGAAAGTGTTCCACCAATAGCGATGGATTGTCCTGCAAATTGGAGGATCAGAGATAGCTTAGAAATGAAAGAAGCCGGAAGGGATTGTATCGAAGCCTCAGCAGCTTGAAGTGTTGCGGGGGGCCTTGTTTCACAAATCGGGTGAGGGGTTCCTTGGGTGAATCCAGGGTGATAGGAGGGAGGCATGAGCCCTTGGGCCACGACTGAGAACAAGACCACGAACTGGTCGGCTTAGCGAGCCATCGAAGGCGCCATTGGTTCGAGCCCAATGGCGAGCGAGGCACTGAGACGGCGCGGTTCGCTGACAGTGTGGTTTGATCCCGAGATGGTGCGAAGACCGCCTCCGACGGGCAAGCGCGGTCGGCAACAGGCTTTCAGCGATGAGGCCCTCCTGCCTGCCTGACGATGAAGCTCTTCTTTGGCGTGCCGCTTCGACAGACGACGGGGGTCGTACAGAGCCTTTTGCGCCTTGTCGGTTTGGACTGGACCGTGCCGGACGTCAGCATCCTTTGCCGACGCCAGCGGACATGGATGAAACCGCTTTCGCGGTTTCATCGCCTATGGCGGTGACGGAACATCAAAACGGCGATGGGTTTGGAGGATTGCCATGCCTGTCTGACGATTGGGACCCTCTCATTCTGGTGATAGGACGTTTCGATTGCTTGCCAATACCTGTCAAACCTGCGCGAGCGCTTTCTGGAAGACAAGCTGACCAGTTGCGTGCATTCCAGAATGCCCATATTGGCGGCGAGTGCTCTCAAAACCTTACTTCTGGAAGCCCCGCGTAACGTCCCGGTCCACATTCGGTCCGGGACGCCAAAGTCTTGGACGGGGCGTGAGCGATCACCGGGTGAGGTAGCCGCCATTGACAAAGATGGTTTGGCCGTTGGTCCACTGGCCTTCGGGGAGCGCTAGTGCGGCAACTGCGGGGACCACGTCGGCAACGGTGCCTAGGCGGCGCTCGGTGGCGAGGCCGGCGGCGTAGGCTGCGGTTTGCGGCGTTTCAGCGGCGTGGAAGAAGGGGGTGTCGATGGGGCCAGGTGCGATGTTGTTGACGGTGATCCGACGTGCACCCAACTCCTTGGCGAGCATCCGTGTGAACTCCTCCACAGGGGCCTTCGTGCCGCCATAGGCCGCGTAGCCGGGGGCCGCTCCTGCGGTGAGCGAGGTGCCAATAGCGACGATCCGTCCTCCGTCGCGCAGGCGGCGTGCTGCCTCGCGCATAGCGTAGAAGGTGGTCTTAGTGTTGTCGTTGATCAACTCCTCGAACTCTGCGTCGGTGAAATCGGCCATGGGCTTCTTGATGATGCGCCCGGCGGTGTGGACCAGGATGTCTGCGCCACCGAACTCGGCCTCTGCGATGTCGAACATCGCCGCGACGTTGGCGCTGTCGCCCAGATCCCCCTGGGCCAGTACGGCTCGACCACCGGCGGCACGGACGAGCGACGCGGTCTCCTCTGCCTCTGCACGGGTCTCGGCGCGGTGGTAGTGAACCACGACGTCCGCACCCATTTGGGCCAGGCGTTCGGCGAAGCCGCGGCCCATGTTGTTGCGGGCACCGGTGACGATGGCGACCTTACCCGCGAGAGGGCCTTGGGCCGTGGCAGCGGTTTGGGCGCGGGCGGCGGTGCCGGCAGCGGCAGCACCCGCGGCGGCGAGCCCGAGGCCCCGGATCATAGCGCGGCGGGAAGGGTTCTGAATGTCGGTCATGTCGGTTGTCCTTTCGGGATAGGGTTGGTGTGTGAGTGGCTCAGTCGGCCATCATGGCCTGGATCGCGGCCATCTGGGCCGGTGGGAACTTGGTGTTCTCTTTTGGGCCGAGGAGACCACCGAGGGTCTGGGCGGCGACCAGAAGGCTGGCGAGGAGGGTGGTGGTCATGGCTCTTTCTCCGGTTCGTGTCTCGATGACGGAGATATGGACCATGCGTTCTATCGAGGGTATTTATCGATTTAACCGAACAGAATTGCGCGAGACGCATCAATGAATGATGATACCCTGTTCCTAGCGGTCGTGGATGGCGGTAGCTTCCGGTCGGCGGCCGAAACGGCTGGCCTGGATCCGAGCCGAGTGAGCCGGCGGATCGCGGCGCTGGAACGACAGCTGGGCGTGAAGCTGCTAAACCGAACGACGCGGGCGTCTTCGCCCACCGAGGCGGGCGCACGATATGCCGAGGGGGTGCGCCGCCTTGAGGAGGCGCGCGCGGTCCTATTGAAGGAGGTCACCGGTGGGCAGGACACACCCAAGGGCCGCCTCAGGGTGGCGGCGCCGGTGGATTTCGGTGCGCGTTTCGTGGCGCCGATCCTGTCTGAGATGTCAGCGACACATGAGGACTTGGTGGTGGACTTGCGGCTGGGGTCGGGTTTCGCAGACCTGCTGGCCGAGGGGATCGATGTGGCGATCCGGATCGGGCGGCTGTCGGACAGCGCACTGACTGCCCGGCGGGTCGGCTTATCCCGCCGGGTGCTGGTGGCGGCGCCGGATCTGGCGGCGCGCGTGCGGGCCCCAGAAGACCTTGGAGGGATCGAGATGGTGTCTTATCGCCCGGGCCTGACGGAGGTGCCGGCGGCCTTCGAACTGGAGGGCGAGCGCCACGAGATCCGGATGCCGAGCCGTCTGGGCGTGAACTCCATGTCGGCGGTAAGGGCGATGGTGCTGGCGGGGCGGGGGGCGCATCTGGGGCCTGAATGGGCCTTCGCCGACGATGTGGCGGCTGGGCGTCTGGTCCGCCTACTACCCAAGGCGACTTTCTCTGCCTTCCCGATCCATGCCGTCTGGTCGCCCACGCCCTTCCAGCCTGCCGCGCCACGGAACTTCGTGGCAGCCATGGCGGAGGCACTGCGAGCGGCTGGGGTGGCGTGAGGGCGCGTGGAGTTCGGTGAAGAGCAGCCGGTCTGAAGGTTTAAATCGCCAGTGGAGTATGTCCGTTCGCAACAACCGGAAGGAACGGTTCGGCAGACACATGGTATACTTTTGCCTTAACTGAACCATGGCCAAAAATAGCAAGGGCGCTCCTCGCAAAACGTCTTGGGCCGCTGAGTCCGCTTCTCTGTCGATCAGCGCGGCCTATGTGAATATCCCGTTTGGAGCAAATAGGGGCGCATGAACAGTGCCTGAGCGTCGGCGGCTGTTGATAAGGATCTGACAGTCGCGTCGGACTGGGTGAGTGGTCTCTGTTGAGCGTGACCGCATCACCAAGGCAGCCCAGCTAAAATCTCTGCGCTCCCACCCACACGCACCGATCCTTAAAGGGACGGCTAGTCTTCTCGGATCGCACCAAACGCTTTATTGGATTCGGCACCAGGCACAAAAGCTTTATCACCTCAAGTCCCGGGCTGCATCGGTCCAGCTTCTGGAAGCACGATGGCGCGCACCTCCCCGGGCAGCGGGTCTGCGGCGATCGCCCCAGCGGCTTCTTCCAAAGAGATGGTGCGGCTGACAAGCGGCGCTACTTTGATGCTCGTGTCTTCGATCATCCTTGCGGCCCGCTCATGCGTGAAAGGGTTGATGAAGCTGAAGTGCATCTGGATCTCCCGAAAGAGCAGATCAAAGGGCTCAATCGGAACAGTCTTGCCACTGGCGAGAACGCCCAAGATAACAATACGTCCGCCTGTACGGGTAAGCTTAGGGGTCATCGCCACCGTGTCTGGAACGCCCGCGCATTCGACGACAAGATCTGCGCCCTCCGGCCAGTGATCTTTTGCCTCTTCCATCGAACCAACCGACAGATCAGCACCCAACTCGCGGCCAAGTTCCTGTTTCGACGCGCTTCGCGTCAACAACATCACTTCCCCCCCAGCCAGTTTGGCGATCTGCAGAGCGAGAAGGCCAATTACACCTCCGCCGATGATCAACACCCGTTCGCCAGGGCGCGTCGACCCAATATCCATACCATGCAAGGTACAGGCGAGCGGTTCGCTAAACGCCCCATGTAGCGGATCAAGATCGTCTGAGAGCACCACTGCTTTCTTCGCCGGAAAGGTGCAAAACTCGGCAAATCCACCGTCGCGGTGGATCCCCGTGGCCACATTGTTCAGGCAAAGATTAACCCGACCACGTAGACACTGCGCGCAGGACCCGCACCAGGTGTTTGGGTCGCAAGTCACCCGGGTTCCTTCCGGGATTTCTGCATCCGGGCTTTCAACGACAATCCCTGAGAACTCATGCCCCAAGGTTTTGTTCGGGACGCCCGGAAATTCACCGCGAAAGAGGTGCCTGTCGGTTCCGCAAATTCCAGCCGCTTCGACTTTGATCAGTATCTCACCCCGGCCCGGCACGGGTTTGGGAACCTCTATCGTGCGAATGTCGCCGGTGTTGATAAGCCGCGTCGCTAGCATAGAAACCCCTCCGGAACTAGCTCAGGCTTATTGGATCTGAGCAATCTTGTCGATCATGTCTGCTGTTTCTGCGACCGTCAGGTGCCCCAATTGCATGTCAATTTTCCAGATCTCGCCTCCGCGCAGCACCACAACCCGACCTTTTGCTTTCTCGGCAGTGTAGCCCTCGACGCCCGAGGTTGAAGGAAACGCAATGCCAAGACCGTCTTGGTCAGGTGTGCGACAGATCCAGCGCATGCAGACGGGCGCAACATCGGGGCGATAGGTGATGTAATCCGCAAAACCCTCGGGGTGTCTTTGAAGAGCATGGGCCATTCCATCCGGACCGGATGTCATCTCGATCTCGAAGACGACCTCGGGATCGAAGGCGAGCGCGGGATCGAAGACATGATGTTGCGCCGGATCATCGGCCAGTCTCGATAGGAACTCAGCATAACCAGGTTTGGGCGTGATGTGCCCGGGGATCGACCTGCGCACGCGCACCGACCTGGCGTCGTAGGGCGCCGAGTAATGCAGCACCCCGTGATCCACTGGCCGGAAATTGGCATGAGCCAAATACATCAAATCCATGGGAGATTGCTTCAGGTTCTCGACCGAGACGGAGACGGCCAGAAGCGCCGATCCAGCGATAAGAGACGTCGTCAGCGTCACACAGTAATTCGTCGAAAAGGCGACAATGTGTTGGTAGGTCCCGGCAACCGTTACTTTTTCTTCTGCTTGGTCGATCTCCAGCCAAGTCTCTTGCATTGGCGCATTGGGAAGCTCCCCATGCAGGGGGTGGTCATCGGACTCGCTGGGAGCGCCCAGACCGGTGATCCCACAGTGGACAAAGAACCCTCCGTAAGTTTCCAAGAAAACGCGTGTGTCGTTGGGCTCGTCGAACATCGACCGCATGGTGAGTTCACGTCCGTCGAAACATGCGCGCCAAATCTGAAGACCTTGGTAGGGCAGCGCGATGATCTCTCCCCGGGCGTTTTTGATCCGCAACGCGCAAACACCACTTTTGTAGCGGAAGGTAGAGACTGTGAATTCCCCGGCGCGGCAGACCTCCTTTTCGTGCGCACTGAAAAGCGCTTTAGGGAGGTCTATGCGCACACCCATAGGGAAGGCTACCGAACCCGCAAACCCGTGGTTTCGTCAAAAACGAACAGTTTGTCGCTGGGGATCACCACACCTACTTCGTCTTCTTGCTGTCCATCGAACTCTTTGGAGGCTTTGACTGAAATCTGATCGCCGCCCCAGTCGACCGTGACCAGCGCATGATCGCCTATTAACTCGTTGGTGTAGATCTTTCCCGTCAATGTCCCCTCCGATGGGACAGCCACGGAGCAGTCTTCAGGGCGGATGCCAAGCACCGCTTTCTTGACACGTCCGGACACCTGAGCAGGCACACGCACACCCTCGGTGACAAATTCGTTTCCTTCAAGGCTTCCATGGATGACGTTCATCGGTGGTGAGCCGATGAACTGCGCCACAAAGAGGTTTTCTGGATCGTTATAGATCTGCGCAGGGCTTGCAAGCTGCTGCAAAACCCCTTTCTCCAAGATCGCGACACGGTGGGCCAAGGTCATGGCTTCGATCTGGTCATGGGTCACATAGATGGTCGTGATGCCCATGGATTGCTGCATGTGTTTGAGTTCCGCGCGCATGTGTCCGCGCAGTTTCGCATCGAGGTTGGAAAGCGGCTCATCCATCAAAAACACCGATGGCCGCCGAATGATTGCCCGCGCCAAGGCCACCCTTTGACG
This sequence comes from Pseudomonadota bacterium, assembly GCA_038751255.1. Taxonomy (GTDB): domain Bacteria; phylum Pseudomonadota; class Alphaproteobacteria; order Rhodobacterales; family Rhodobacteraceae; genus JANSYP01. The sequence continues at coordinate 10,145 of JBCDGN010000089.1, forward strand.
CTGCCCGCCGGACAACTCCCGTGGGTAACGCTCCAGCAAGCTTTCCAATTGCACCTGCTTGGCCGCGTCCACCGTTGCCGCCTCAATCTCGTTTTTGGCGATCCGGCGCACCTTCAAAGGGAAGCCAATGTTTTCCGCCACCGTTTTGTGGGGGTAGAGCGCGTAGGATTGGAACACCATCGAGATGTTTCGGTACTTTGGCAGCACGTCTGTCACATCTTGATCTTCGATGTAGACGCGCCCCGCCGACGGCATCTCGAGACCGGAGAGAATGCGCAAGGCCGTTGTCTTACCCGATCCAGAGGCGCCAAGAAGCACGACAAACTCGCCGGGCTCAACGTCTAGGTCAAAGTCCTTCAGCACCTGGACGTGACCGAAACTCTTCTCGACATTTTCGAAGCGGACAGATGCTTTTTGTTGCGCGTCAAACATCGCTTACCCCTTCACAGCGCCCAATAGAACGCCACGCGAAATGAACCGTGTGAGCAAGATTGCCATGAGTATCACGGGAATGATCATCACGACGATCACTGCACACATCTCCCACCAGAATATCCCCTTTTCCCCAGCGTTTTTGGCCGCAACCATGATTGGCATGGTTTGGACTTTCACCGTCGCTAAGAACACGGCAAAGAGGTATTCATTCCAGCTTAAAACCAGGATCAGGAGCGTTGTTGCGGCAAGACCCGGGCGGGTCAACGGCAAGACGATCTCCCAAAAAATACCCAAGCGCGTGGCCCCATCGAGTTGGGCAGATTCTTCAAGTTCGATGGGAAGATTGGCGAAAAAGTCATGCATCAACCAAACCACAATTGGCATATTGGCCACCGCGTAGAGCATGATCAAAGCGATATGCGTGTCCAGAAGCTTCACCGCCTGAAACATCACATAAAGCGGTATCACAACGACGATGGGGGGCAGAATGCGCTGTGATATGATCCAGAACAGGATGTCCCCGTTGCTCAGCCGTAACCTATAGTGCCGCCCGATGGCGCGAACGAGAAAGAAGAAAAGCGCGAGCGCCACCGCGGACGAGGCCCACCATTCCACGCCGAAATAGGTCGTTACGACAATTACGCCGACGAGCAACAAAACGAAGGTCATGATGTTGCCGAACTTCGGCGCATATTCGATGCGCGCAAGCGCATAGGCCGCCATTGAGCCCACAAAGACGCAGATGGCCGTTGAGAAGATGCTGATCACAACAGAATTGGTGAAGGCCAGGTAGATCTTACAGATCTGCGGCTCCATGGGATCGAGCGATACGAAGGGAGAGATGACAAAGGCCGCAGAGTTGTAGACCAACAGCCCAAACTGTCGCGCAATGGCGGCAAAGTTGCAGTTTGGGTCCTCGGTGAATTGCGTGCGCCAGGCATCCAGTGTCGGCTGAAAATCAACAAAGGGAATGTAGAACGGGCCTTCGTTCACGGCTGCCGCGTCCTTGAACGATGTGATTATGACCCAATAGATCGGGAAGAGCACGAAGATCGACCAGACGATCAACAAAGAATAGGCTACTATCTTCGCGGCTGGGGACATCTTTCCAACCGAAGGCGCCTCAAAAAGACGCTGCATCAGGCTCCGCTTTGATCTTGAAAATTTGTAGGACGTGTCTCTCATGACTTGTTCTTTCGAAGCTGGCCAATGACCACGTAGTTGAAGAAAGAAGCGCAGATGACGACCGTGAGGATCAGAAGCAAATAGGCAATGGCCGCCGAGCCGCCGAGATCATTGGCGCGCCAAATGTACAAAGAATTGAGTGTCATCGATTCCGTGGCAGAGCCCGGGCCTCCGCCGGTCATGATGTTCGGCAAATCCACGATTTTAAACGCTTCGATCATGCGGATCAAAAGAACCGTAACCGCAACTGGAAGGACCTGGGGCCAGGTGATTTCGCGGAAGATCTGAAAGCTCGAGGCGCCATCGACTTGGGCCGCCTCAACATGGTCGCGCGGTATGCTCTCGAGGGCTGCGAGCATACATATGAAGATAAAGGGGATCCATTGCCAAGAATCCCCGATCACCATGATAAACCGCGCCGACCAGGCATCCGCTGACCAAATCCAGTCACCGAGACCAACCGCACTCAATATCGGTTCAATAGGTCCCTTGCTGACATCCGCGACCATGCGCATCGCATAGCCCACACCCAAGGGCGTGATCATCAAAGGAATGAAAAACACCACGCGGAAGAAGTTCTTGCCCGATATCGGCTGCGAACACAAAAACGCCAGTCCCGTGCCAATGACAAACTGTATCGCGCAGCCAACGAAGACGTAGAAGAGCGTCGTGTAAAGCGTTCCAATCGAATTCCCAGACAACAGCGAGGCACAGAGGATCCAAGAGAGAAAGATCGCCATCGCGGCAGAGATAGAGCGCCCGAAAATGCCAACCCAGGTGGTTCTGGGGAAAGACCGGATCAGCCACCAAAGAACGGCGATCACGATAATGACAAAGACGGTGTAGCCGAAAATGCTGACCGGATCGGTGCGGCCCAGGAAATGCACCTCGGCACTTCCGAAAAACTGCTTGGAGAAATTGCGAAACCCAACATATCGAAACCTAAGGCCATCGCCGGAGAACCGCACACGGCTAAGAGCAAAAAAGATCGAATAAATCGTTGGAAAAATAGCAAAAATCAGAATGAGCGTGACGGCCGGCGCGATGAAGAATGTCCCGGAATGCCGGTCCACCCACTCGCTAAACCGCTCGCGGATCGAGGGGCCAGCCGGGCGAAATCCCGGCTGACGAATGTTATCAGTGCTGGCCATCGACGCTTGGTTTAGCCGCCGAGTGCCAGGGATTGCGCCTCGACCTGCTCATCACGGCCGAAATCTTCGGTGATTTCTTCCCAGCCTTCTTCGATATTGGCGAGGGCTTCATCTACGGTGATTTCACCCGCGAGGTAGCGCGCAAGTTCAGTGTCGAGAACCACAGCTGTGTATTGCTGCGCACCCGGAATTTTCATGTCCGAAGACATGTTCGGGTTATCCAGCGCTGCGTTGATCGCGCCAAGATAGTTCTCGGCCAAGGGGCGCGGCATCCCGGCTTCGACCCAGAGATCGATATTGGCCAGTTGCGACACCCGGTAGGGGTTGTAGCCTGTGGCACCGATGGTCACGTCAACGCCGGATTGCTCAGGCTGGTTCATGTGGGACAAGAACGCGTAGGCGGCAGCCTTGGTCTTTTCGTCTGCACGTTTGTTGATCGCACCAGCCCAACCGCCGAAGGCCGCAAAAGGCGAGTAGTTCACGCCGTCAACTGCGTGAGGAGCTGTTTCTGGTGTGACAGGCACCAACTCGCCGGTTTCACGATCCAAAACCTCGCGCGAACCAACGGCGGAGATCGCATAGATCTTACCTTTGACCGCAGAGGCATCATCGTCGAGCTGCAGCGTGCCGGGATCACCCCATTCCACCAAAAGACCACAGCGTCCCGCTTTGAAAAGAGCGCGCGTATCGCCGATATCGAGGTTCAACTCATCTGGTGGACCATATTCGCCGGTGGCTTTGTAAAGCTCAAACGCTTTCTTCCAGCCCGCGTTGTTGATCAGGGGTTTCATCGTCTCGTTGTCGAAATGAAAGCCCTGGGCGGTACCTTGGGTTTGAACGATCGGTGCCGCGAAGGTTTGGATCGCAAAGTAGGATTGGGCGTTGCGCTTCTTAAAGATGCATGAACCGAAATCTGGTTCGCCATCTCCATTCATGTCCTGACCGTGGATCTTGGAGGCCACGTCAAGATAGTCTTCCCAAGTTGTCGGTGGCTCTAAGCCCGCAGCCTCAAGGATATCGGTGCGATAATAGACCATCTGAAAGTCGCCATCGACCATCAGCAATTTGGTTTTACCGCCGACCTTCTGACCGAAATCACGGAAGTAAGGTGCGATGTCGTCGATTTGGATCTTGTCATCCTCGGCGATGTAAGGATCGAGGTCTTCCAAAAGCCCCGCGGAGTCGAGCTCAACGCCCCAGCCCGCAGCAAAGACGCCAACGTCGATAGAATTTGTCCCGGTGGCCCAGTCACTCTGGATCTTCGGGAAAATCTCGGCAAACGGGACCTCGGTGACCACGATCCTGGCACCGGTCATCTCTTCGAAGTCTTTGCCACGTTCAATCAGCGGTCCCGCGATCACATAGCCAGGACGTGTCAGGACGTTGACCGTTACACCACTGAAATCTTGAGCGACAGCGGGGCCGCCAATTGCTATTGCGCCCGCGAGCGCACCCACGAACTTTCTGCTGAAAGTCATGCAATTTCCTCCCAAGTATTTATTATTCGACGCCTTTCGACGCCGGTGACTCGAAGCTTAAGCGGCATATTTTTGAAAATCCACACAAACTGTTTTGTGTTCAGCTTGCGCGGGTGCAATCTCTCGTCAAACGAGTGTGAGTTGCGAGAGGACAGCATGCAAACCGGTTTAAAGGGGCGAACAGTTTTGGTGACCGGCGCATCCGGCGGCATCGGTGCCGCCACGGTCCGGCTTTTGGTCGAAGAAGGCGCCAAACCCATCGCATCTGGACGAAATGAAACCCAGCTCAGGGCATTGAGCAATGAGACCGGATGCGACGTTCTTCCATTTGATTTGACCAACGAGGCTGAAGTCCAAGACGCCCTTTCCGATCTGGAGCTTTACGGCGTCGTGAATTGCGGCGGCTGGGGAGGAGAGATCGCGACGCCAATGGACACAGATATCGGCGTTTTCGACAAGGTCGTCGATATCAATGCACGCGGCACTCTTCTGGTCACCAAATACGCGTCTCAAAACATGGTTGCGCTCGGAAAAGGAGGAGCGATCGTCAATGTTTCTAGCCAAGCGTCGCTTGTGGGTTTGGCAGGCCATATTTCTTATGCCTCCTCAAAAGGTGCAGTCGATGCCATGACGCGCGTTTCGGCCCTTGAGCTCGGAAAACACAACATTCGCGTCAACGCGGTCAACCCGACCGTCGTGATGACGCCAATGTCAGAGTGGTATTGGGGACGCGCAGACATCGGAGGCCCGTTCCTAGAGACCATGCCCCTGAACAAGTGGGCCACAGAGCAAGACTGCGCCGCCCCGATCGTGTTTCTGCTCTCAGATGCCGCCAGCATGATCTCCGGCGTGTGCCTGCCAATCGACGGTGGCTTCACGGCGGTCTGAGCGGGCAAGCCCCTGGGGTGAGCGATGCCAAGACATGAAATGCCATTTCTTCGCGTTCAAATTGGGTCTGGATATACGAAGTCTTTATCGACTTAGAAGCAGTTTTCTGGGTTCTGAAAATGAGGGATTGTCCTCAGCGGTCGCCTCGAAGAAGCCAGCGATTGGGTGACAGACATCCCGACAGAAACGACACACGCCTGAAGAGAGCATCACGTAGCTGCGACAGGTTTAGGTGCTTGTCGGGCAATGCATGCCCCAAGCATGGTCGGGAACAAGCGAGCGCTTCTGCCCGACAAGGCGCGCTTTGTTCCACAGAGCGGGGATCGTTCGAATGGCAGGCAGTTCGCCGTCGGAATGATTTGTCCTCTCACCTAGAACCTCTCAGTTCTCCCCTGAATCGAAATTGGATTCCTATACGGTGCAGTTTGTGATTCAGAATCCATACTGGTGAGGGAGGCCAGCATGGATGACGAAAGCGTATTCGGATGACCTCAGAGAGCGTGTTGTGGCGGCGATGCAATCCGCAGTGAGCTGTCGCCGTGTTGCAGCGCGGTTCGGTGTAGTACCGTCGAGCGTGGTGAAGTGGACGGATCAGGCGCGGCGGACTGCCTGCCATTCGAACGATCCCCGCTCTGTGGAACAAAGCGCGCCTTGTCGGGCAGAAGCGCTCGCTTGTTCCCGACCATGCTTGGGGCATGCATTGCC
>JBCDGN010000090.1:0-15752 GCA_038751255.1 Pseudomonadota bacterium
AAATGGTGATGCCGGGCGACAACCTGAAGTTCAACGTGGAGCTGATCGCACCGATCGCGATGGAGGAAAAACTCCGCTTCGCCATCCGCGAAGGCGGCCGCACCGTCGGCGCCGGCGTCGTCTCCAAGATCATCGAGTGATCTGCACAAGGACAATCTGATTTTTCGAGCGCCGCTGACACCTGTCAGCGGCGCTTTTTTGATTTTAGACGATCAGTTTTTCTGGCGAGATGTTTGGATCCATGGAGTGGGTCTTATTCAACCCGCCTCCCTCGGCGAAGCTTCGAACCAAATCCCAGGGCGCCTAATGCGGAAAGCAGATATACCACTGTTGCGGGGACCGGCACTGGTGCGGTGGGACGAGACACGTCAATCCCGTCTCGCGGGACAAAGGTAAACCGAGCCAGGTCGCTTTCCGGAAAACCTTCAATCGTTGCGACGACGGTGGGAAAACTCTCAAGCACATTTGGTGTGAAGAGTGGTAGATTTACAAAATCGACGGTAGCTGCCGGAGCTTCGAAATGGAGCGAAACCCGCGTCAGGGGGGCAAACCCTGTGAGCTCCAAATCGCGGAAGGTGAACCAGTCTAGGATACTGAAGATATCATCGAAGATCGTCAGCGAACCCCCGCTGCCGCTGCCCAGGCCCATGGAACTGCCAGAGCCGTCGAAAAGCTCAATGGTGAAGCTTTGCAATGCGTTCTCATAGACGCGCCCGCCACCATCATAAGGTGAGCCTTCGGCTAGGACATAGGTAATCGGCGATGTTTGATCGTAAACAACACTGATTTCAGCGCGTTGCGGTACGGCTGAGAAGGGGTTTGGGATCCCAATTAGGACCATTTCCTGGAACGCGGCGTCGATATTGATCGTGGTCATCGCTTTGGCCGGAAACGCCGTTAGCGCCGCTAGCAGTACAAAGATGCCTGCCTTTTTGGGGGTCGCGAGGGCAGAGCGGGTCCACCTGCCATGGGTGAAGGCATCACGAAGCCGCCGCGGCGGGAGCCCCCGCCGAGTGAACGTGTGTAGAAACATCAAAGTCTCCAAAATCTATATCTGGATTGAGTGACTCAGAGTGTACCGGAGCCTTGAGCATCAGAAAAATTGATATTTTTAATGCCACACATCTAAGTTGGTGATGAATTTGATGTCCTGGCCAAGTGCGGTTTTGAAACGTCAGGCAACTTTGACCTTTCCGTCAACAACTGACCCTAAACCTGCTCAGACCGCGCATTCTCGGCACACACCGGTCTAATCCTCTCGGATCCTAGTGATTAGGGACATCGTCTTGCACTGACGCCTTGCGAAAGTCATTGAGCGCGGTCAGAAACGTCCGTTGCCGCCTTTCATGTGGAGCGCGGCGGAGACCGATTGTGTTCTCTAATCTGTCAATGAGTGTTCTTTGAACTTCCAGTTTTTTGCGCCTGAGGCTACCTTTGTTATCTGCGAACTCGGTGGTTCATGATGGAGTTGGCTGGGAGTGGGTCGGCAAGGTGGAAACCGCAATCTACAGGTTTAGGCCGTTGCAACAGAATCGTCGCCGTGTCTCACGCCCTGTCTTGGACATCCCGATCGGGAGCTCTGACTAAGGTATCCTCGAGTTGTTCGCCGCGACCGCCGTTAGGTGGTCTGGAATTCAGTTTCGTCCCGCATCATTGCAAGCATGATGATCGCGAGGCGTCTTGCCAGTGCCACTCTGGCTTTTCTCATCCTTGAACGCGCACCAATGGCTTTGCCCAGTCTTTGAGATTGAGGGGCGCCGCATATCTTGTCAGCATAGTATTCGCGGCTACCTAACCGTACTCTATCTAACTCAAGGGGTACCAGTCGCTGCAGGAGCGTTTCCGTTGAGGTGGGAGGTCAAGGGTGGCCCGTTCGAAGCAGTTGGCGGGAACCTTGGCGGCACAGTGTCAGGCATTTTTGTGTCTAACGTGGACACAAATACCTATCGCATTGTCGACGTAACCGTGGATGGCGTGACGCAACCAGGATTTAATGGAACCTGGACCTTCGTCTGGTTTGACGCACCCAACATCTACGCCCCTTCGGTATCCCGGTTGACGCTCTCGCCAATCCCACCGAATTTCGTGACAGGTTTCTGACATTCAGGTTCGATCCAGCATTTACCAATGCAGGGATCAGCTATGTTGCCGGTCCATAAGACTGTGGGTGATGCGATTGTGCGAATGCCGGTTCGACCGGCTGTGAAGGTTTCATCACCGGGTCATTTTGCGTCGTGGACGCGACCTATGCTTCTTTAAAATCGGAACCGTTTGCGGCCTCGGGCCGTTGCTTGCCTCTGGCGTCGCGCTCGCTGGTCTATGGCGCATCGCGGCGCCTAGGTCACGCAGCCTTTCATTTTCAAGAGATTGGCGAAAATCTGCTGGTGATCACATCACCTTCTCAAACGCCCGGCCAAGGGCGTCGAGAGCACCATCAAGTTCTGCCTCACTGGCAATGAAGGGCGGCGCAAGCATCACGTGATCGCCCAACCTTCCGTCGCGTGTGCCCGGCATGGGATAACAAATCAAACCTTCCGCGAAGGCCGCCTTTTTCAAGCGCCCAGCGGTCTTGAGCTCCGGATCAAATGGCGCTTTGCTCTCGCGATCGGCAACCATTTCCAGACCCCAGAAAAGCCCCCTGCCCCGGATATCGCCGATATGTGGGTGCTGCCCAAAGCGGGAGCAGAGCGCTTCGGCCAGATAGGTGCCGCGCTTCTGAACTTGGTCCACAAGTCCATGGTCGAGGATCTCTTGCAGCACGGCATGTCCTGCCGCCGCGGCGACTGGATGGCCCAGATAGGTATGCCCGTGTTGGAAAAAGCCGGTGCCCTCAGAGATGGCGCCATAGATCTCATCTGTACAGAGCATCGCGCCAATCGGCTGATACCCGGCGCCGAGACCCTTTGCGATGCACAGGATATCCGGTGCGATCCCTTCTCCATCGCTGGCAAAAAGATGCCCGGTGCGACCCATCCCGCACATGACTTCATCTAGGATCAACAGAACACCATAGCGGTCGCAAATCTCGCGGATACGCGTGAAGTAACCCGGCACTGCCGGCACAGCGCCGAGCGTCGCGCCCACCACAGGCTCAGCGATAAACGCCATAACAGTCTCGGGGCCAAGCCGCAGGATCTCTGCCTCCAACTCGTCGGCGACGCGTTTGCCATAGTCTTCCAGGCTCTCGCTCTCGCCGCGCTCAGCATATTCATAACAGGGTGCAATATGGGACATCTCGACCAAGAGCGGCGCAAACTGCGCCCGGCGCCAGGCGTTGCCGCCCGCGGATAACGCACCGAGCGTGTTGCCGTGATAGCTCTGCCGCCGGGCGATCAGATGCCGGCGCGCCGGCGCGCCGCGCTCCATATGGTATTGCCGGGCAAGCTTGATCGCGGCCTCCACCGCCTCTGACCCGCCAGAGACAAAGTAAACCCGGTCGAGCCGCCCCGGAGCCTGTTCGATCAAAAGATCGGCCAGGGCTTCGGCGGGTTCAGAGGTGAAAAACCCGGTATGGGCGAAGGCGAGCGCATCGACCTGTTCTTTGATTGCCGCGCGCACCCGCGCGTTGGAATGGCCCAGACAGGACACCGCCGCGCCGCCCGATCCGTCGAAATAGCGTTTGCCCGCATCATCGATCAGATAGCAGCCCTCGCCTGCCACCGCATGGGGCAAGTCGGCCAGAGAATAACGCGGAAAAACATGGCTCATGCGGGAACCTCCATCTCTTGCTTCATCCGTTTACCCTCTGGATCGTAAAGCGCCCCAAGGCTTGCAGTCACCTCAAAACGCGTGCGCGCGATATCGACGCTGAGCTTGGTGCCCGGCGCCACCGGTTCTTTCAGATGGGCCAACGCCACAGGGCGCCCGACCCGGTAGCCGAAGGCGGCAGAACTGGTCTGTCCGATGATCCGATCTTCCAAAAGGACCGGCTCATGACCCAAAGCCACCGCCTCGGGGTCGTCGAAAACAAGACCATAGATCGCTGGGGTTGCGCCCACTTTCCGGCGTTCGGCAACGGCCTCTGCACCGATGAAGTCGCCGCCCTTTCGAACGGCAAAGCCAAGCCCGGCTTCGATGGGCGTGATGTCCCGGTCCAATTCATGCCCCATGGCACAAAAGCCTTTCTCGATTCGCATAGAGGTCTGTGCGTAAAGCCCCGCGGGCTGGGCGCCATGGGCTGTCAGCGCCTGATAAAGTCTGCGCACGTCCTCCCAGAGACAGGTAATCTCCCATCCTGCCTCGCCCACATAAGACATTCGCGCGGCCTGGACCGATAGGCCCGCGATCCGTGCAGCGCGGGTCTGAAAGTAGCCAAGCGACGACAGGCCGTCTGCCCCGCAGGCCGCCGCGATCCGCGCGGCCTCTGGCCCCATCAGCGCCAGCACCGCATAGCGTTCGGTCACATCGGTAAGCTTAATGTCGAAATCCGTCGCCCAACGGCTCAGCCACGCAATGTCACGTTTGATCGCGTTGGTTCCAGTGAAGATCCGGTAGAGAGAGGGCGTCAGGCGCTGGACCGTGACATCGGACAAGTATGTCCCGTCGGGCGTCAGTACTGCTGAATAGATCACGCTGCCCGGGGCACGGCTCATCCTGCCCGCGCAGACTTTCAGCATGAAGGCCTCAGCTTCCGGCCCCTCGACCTCGATCTTGCCAAAGGGGGAGGGGTCGAAAATCGCCGCTGCCTCATGGGCGGCACGCACTTCGCGCGCGACATTCTCGAACCACTCGGGGCGGCCAAAGCTCAGGCGCGGGGCCTGGTCGGCACCGAAGTAAAGCGGACGTTCCCAACCATAGGTTTGACCGAAATGGGCGCCCGTCGCCTGATACTCGGCCAGCAAAGGAAGCTGTTTGAGCCCTCGCGCGCTGTCATGGTCGCGCCCGGGATAAGCGATCTCATAGTGCCGTCCCAAAACCTCTGGCGCGCGCGCCATTAGGTGGTCGAGCCCATTAAAAACCGGGGCAAAGCGCTGCGCATCGGCCTCGCTCAAGTCATAGGCGGTGCGCCCATGGACGATCGCGTGGGCGAGGTTCATGCCCGCGCCCCCACCTGCCGCGATCCCGACCGAGTTCATCCCGCAACCCAAGAACAGCCCCCGGGTCTCTGCTGTTTCGCCCAGCATGAAAGTGCCGTCGGGCGTGAAACTTTCTGGGCCGTTCAGCAGCATCTTGACCTCTGCGGTCTCAAGTGCGGGCAACCGATGCAGCGCAGCCTCCATCATCGGCTCAAAGTGATCCCAATCTTCCGCCAGCAGACCAAACTCAAATGTCTCGTCCAACACACCTGGTGCAATCGCCTTTCCCATCGGCTCAAAACAGCCCACCAACAGCCCGCCACTGTCGTCACGAATGTAAAGATGCGCGTCATGGTCCGAGAGCGTGGGCATGTTCCCGGCGATCCCCGGAACCGGTTTGGTCAGCAAATAGAAATGCTCGCAGGGCCAAAGCGGTACTTCGGCCCCGGCCATGGCGCCGATCTCGCGCGACCAAAGCCCGGCGCAAAGCGCCACCGCTTGACAGCGGATCACGCCCTTCGCAGTCTCAACGCCCGTGATCCGGCCCCGATCGGTCAGAATGCCCGTCACACCGGTTTGTTCAAAGATCTTCGCGCCTTGGGTTTTCGCGGCTTTGACCAGCGCGGCGACAACATCGCTGGGCGAGACCCGACCATCTTCGGGTGACCAGACCGATCCCAGAACGTCTTCGGCATTCATCAAGGGCCAGCGCTCTAGCGCCTCCTCACGGCTGACCGATTGCGCGGGGATCCCATAGGCTTGGGCCAGCGCTTCCTGCCGCCGAATATGGGTCAGCCTGTCGGCTTGGGTCGCAATCGACAGTGACCCTTTTTGGATCCAGCCCACGGATTGCCCGGTCTCGGCCTCAAGCCGCGCATAAAGATCGACCGAATACTGGATCATCCGCGTCAGGTTCTGCGAATGCCTCAGCGCGCGCACCTGGGCCGCGGAATGCCAAGTGGTGCCCGAGGTCAGGCGGTTACGTTCGACCAACACGGCATCGGTGACCCCCATCTGCCCCAGATGATAGAGCGTCGAGGCACCCATAATTCCGCCACCGATAACGACGACAGAGGCGTGATCCGGCAAGGGTTGGGCCATGTCAGGTTCCTTTTGGGCGTTGGCTGCGACCCATCCAAAAGCCGCCCGATTACGAAATCTGTCAAGCTTGCTGATAAATAACAAATGTTGTTTCTTAACAAATCAGAACAGCAGCGATTCGAGTATGGACCCAACCCTCAGAAACCGAACGATTTCAGCACTTAAGGCAGAGATTGGAACATTGTCGCCACGACTGCGGAGCGTCGCAAAGTACATTGTCGACCACCCTTCAGATTTTGGATTGGACACAATTCGAGAAACTGCTCGAAAATGTAGCGTCTCAACCTACACCCTGGTGCGCATCGCCAAACGCATGGGATTCGACACCTTCGAAGAAATGCGCGAGCCCTTCCGCCAGGCGCTTGTGACCAAGGCGTCGCTCGACACCCCGCCCGATTGGGTTGCGAGCCTGCAATCGGAAGGCTCCTTGGGAAAAGTTCAGGCCGATGCGGCCCTGAATGCAGCGGCCATCGTGGAACGGTCACTAGAACAGCAATCGCCTGCGCAGTTGCAGCGGGTCGCGACGATGCTGCTGGACGCACGCCATGTCTATGTCACTGCCGTCCGCGCAAGTTACTCATTGGCCTACTATTTTCACTACGTTGGGCGGATGGCGCTGCCGTCATTGCAGCTGATCCCGCGGCATATGAACAGCGCAATAGATGAGTTGAACTATGCAGGGCCCGGCGATGTCATGATTGTCTTTACCTTTGCGCCTTACTCCCGCGAAATCATCGAAGCTGCTGAATTTGCTCGTAGAAAAGGGGTGAAACTGATTTTCGTGGCCGACAGTGAGGTGATCAGCCCGAATTTCACCGCAGAGGAAACGCTGATCGCGGCAACACTCTCGACCCATCATTTTGGGTGCTACACGGGCGCGATGGCACTGGTGGAGTGCCTGTTAGCGCTTCTGGTGCATCTCGGCGGCAGCCCTGCTGAGACCCGAATCAAATCCTACGAGACCCTGCGGAAGGAAAACAATGCCTATTGGATCGGGCATAAAAAACATTAGTTTTTGCGTGACAGTTTAACGTTCTCCCTTAACCCTCTGATAACCAAAAGAACGGCGCAGCAGCGCCGAATAGGTCTGATAGGGAGACTTAATACATGGGTTTTCAAACAAAACTGCTCGGCGCAGCCGCCGCTTTGGGACTTGGCCTGGCCGGTGCTGCCAGCGCGCAGGACCAGCAGTTCATCACAATCGGCACCGGCGGCGTCACCGGGGTCTATTATCCGACTGGCGGGGCGATTTGCCGTTTGGTCAATAAAGACCGCAAGGACCATGGTATCCGCTGTTCGGTCGAGTCCACCGGCGGGTCGGTCTACAACACTCGCACCATCCGCCAGGGCGAGCTGGATTTCGGCGTGGTCCAGTCGGACGTGCAGAAAGCAGGCCTTGACGGTACCGGCGCCTTCACCGATGACGGCCCCTACCCAGAGCTGCGCGCGCTCTTCTCGGTCCATCCAGAGCCGATGCATCTGATGGCACGCGCCGATAGCGGCATCTCCAGCGTGGACGATCTGAAGGGCAAAAAGGTCAATATCGCCAACCCCGGTTCGGGCACACGCGTTCTGGCCGAGACGCTGCTACAGTATGCCGGGATCTCGCCGGATGACTTTGCTGTCGCCGCAGAGCTGAAATCGTCCGAGCAAGCCGCCGCTCTTTGCGACGGCAATATCGACGCAACGATTTGGGCCGCGGGCCTGCCAAATGGCTCTAGCCAAGAGGCAACCTCCACCTGTGATGTCGTGATCATCCCACTCGACGGCCCGGCAATTGACACGCTGCTGTCTGAAAACACTGCTTATGCGGCAGCGACCATCCCCGGTGGTATGTATCCCGGCAATGACAGCGACATCCCAAGCTGGGGCCCAAAGGCGACATTCGTCACGTCTTCGGACACACCTGACGATGTGGCCTACGCCGTTGTGGCAGCCGTGTTCAACAATTTCGACGATTTCAAGCGTCTGCACCCGGCCTTCGCCCGCCTGGATCAAAGCGAGATGATCAAAGACGGTCTGACCGCCGACCTGCACCCCGGTGCGGCGAAGTACTACAAAGAACAAGGTTGGATGCAGTAATCCACCCCTTTTGAAAAGCCCCTGCCCTCACCTTCCGGTGGGGGCAGGTTTTTACGATACGTTTAAGACAATAAGGGGTGAGGGATGGCGAGCCAGGACACCGACGTTCAGGACATCATTGCCGATGCCGATACCGGGGGCCGCAATCCCGACGACCGGTTTTCACAAAACATCCTGTGGGCCGTACCTCTGATCTGGGCCGCTTTTCAACTTTGGATCGCTTCACCGCTTCGCTTTCAAGTCGCCCTTCTTTGGAACAACAGCTTCTTCGGCGACATTTTCAAATTCGTGATCCTGAACGATACACAAACCCGAGCGATCCACCTCGCCTTTGCGGTTTTCCTGGCCTATGTGGCCTTCCCAACATTCAAATCCTCGCCCCGACGGCATATTCCGGCGATTGACTGGGCGATGGGGCTCTTAGCGGCCTTCACCTGCGCCTATATCTGGTTCGCCTATGCCGGTATTGCCGCCCGCACCGGCGCGCCAAGCACGTTTGACGTGGTGGTGGCGGTCTGCGGCATCATCTTGCTGCTCGAAGCCGCGAGACGCTCTTTGGGCTTCCCGCTGGTGGCCGTGGCTCTTTTCTTCCTGGCATACGTCTTCTTCGGCAGTTGGTCGGGTCTTCCTGATATGGTGCGCTGGCAGGGCGCGAGTCTCAACAAAGCCATGAGCCACATGTGGCTCACCACCGAAGGCGTCTTTGGGGTCGCAATCGGGGTGTCCTCTTCCTTCGTTTTCCTCTTCGTTCTGTTTGGCTCGCTTTTGAACCAGGCGGGCGCGGGCAGCTATTTCCTCAAACTGGCCTTCGCCGCCCTGGGCCATCTGCGCGGTGGTCCCGCGAAAGCAGCCGTGATCGCCTCCGCGGCGACCGGGCTCATCTCAGGGTCGTCCATCGCCAATGTTGTCACCACCGGGACCTTCACCATTCCGCTGATGAAACGCGTGGGCTTTCCCGCGAACAAAGCGGGCGCGGTCGAGGTGTCGTCTTCGATCAACGGGGTGCTGACACCGCCCGTCATGGGCGCGGTGGCCTTCCTGATGACCGAATATGTGGGCATCTCTTATGTGGAGGTCGTGCGCACCGCGATCATTCCGGCGGCGATTTCCTATGTCGCCCTGGTCTATATCGTCCATCTTGAGGCGCTGAAAATGGGCCTTAAGGGCACGGATCGGACACCGGTCGTGAAGTTTTTCCTCGGCGCGATCCTGATCATCTCGCTTTCCATCGTGATCGCAGGCGGCACGCTCTGGCTCTGCGGGCTCTTGGTCAACGCCGCTTATGCGATCCTGGGCGATGTTTCCATCTGGGTGATCCTGGCGATTATCGCGGTCCTTTATGTGGCGGCTGTGGCCTATGCCGCCCAAGTTCCCGACCTGGAAGACAGCATCGAGTCCATGACCCACCTGCCCCCGGTCCGGGATATCCTCAAGACCGGTTTGCATTACCTGATGCCAATCTTCCTCTTGATGTATCTCTTGATGATCGAGCGGAAATCGCCTGGGCTCTCGGCCTTCTGGTCGAGCATTTTCATGCTGGTGATCCTGCTCACCCAAAACCCGCTGAAGGCGATCTTCCGCGGTCAATCCGATGTGGTCAAACAGATCTCCAACGGGTTCCACGACATTGCCGAGGGCATGATCGCAGGCGCGCGCAACATGATCGGGCTCGCTGCCGCCATGGGCGTGGCAGGGATCATCGTGGGTGCGGTCACGCTGACCGGTGTCGGCCAAGTGATGGCGGAGTTCGTGGAGTTCCTCTCCGGCGGCAACCTCTTGGCAATGCTCTTCTTCGTGGCGTTGATCTCGATCATTCTCGGCATGGGCTTGCCCACCACCGCCAACTACATCGTGGTGAGTTCGCTCATGGCAGGTGTTGTGGTCGAACTGGGCGCTCAGGCCGGGCTCATCGTGCCGCTGGTCGCGGTGCATATGTTCGTCTTCTATTTCGGCATCATGGCCGACGTGACGCCCCCGGTCGGTCTGGCCAGTTTTGCGGCGGCCGCGATCTCTAAAGGCGATCCGATCCGCACCGGGTTCCAGGCTTTCTTCTACTCGATCCGGACAGCGCTTTTGCCCTTCCTCTTCATCTTCAACACCGATCTGCTGTTGATCGATGTGGGCCCCTATCAGGCGATCTTCGTCTTTATCATCGCGCTCATCGCGATGCTCCTCTTCGCAGCCGGGACGATGAACTATTTCATCGTGAAATCGAGGCTGTGGGAAAGCGCGGTGCTGCTCTTCGTAGCCTTCACCTTGTTCCAGCCGCAGTTCTTCCTCAACCAGATTTCGCCTGAGTTCGACACCCGACCCGGGTCTGAGATCTACAATATGGCCGAAGCAGCGGACGATGGTGACACTATCCGCGTGCGCTTTGTGGGCGAGGACCTGATGGGCGATCCGGTGGATGCCCGCTATATCCTGCCGCTCGGACCCAAAGGTCCCGACGGGGCAACCCGGCTGCAGAACGCCGCGGGCATGGAACTGCGCGACGAAGACGGCACGCTCTATACCGATTTCCTCACCTTCGGCGGGCCGGCAGAGCAACTCGGCATCGATTTCGACTGGGAGATCCGCGAAATCGAAGTGGAGGCCAAGCGGATGCCGAAAGAGATCTTCTACATCCCTGCCTTCCTGCTCTTGGGTGCGGTCGTCATGCTCCAAAGACGCCGTCAGGAACGCGACGAGCCCGAAGGAGTGCCCGCATGACCCAACAGATCCTCTGTGCGGTGGATTTGACCGATCCCGAGGATGGGCAAAAGCTTATTACAGAAGCCCATAAACTGGCCAAGTTCTACGAGGCAAAGCTCAGCGCGGTCACCGTCCTGCCCGATTATGGCAGCTCCTGGGTGGGCTCGTTCTTCAAAGATGGTACGCTGAAAGAGGCCTCCGTGAAAGCGCTAGAAGCGCTGCATGAGCTCGTCGATGCCGCAATCTCTGAGCCCCATAAGGTGCAGTGCATCGTCGAGATCGGCAAAGCCTATGAAGAAATCCTCCATGCGCAGAAGACAATCGATGCGGATTTGATCGTGATGGGCGCGCATCGGCCCGATCTGCCAGATCGGATCCTGGGGCCAAATGTCAGCCGCGTGGTGCGCCACGCGGAGGCATCGGTGATGGTGCTGCGAGTCTAATTAACGACATCTGAAAGGCACGCCAAACAAACTGATCGGACCGACGGTGTTGGGGGGCGCCTCTGAAGGACCCGCCCGGGCTAGTGACCTGCATCCTGAGACAGGACACTAGCCTTGAGCGGCGGGGTACTAAGAGGTGAGGGGGGGAACGCCGCTCACACTTGTCACGCTTGGCCCGGCAACGTTGGAGGAGATAACGGACCAGATCTTCTGTCTGGGTCACAGGGGGGTTCCGGGAAACGCGCAAAACCACCCTGCGCCTCTGGTTTACGCTGGGGCCACTTGCCTCCAATCACAAGACGGCAGAAGGACATGGGCAGGAAACCGCGCGTTAATCCACCACAACTGACGACAATCTAGGCATTCTTCCCGAAATAGGCGCGAAATTGGGCGATATGCAGGGGCTCCTGCCCGCTCCGATCAGCTCCTGGTGCTTTCCGGCAGCCTCACGCGCCGCGCGATGATCTTGCGGCATCTAAGAGACTGGCCACCTGCCTTCAAAGCCCTTGATCGGCATCCGCAACGTAAAGCGGCCCATCGCAATGCGTCGCGAGCAGGACCATTTTTGACGCTGACCTCGCAACGTCACACACGCAAAGGTTGCTTCAGGACTGCAACCTTGGTCGACCGCTTCGAGCCCAAGGCAGTCATTGTGTTTTTATGCTGCGCGCACTCGCAGCACGAAAATCGCTGCAGATGCATGATTTAGGACGCTGTATCGCTGCGGGAAAACCGCCCATTCGTATGCCCTGCAGCAAGGATCAGCCACAAACACCATGCTAAAACCTAGAGGGCGGTGAAAATAGATCATATATATGATCTATAAGCCGTATCGTGCTAAACTTTGCTCACTCCCGATATTGAACCGCGCCGTGCTTACCGGAGACTGGTGATTTTGAGCGCGAGGTACGGCTTCAGTTCCGAAGAGTGTATAGCAGTTCAGATGGCCGCCTCTTGGTGCACGGTCTGTGGAAAAAATGCAAGTTCTGTAACTTCAGCAACCGCGCTATGAGCAGCTAAGAGAATTTTTTTACTCGGGAGTATAAAATGAAGCTGTCCCTGGTGTGGCTCCTTGTCGGACCTCTCGCTCTCATGGGGTGTGTGAATGAACAGACGGGAAGGCCGTCTCCGTCGACTGATGTCGCTGTCGCAGAACAGGTTTTTCCTATCGCATTCCAGGCCGCAGACATATGTGCAGATTACGCACCTGATTGGAACGCGGTTGTTTCTGCGTTTGCATCAAATGGCTACCGCGAAATTTCTGACCAGCGAAGGCGGGGCGAACGAGTAGTCATAGTCGAAGATCCAGCCTCAAATGTGAAGGTCTTGGTCGGCTTGGAACGCGGCGAAGGCGCCTGTATCGTCGGGTTTGATGGCATGACACCGCAACAAAGCGTGCAGCTCGCGCAACGATGGGCCAATCGCTTCGGCGCGAGTGTCTTCGGAGAAGGAGATCCAAGCCGCAAAAGAGGGGTTCTTCAAACTTGGCGGACAGGCACAGATGCCCACATCGTGCGCATTTCTGCATACAGCTCTTCAAATGTTCTCGATACTCAAGGCTCCGAGGTGCGGTTATGGCTTACATCTCGGTGAGGTTTTGATGATGTGATTGCCGCCGCCCGGCGGCATTGATCTGTCGATCAATGTGGCTCTGCGATGCTATGAAAGAGCTGACATTCAAGCACGTTGCAGCATCCAGTACTTTGGGCTCTGAACGGACCCACGCAGGCGCGGCAGTGTCGGTGCGGCACGGCGACCAGAACCGGTCACCCGCTGGCGCTGCCAAACCTAGGAGTTCTCGTGATCTTAACCGAACACCTGCCCATGGGAATCGTTGACTTGCCATTCGTGCGACAGGTGGCGAAATCTGAAAGCGAGCCCAAACTGCCACTTACTGCAGTGTTCGCCTAAGGCTACGAACCGATCAAAAGCAGCCACTCGAAGAAGTGGGACAGTTTGTCCTTTGATAATTGTGGTATTTTATTTTTGGAGCAAGAGACTTGCCGCGCTTTGTGTGCAGCATATTTTCAGCCACCTAGCCCCACGAAGAGCCCGGCAATTCCAATCAGCCGTTTTCCCATACATATGCGCTTCATCAAAGGCGCTAGTTCTTATGGCCAAACCAAATTCATTGCGAAAATCACGACAAAAACCAGCGCAAAAGTGCGCCAGTCAAATCCCTCCCAACCTTTTCGTTTCGCGAACTGCAGTATCCCAAACAGGAGAATGACTGAAACGAGCGCGTGTGCTAAATCAAAGTGCACTACTTTATCCCCACCCCGATCAAAAAGCCGCTGGTTTTTCCGGTGTCCCGGTCATTACCCATCTGATAAACGCGGATCGTATAATCGCCATTCTCGGGAAGCTCGATTAACGCGTCATTGCCCGCGGCAGAGCTGTTATATATCGCAACGTCATCAGAACCCGGTGGCAAAATGTTAAAGAAGACGGAGCCGTCACCGTTCGTGCCGTCCACGGTGAGTCCGACATTCATCATTTGACCACTACGCGCGCCCAACATGTAGTCGATGTATTCATCGCCGACGATCGTTCCGCTGATCGTGACGCTGTCGGCTCCGCTTTGGAACTGCACAGGAACCTTGTCTTGTCCAAGTGCAGGCATCGCCAAGGCGATTACAAACAGCGCAGTGAAAACAGTTCTATACACTTAGGCCTCCAATAGATGTTATATCTTGCGTACTCTGCCACTTTGAAGGTACCGGCAGACCGCCGCCAGGATCAACAGATTGAGCAAGGGTGCCAGCGCGGTTGCCCAAGGCAAAAGGTACTCAGAGAGAACGTTGAAACCCAGCACCCAAGGCACTGCAAGCGGGATCAAGAAAACGCCCGCGAGCGGATCGCGCTCCTGACCGAAGAGCCCGAAGGTGCCGATCAAGAGCATCGCCAGCGCTACGAGGTAAATTACCCCAAGGACCCAACGCCATAGCGATGCGGAAACGGAATGTGCCATTAGACGCCCAATCGTCTGATGCCGATGGTTTGAGATTGGGAACGCTATCAACAGTCTCCGGATGGGAGCATGGTCACATCAGAATACCGGCCGTCCGAGGTGGTGATCCGCGCGCAAGCGCCTGTTTCTCGATTGAACCAGAACGCTGTGAGACCGTCTGTCCGGACCTGCTCGTATCCAAGGTTCTGAACGCCCATCTCGGCCTGGCCTGCACGCGCGCCTTCAAACGCACTCAGATCGGAAGAGCTTCCAACGGCGGGCTGACCCGGTGCCGTGGTTTCCGTCGGTACATCGCAGGCGGCGAGAGCCAGCATAACCCCAACTGACATGACTAACTGTGGCTTCATTTGAGTATTCCTTTCACTCGGTTCCGAAGACAACGTTGTACGACTGGGCACCATTTGCGGTGTTGTACAATTCGATGACATGATCGCCTGTTTGCCAAAGCTGTCCGCGATATTCTTGTGCCGCACCCATTTCATCAAGCAGCACTGAGCCGTCGGGATTATAGATCACGCAAGTCATTCCGGGGCCGTTGGCAGCGAGCCGGAAGTACAGAAATTGTCCATCTCGCACGCTGAGAACGTAGCGGCGGATTTCCTGTGGAAGCAGAGAGTCCTTGAATTCAGTCCCGGTTGCCCCGGGCACAAGTTCGACCCTCGCTATTACATCTTGCGGCGGCGTTGTATCTTGTTCTGACCCTGCCATCGCACCGCCGCCATCGTCGGCCGCCTGCGCTACACTCAACTCAGCAACGATCCCTTCGTTGGATACCAGACATCGCCAAACGGAATTGCCCAGATCCTGCAGCACAACCAAAGAGTTGGCTTCTGAGTGCTCGGTCGACACAACCGTTCCGCCCTGACTGTCCGGAAACCCTAAAGCACGCAGTTCATCAATGCAGCCGTTGATCGCATCTTCGCTGACATTGCCGGCAAAGGCTGGAGCGGCAAAGGTAAGAAAAATGGCCGCGGGCACCCAAAGCGTACGTCTAGACATGTGGTAATCAGCTTTTCTTGGGTTTTTGCCGAACGTAGAATCCGATTGTAGCAGGCTGTCAACCAATTACCTGACGCTCAGGTCGAATCTGCAAGTTTTTCCAACTGCGCAATATGCGCGTTCGCTGTCCTAGTAGGTTCGGTCCAAGTCATTCAGCATAAGTCTCACTGCCTTGTAGGATTGGACAGGATCTTTCACTGGATCAGGATCGTACCCACCGGTGGCATACAACTCGTGTACGATCCAAATTGAAGGTCTTGAAAGCGCACGAAAGCAGCCTCTTGCACCAATGCAGCGAATTCACGCTATGTCCCGCGTCTCGAAGGTCCGTGCAGCCAGCAGCGAAAGCTCGGTAACGATTTGCGCCGTGTTGGCGTCAGTGAATGACTTCTTCGGTGAAGCACGCTGCATCGCAACGAAAGGTCCGCCGCGACTGTGAAGTCATACTGC
>JBCDGN010000091.1:0-15668 GCA_038751255.1 Pseudomonadota bacterium
CCCGCGCCGCCGACGTCGCCGCAGCCGCCCACGCCGCCCGCGCCGTCTGGAATCAGCTCCGTGCAGACTGCGAGGCGCTGGTCGCCGGGCGGAATGTTTGGATTAGTCCGCTTTGGTCCGAGAAGAACAGGTTGAAGAACAGGTTTTCAGAGGAATGGGCGGTCACGAAACGGGCTTGGCAGCAGACCGGCGCGCCCTGGGATCGTTTTGCCGAGATCTACGATGATTTCTGGAGCGGCACAGAACCCGATTGGGATTTCCTGGAACAGATCGTTCTGATCGATCCAGAGATTTGGAATGCCGGTCCCGAAGCTGTCGCTGAGGCAATTGCGAACATCGAAAACGCACAAGATGTCGAAACCCCACCCACTAGTGGCGTCGATGAGCCATCGCTGATCGCCGGTATCGGCAAAAGCGAAAACGGCGAAGAGATTATTTTCAACGAAAACAGAAATAAATTCAACGTCGAACCACTCACCAATCTTCCACGAGACATTATGGGTGAGAGCATCGAAACTCTTACTAGCACAATTGATCTGTTTGATTTTGACGAGCCGTCCAGCAATCAATATCGCGCCCTAGAGGAAGAGTTGGAGCTTCTAAAGCAAGCCGTCGAGCGGTATGCAGACCGGCCAAGATTGCTTTACATACAATGTACCCGGGTCACCCGACGGCTTGCCATCAAATTTCAAAATGGCGACTGTCCCGCACCCTCCCAAGATGCCAATGTGGGCGATTTCTATGTGACAATTATGGAGGTCGCGACAGGCTTGCGCGAACGCGACCCACTCGTGCGGGAGGCAGTTGCCCATGCCGGTCATGTGCACACCGAACCGGTGTCTGAGGAAGATCAAAAAACACTCGAAGAAGTCGTGGAACAGGTCCTACCAATCTCGGAAGGGCTTCTTGCATCTGAGTTGCCGGAAGACCTGGGTACCGCAATCGATCCCGACGCTCCACTGGAGGACGTAAGGGAAGCGAGACTGGCGCTTGGTGGGAGACTCTTGCGCATTTTTGCGACCGCTTATCATTGGTCGAAGGCAGGATTGCAGGAGGTTGAATCGGTGACGAAGAGTGCTGCGAATATCTCTGTGAACGCTGCTAAGGTCGCCGCTGCGCTTGGTGTCATCTCAATGCCTGTTTGGTTGGAAAAAGCGGTGAGCATTGTACTGACATGGTTTTGAATGCTGTTTTTGGCTCGCTGCCGTAGTCGGGTGAAGACCAGGCGCTGGTCGGGGACCATGGAGTGACCAAAAAAGGCGATTGTGTAACACTATAACATATGAAACTATGCCGCTCTGAACTCTGAGGGCGTGCCACGGTGGGATATGATCTGCACCTGGGCGGCGCTCCAACTACCAGCGGTCTTAAAGGTCCTGAACCGATGAGAGACAATAGCGGTCAGACATCGCTGAAACGCAGGCGGGCGCGGACCGATCCGATGCAAGAGTTTGACCGGCTGCCCTCGGAGTTGCGCTTGTGGCTTGCCTCAGCCGTGCTTCCCTGGGGGCCGAAATCTGCGCTGCGGGCCTATCGGAAATTTCTCGCGCGCACCGGCGATCCGGCCCAGGCCTTGGCAGAGCTTGAGCGGCGCCAGACCCGGCTTTTGGCCAAAGACGCCGTCTCGATTTGGGGGCCAAACTACCCCACAGCACCGCAGCAGAGCGCGTTATGACACGCATCCCAGTGACCATCATGACCGGCTTTCTGGGCGCGGGCAAAACCACCTTGCTCAATCGCCTGATCGGCGACCCGGCCTTTGGCGACACGGCGGTGATCGTCAACGAATTTGGCGAAGCGGGCGTGGATGGTGGTTTGATCGCCAAAGGCGATGAGCGCGCCTTTGCCATGTCGACCGGGTGTCTTTGCTGCACGGTCTCTGGGGATGTGCGGCTCACACTCTTGGGGTTTCTCGACGCGGTGGAGCAGGGCTTCGTGAACAAGTTCCGGCGCGTCATCATCGAAACCACGGGTCTCGCCGATCCTGCGCCGGTCATCCAGACCTTTATCTCGGACGAACATATGCTTCCGCGCTTTGCATTGAACGGCGTGGTCACCCTGGTGGATGCTCGGAACGGAGCCGATGCTTTGGAGAGATTTGAGGAGGCGCGGCGACAGGTGTCAGTGGCCGATCTGTTGATCCTCACCAAAGAGGACCTCGCCACGTCAGCCGACCAACACCAGGATTTGTGTAGCTTGCGCAGGCACCTCGGTCAGATGAACCCCAATGCGCGTCAGATCCCCGTGCAGGAGGTCACACCGCAGGAGGTGTTTTCTCTTGCCGCTTTCGACCCGGCGGGCAAAGCACCGGATGTCCGGAATTGGCTGCGCTTTGAGACCGATGCGCATTCGGGCCATGGTCACGATCATCCTCACCATGGGCATGACCACCACCATCATCGGAGTGACGTGAACAAGCATGGTGAGGCGGCAACTGCCTATTGTATCTCTGGTCCCTTTGCCGTGGATCCTTGGTCATTGGAGCGTGCCATTGCGGACCTGCAAGCCACGTTCGGCAGAGACCTGTTGCGCATGAAGGGAATCGTGGAGATCGAAGGTTTTCCTTCAACGCCAAGGGTGCTGCATGTGGTGGGTCACATTGCGAGCCCGCCTCGGATGATCGACCACTGGCCGGACGGCGTCGATCAGACCCGGATCGTGATCATCGTCAGCGGCCCGCATCGAGAGAAAGCGCGGGAAATTATGGAGAGGCATCTCCCGAAGCTTGAGGCCTTTGCGGCGGAACCGGCTTAGCGCCGCCAAGCCCGCATATCTATGGCATCGCGTGACGTCTAACGCACCGCCTCGATCGGGCCTTCGGCGCTGCCATTGATAAACTGCGCCACATAAGGATCGCCGCAACTGTCCAGTTCGGACACCGGACCGGTCCACTGGATCACCCCGTCATGCAGCATGGCCACTCGGTCTGCGATGGCGCGCACGCTGGACATATCATGGGTGATTGTGACCGCGGTGGCGCCCATTTCCTCGACGATCTCGCGGATCAGATCGTTGATGACCCCGGCCATGATCGGGTCGAGCCCAGTGGTGGGTTCGTCAAAAAAGATGATCTGTGGTTCGGCGGCGATGGCCCGTGCGAGCCCCACGCGTTTTTGCATGCCGCCCGAAAGCTCAGCGGGGTAGAGGTCAGCCACATTTTCCTTCAGGCCCACACGGCGCAGTTTGTCGATGGCGATGGCCCGCGCCTCGTCGCGGGGTCTTTTCAGTGACCCGCGCAGCAGGCGGAAGGCGACGTTCTCCCAGACCCTCAGAGAGTCAAAAAGCGCAGCGCCCTGAAAGAGCATCCCGAAACGTGCCAAAAACGCGTCGCGGTCTGCGCGGGTGACGTCCTGGCCATCGACTTTGATCACCCCGTGATCGGGTTTCACCAGCCCCAGAACGCATTTGATCGTCACCGATTTGCCGGTACCGGACCCGCCGATGATCACCATGCTTTCGCCTTTGGGAACGAAAAGGTTCACCCCCTGAAGCACGTCGATCGGGCCAAAAGACTTGTGGATGTCGATAAGCTCGATCATTGTTCGTCGTCTGTCGGAGCGGGGAGAGACTTCACTTCTTCAGGCTCAGGAAGTTGATCGTATTCCTTAGTGCCTCGTCGCGCAATCGAGACAACTTCCTTCATTCGGTCTGTTAGCGGTTTGATATCAGTGCCAAATTTTCCAAGAGTCTCACCAAGGTCGTCGATACCCCCTCGAACTACATCGAACATCCCTTTTGGTTTCTGCGTCTCCGCCTCAATTGCTGCGATCCTGTTTAAAAGTCGAAGTCTGTGCGGCTCATCGAAAACATTTGAGGCAAATACAATTTTGCGCATATCGCTGCATAGTTTTGAAATTTTTTCCTTGTCATCCTCATCAATTATAAAGCTAGGAATCAATGCGCTGGTGCTACCTGGCTCAGGTTGAATCCAAATGCTATCCTCAACTTCAAGTGCTCTGAGACACCTGGACGCCAATCGATGTGCTGTAGCCCATTTGTGCGGACTGTCTTCTATGTCAAGCCCAGACAATTTATCGATAAGTCGAAAGGTCTTCTCAGAAAGCTCATCCTTTAGGTTATCGGCATA
The DNA here is from genome assembly GCA_038751255.1 of Pseudomonadota bacterium. Taxonomy (GTDB): domain Bacteria; phylum Pseudomonadota; class Alphaproteobacteria; order Rhodobacterales; family Rhodobacteraceae; genus JANSYP01. Next base: position 4,088 of record JBCDGN010000091.1, read on the forward strand.
AATTCCTATTTCGTCTATGTCCTCTATGTCCCAATCCTGGTTTTCCACCAGTTTAGTTAAAACCGTTATAAGTCGCTGTTTAGTGTGAGAGGTCATTTAAATTTCCCAAATTATGCCGCAAAAAACGCCTCTGTCAGCAGGTAGTTGGCGGCGAGGATCAGGACGCTCGCAGCGACGACGGCGGCCTTTGTGGCTGCACCCACGCCTTGGGCGCCAACGGAGGAGTTCATCCCGTAGAAACAGCCCATCAGCGCGATCAAAAAGCCGAAGACCGCGCCTTTGACGAGGCCCGATCCCACATCCCAGGCCTGCAATATATCGACTGTATTGTGCAGATAAGTGGCGGGGTTAAAGCCAAGCCGTGTCGTGCTAACCAGATAGCCGCCCATGATTCCGATGGTGTCGCCCACGGCCACCAGGACCGGCACGGCGAGGGTCGCCGCGAGGACCCGCGGTGCTGTGAGGTATTTCATCGGATGGGTCGACAAGGTGACCAACGCATCGATCTGTTCGGTCACTTTCATGGTGCCGATCTCTGCCGCGATCGAGGACGCTACGCGCGCGGCGACCATAAGCCCACCAAGGACAGGTCCAAGCTCGCGCACCATGCCGATTGCCACGATCTGTGGCACAACCGATTCCGCGTTGAAGCGCGAGCCGCCCGCGTAAATCTGCAGTGCTAAGGCGGCCCCGGTAAAGATCGCGGTCATGCCCACCACCGGCAGGCTGAACCAGCCGATTTGCAGAAGCGCCATGCCAAATTCGCGTGGGTAAAAAGGCGGCGTCACCATGTGGCGCAGTGTGGCGAGCGCAAAAAGAACGATCCGACCGAGCGCTGCGATCCCGTCCAAACTGGTCCGGCCAAGACTGGCGAGCAAACCGATCATGCGTGGCCTCCGACATAGCGGCGTTCATAGCGGGCGCCCAGTCCGGTCAAGATCTCATAACCAATTGTGCCGCCTGCCTCTGCCAGATCGTCGACGCCCTGATGCGGCCCGAGGATATCGAGCGTCTCGGGGGTCTCGCCCAGATCCGTGATGTCCACGGTGATCAGATCCATCGACACACGCCCCACGAGCGGGCAGGGGGTGTCGCCTGCCCACAACTGTGCCCGGTTGGATTTGGCGCGCAGGAGCCCATCAGCATAGCCCGCAGAGACCGTTGCGATGCGACTTGGTCGTGAGGCCACCCACGTGGCGCCATAGCCGACGGCCTCACCAGGTGAGAGTTCACGACTCTGGATGACGGGCAGTGACAGTGTGACCACCGGATGGGCGCTGCCATGAGGCGCCCCACCATAAAGCCCGATGCCGGGGCGAACGTGGTCAAAATGATAGGCCGCGCCCATAACCGCCCCGCCTGTGGCGGCCAAACTTCGGGGCGCGCCGATCCCATCGGTCATTTCTTGAAAAGTACGAAGCTGTGCGGCGTTTTGTGGATGGCCGACATCATCGGCGCAAGCGAGATGCGAGATCACCAGACTGGGGGCTTCGCCCAAGAGCCATCCACGCAAATAGTCCCATTCCTCCGCCTCCATCCCAAGACGGTTCATCCCTGTGTCAAGCTGCACCCCAAACGGATGACCGGGAAGACTGTCACGATGGCGCGCGGCTTGGTCGCCGCTGTTCAAAAGCGGGATCAATTCGTGATCGCGGAGCAGCGCGGCATCCCCTGCCATATGTCCCGAAAATACCGAGATCTTTGGCCCATGTCCAAGCGCTTTGCGCAGCGCGGCGCCTTCCTCCGCGACGGCCACAAAAAAGCTACGAACGCCTTGATTGGCAAGTATATGAGCCACTTCCACAGCTCCGAGACCATAGCCATCGGCTTTGACCACACCGGCGGTCTCCACCCCTGTGCCAGAGAGCTGGTCAAGCGCACGCCAATTGGCGGCAATGGCGTCACGGTCGATGGTCAGAGTTGCGGTTCCCATGGTTCCCGCTTGTGACAGGACCGCGCGCAGCGTCAAGCCTCTGGCGATCACGCGCGCTTGTTTCCGCGCTTTGCCATCGACAAACCTTTCTGGAGCCGCTACAGGACCTCTCATGGCACCGAACGGCACCATTTCCATTTGTATTCCCGGCTGACAATCGTCAGGCGGGCCGTTCTTTTCATGCAATTGTGACTAGGCTAGACCCGCCGCGACGCGCGCGAGAGGGTCGATATGACTGAGATCACACTGATCAATTCCGCCACCCGACGGAAAGAGCGGTTCGAACCGATCGATCCTATGGATGTCCGGATGTATGTCTGTGGGCCAACGGTCTATGACCGCGCGCATCTGGGTAATGCGCGGCCCGTGGTGGTGTTCGACCTGCTCTACAGGCTTTTGCGGCACGTATACGGGCCGGATCACGTCACCTATGTGCGCAATTTCACAGATGTGGACGACAAGATTAACGCTCGGGCCGCGGCGACAGGCCGCTCTATTCGCGAGATTACGAATGAAACGATCGACTGGTTTCACGAGGATATGGGCGCCCTCGGCATCCTAACGCCTGATCATGAGCCGAGGGCCACCGAATACATCAATGAGATGATTGAGATGATCGCTGATCTGATCGCGAAGGATCACGCCTATGCGGCCGAGGGCCATGTGCTTTTCGCGGTGGACTCTTATAACGCCTACGGCGCGCTTTCAGGCCGGTCGGTCAAGGATATGATCGCAGGCGCGCGGGTCGAGGTCGCGCCATACAAGCAAGATCCGATTGATTTCGTGCTGTGGAAACCCTCCAGCGGAGAGGAGCCTGGCTGGGAAAGCCCATGGGGCGTGGGACGGCCTGGTTGGCACATCGAATGCTCCGCCATGGCGCGGCAGCTCTTGGGGGAGAGTTTTGACATTCACGGCGGCGGCAATGATCTGACCTTCCCGCATCATGAAAATGAGATCGCGCAGAGCCGTTGCGCCTGCCCCGAAGGCGACTTCGCGCGGGTCTGGCTGCACAACGAGATGTTGCAGGTTGAGGGTAAGAAGATGTCCAAAAGTCTGGGCAATTTCTTCACCGTGCGCGATTTGCTGGATCGGGGCGTCCCAGGCGAGGTGATCCGCTTTGTGTTCCTATCAACCCACTACCGAAAGCCGATGGACTGGACCGATGCCAAAGCGGCAGAGGCTGAACGGGTTTTGCGCAAGTGGTACGCACAGGTCGAGGGTGTGGTGCCGGGCGAATTGCCTGAGAAGGTGGTGGCGGCCCTGGCCGATGACTTGAACTCCGCAGGCGCTCTGGCGGAATTGCACCGTCTCTCAGGGGATGGCGATGTCGCAGGTCTCCGCGGCGGATTGGAACTGATGGGCTTGATCGACGAGGCGCTGCCACATTGGGTGGCTCCGGAGAAAGTAGATCCGATGGTCTCAAAACGTATCGATCTACTTATTGACGCCCGAGCAAGGGCACGGGATGCGAAGGAATTTGCGAAAGCAGACGCGATACGAGGATTTCTGCAAATGGCTGGCGTTGAGATCGAGGACGGAGAAGTGACAAGCTGGAAGACTGGCTACGAACAAGAGCCGTTTGGATGGTTGGCAGTGGCTGTCCCTGCGAAGGACGGAAAAACAAAGATTAGTTTTGGAGAACTCTTGGATTTCGCCAGCGAACGTGGCCTTGAAGTCGTTAAAGAAAAGAAAGGCCGTTGGGCTCAAGTTTCGCTTAAAGGAGAGCCTAGTGGTCTCCAGTTGAAATTTATAGAGCTCGCTGAAGCAGAGGCTAATCCATGAGGCCGAGGCCGAAAACTTATGCCCGGACGACCAGTCCGGGTCGCGCCCGACCCTCCCCCAGGAGGGCGCGTTTTGAGGCCTCAATCGGCACCTACCGCAGGAGGTTATGCACCCTTAACCACCTTAGCCCAAAGTTAGGACAGCGCCCCCCTATGCTCAGGCGCGGCCCTTGTCGCACCAAGCTTGACCGACGTAATTGGAACAACACCCCATGACCCGTGACCGACTGAGCCTCTTTGACACGACGCTTCGGGATGGGCAGCAAACCCAGGGCGTTCAATTCTCCACTCCAGAAAAGCTCCGGATCACTCAGGCGTTGGATATGCTGGGGCTCGACTATATCGAAGGCGGCTGGCCCGGGGCAAACCCGACCGACAGCGCGTTTTTTTCCGAGGTTCCGAAAACAAAAGCCACCATGACCGCGTTTGGCATGACCAAGCGCGCGGGTCGCTCAGCGGAAAACGACGATGTGTTGGCTGCGGTCCTAAATGCCCGAACACCTGCCGTGTGCCTCGTGGGAAAATCGCATGATTTCCATGTCACCCGCGCGCTTGGGATCGGTCTTGACGACAATTTGGAAAACATCTCCCGCTCCATCGCTCATCTGGTTGCTCAAGGCCGTGAGGCGCTTTTTGATGCGGAGCATTTCTTCGACGGCTATAAGGCTAATCCCGACTACGCGCTGTCCTGTCTCCATGCTGCTTTCGATGCGGGGGCAAGATGGGTGGTGCTCTGCGATACAAATGGCGGTACGCTCCCGGTAGAGATCGGCCCCATCGTCGCGGAGGTCATCGCCAGCGGGATTCCCGGCACTCGGCTTGGCATCCACACGCACAATGATACCGGCAATGCGGTGGCAGGCAGTCTTGCAGCGATTGAGGCCGGCGCCCGTCAGATCCAGGGCACTCTGAACGGCTTGGGCGAGCGTTGCGGCAATGCCAATTTGACCACGCTGATCCCCACGCTGCTCTTGAAACCCTACTATACCGAGCGATTTGAAACCGGCATCGCACCAGAGGCGCTGTGCGAACTCACTCATCTTTCGCGCCAAATCGACGATATCCTCAACCGCGTGCCCAACCGCGCGGCGCCCTATGTCGGCGCCTCTGCCTTTGCCCATAAGGCCGGTCTGCATGCCTCGGCCATCGTCAAAGACCCGGTGACCTACGAGCATGTGCCCCCCGAAGCCGTGGGCAATAGCCGGATCATCCCAATGTCGAACCAGGCGGGCAAAGCCAACTTGCGCAAGCGGCTCGCAGAGGCAGGTTTGGAGATATCCGCGCCAGAAGATCTCGCGCGCATCCTAGACGAGGTGAAGACCCGCGAAGATGCGGGCTACGCCTTCGACACCGCCCAGGCCAGTTTCGAGCTCTTGGCGCGGCGTGTCCTTGGCCTCGCACCGGTTTATTTCGAGGTGGATTGGTACCGCGCTATCGTGGCCCGACGCCGCTTGGCGCAACGGGTGGAAAGCTCTTCCGACGCATCGATCCAGCTTCAGGTGGGTGGGGATCAAGTCCGTCAGCACGCGTTTTCCGGCGAGGACTTCGGCCATGACAGCGGCCCGGTCAATGCGCTCTACAAAGCGCTGGTGGCGGGGCTAGAGGCTTACCGCGAACCGCTCGACAGGATACATCTCGTCGATTTCAGGGTCAGAATAGTCGGCTCCGGCACCGATGCGATAACGCGGGTAATAATAGATTTCGGCGATGTGGCAGGCGAGCGCTGGTCCACCGTCGGCGTTTCCGCAAACATCGTCGAGGCATCGTTCGAGGCACTCTGCGATGCCATCCAGTGGAAATTGATGGCAGAAGGCATCCGCCCCGCCGAAAAAGTCGTTCCGATCAGCGGACAGCGTCAGGAATGAGCCTGCAGGCTTGCGCCGATCTGGTGGCGCGGGCCGATCCGGACCGCTACCTAACCGTGATGGCCTCGCCAGTTACAGCGCGGCGGATCCTCTTTGCCATCTACGCCTTCAATGTGGAGGTCTCGCGCGCGCCTTGGGTCACCGCAGAGCCCATGATCGCTGAGATGCGTCTGCAATGGTGGAAAGACGCGCTGGAAGAGATCGCAAGCGGTGCGCCGGTCCGCGCCCATGACGTGGCCCAACCCCTCGCGGCAGCAATCACGGTCGACGGCGCCGCGCAGCTGATCACCCTGACGGAGGCGCGCCGCTGGGACATCTATACCGAAGGTTTCGAGAGCAAATGCGCGTTCTCGCAGTACCTCGACGCCACCGCGGGCGGTTTGACTTGGGCGGCTGCGAAGGCGCTTGGCGCGGAGCCCAAACTAGAGCCGATTTGCCGCGATATCGCTTGGGCCGCAGGGCTGGCCGGCATGCTCAGTGCTGCCGCCGCGCTCATGGCACGGGGGCGCAAACCCCTGCTTGACGACGGAGATGCCGCGATCATCGCGCTGTGCGATGAGGGGCTCGAAAGGTTGGATGACGACCAAAACAGGCGCCGCAAAGTGCCAAAAGAGGTCTTGCCCGCGATACTGCCCGCCTGGCAAACCCGACCCCTGCTGAAACAAGCTCGCCGCAATCCCGCCCGCGTCCGGGAGGGTCGCCTGGGCCTTTCCGAGGCCCGAAAGAAGGCTTTGCTGATCTGGCACGCCCGCGGATTGCGCTAAATGGCATCGCCTCGCGATGCATTGGGGACGCGACGCGTCACTCCACCTCTAGGTAAAAGGTCGCCCAGGGCAGCATTCGTTTCGTCACCTCGTTGACCTCCGGGTCTTCGCTGACCGGGAAAACCACCGTTGTGGGACCAAAAGTGCCGATCCCAAGAGGCACACCATCCAGATGGGTCGCAAGGATAGGGTCCTGCGAGACGATGTTGTCTGCCGGGATCTCAGAAGAATAGCCGTCGAGCGCCATGGCCCAAACCGTCGACCCGGAAACCCCCGCTGCCTCCAGCACCGCGGCGAGTTTCGGACCGGTGAAGGTGCCCTCAAAAACGTCTGGATAGATTTGACGCGTGATCTCGCCCTGTTCCAAGGCCGCGAGCCCGGCAAGATCGAACTCCATGGCTTTGTCGAAGGTGATGTCGAACTTGCTGAGAAAATCGCGGCCATCCTCCAGCGCGGGCCCGCGGTTGTAGTGGGCGACATCGCCGCTGACGGTCAAAACCACCATGCCTTTGGGAGAGGATACTTCATGGGCCAGCGCAGCCCCGGGCGAGGCTAAGGCGAGCGCGAGGATCAAATGTCTTAGAAAGCGCATGTCCTACCTTTTTGTGGAAGTTGGAGACCGAAGTGTCACTTTTCCTCTGCTAGCATGCAGCAACGGTGCCCGTCTGTGACCCACGTCACGGGCGGGGGGTTGAGATAGTCAGGAGCGATCTTTTTCTTGGCTTTTGACCCATTCCTGCGCCTGAAAGCTGTTCGCCCCTAGAGGCCCCCAAGGCGGCTCAGCACCGAGCGCGAGGGGAATACCCACCTGACGCGGGGTTTGCCCGTCTTCACAGAGATATGCCTTGCGGAACTCGGCCTCTGTTTCGATTCCTCGCTTAAGATTTTCTATCAGAGCGGCGAAACCTTTCGGCTCTGTTTCCCAACGATCATAAAGCAGCGGTTCGGACCCGTCCTCCAACGCCTCCAGCAACAGAGTTGCGGCATTTCCGATGAGCCCATCTAGGTGGATTTGCGTCAAACCCATCGCCTGTCTCAGATCAACAAACTGGACCAAAGAAGCTGTCGCCTTTACTGAGTCCCAATTTGTTGATGTCAGATCAGCGCCCCAGAAGTCTGCCCCCTGGAACTGCGCGTACTGGAGGTTTGCCCCCTGGAGCTCCGCTTCCTTAAGTTCTGCCCCCTGGAACTGCGCGTGCTTGAGGTCTGCATCCTTGAGCTGAGCGCCCCTGAGGTTAGCCCCCTGGAGCTCCGCGCGACTTAGGTTTGCCCCCTGGAGCTTCGCGTTCTTGAGGATTGCCTCCTGGAGCTTCGCGTTCTTGAGGATTGCCTCCTGGAGCTTCGCGTTCCTGAGGTCTGCCCCTTGGAGCTGCGCGTCCTCAAGGTCTGCCCCCTGGAGCTGCGCGTCCTCAAGGATTGCCCCCTGGAGCTGCGCGCCCTGAAGGTCTGCGTGTGTTAGGTTCAGCGGGCGTGCGTCGCTATGGGCCAGATCGGCGGCCTGTAGATTGGTGTTGCGCAGGTCAAGCCGTGCGCCGTGCCATTGATTTCCTGGTCTTTGGTCTTTCTTTTTCTTCAGGAGACCTTCGCAGCGGATCTGCAGATCGGTGCGACGGCCAAGAACGCGCAGCGCGGTTTGGATGTCGGTGCGGGGTGCAGCGAGCGACCTAGCCCAAGAAGAAAGTTGGTCCCGGTAGTCTTTCACCCGCTTTTTATAAGCTTCTCGTTCTTTTTCATCTGGGTTTTCTTGGGCGGTAGGCCATTCTCCAAGGTTGTGCATCGCGGCACTGCGCGCAGGAGCATTTTCGCGGATATAGGTGCAGAGAATTTCCATGATCCGCACATGGTCGCGTGCACCGTCATGGTCGATCACGCCATCGGGGCTCCGGCGTTCGGTGTCTTTGGCATCTTCGGCGCGTTGCCGGGCAAGGCGTTCCAGCGCCAGGAGCGCGCCGGTGCGCACTTCGATATTCGGTGTATAGACGGCTTCGCTTTGCCAGTCGCCGTAGTCGGCCTTGACGCCTTCGGGCACAGAGTGCCGGTCGTCCTTTGCCTCTGTCTCTTCGATCTGTTTGTCGTTTTGGGAGTAGGTCACGGTGCGCCAAGTCTGGGATCGCTCTTTCTCTTGCGCAAGATTGGCAACAGCTTCGTTGATTTGCTGGGTAACGTAGCCCTCTTCCTGGGTGCGGGTTTGTCGTTCTGTTTGGACCGATCGGCGAAGCGTGATCGGAAGCGCAACAACTGCGCCCGTCACCCCTGTGAGTGCTGTAATTGTGATCAATGTGAAGCGAAGTTCGCTTTCAGTATTTTTGTCGAAATATAGGTTCTGCGAGATGGCGGCGATAATGGTGATCGCCAGGCCCAACAAAAGGATCGTCAGCAGGATAAGCCAGATCGTCAATCCTGCGATCTTAATCGGCGCCGGCAAAGCAATGGGCTCAAGAATGCCGCGAACGGCCTCTGAAGTGCTTTTACGTTTTTCGTCCTGCGTCACGCCGAAATCCCTTTAAACTTTCGCCAGCCTAGGGAAGTTTTGTGTGGCCGAGAAGGGGGCGGGGGCGTTAAACCTCAGGCCGCCGCGGGTCTGAGGCGCATCCAAAGGAGCGTGCCGAAGGCCAGCACGATGAACGGGGCCATGGCCATGTTGACGGCGCTCCAGCCTGCCACGGCGTCTCCGCCAGTGCAATTGAGCAACCCGCCCGAGGCGAGAGAGGCCAGCGTGACCGCGCCGAAGACGAACATGTCGTTCATGCCTTGGATGCGGCCTTGTTCTTCGGGCCGGTGGGCCTCTGCCAGCATCGCGGTCGCGCCGATGAAGCCAAAGTTCCATCCCAGCCCCAAGAGGATCAGCGCACCGAAGAAATGGCCGAGTTGCACCCCGGAAAGTCCAACTGCGCCGGCACAGGCAAGGATGACCAGCCCTGTGCCCACGATGCGGGCGGCGCCGAAGCGGTTGATCAGATGGCCGGTGAAAAAAGACGGGCCAAACATGGCCAGAACATGGGCCGCGACCACATTGGCCGCATCCGAAGTGGCATAGCCGCAGCCCACGACCGCAAGCGGGGTGGAGGTCATCACCAGGCTCATCAACCCGTAGCTGACCATCGCGCAGATGATGGCGACGAGGATCTTGGGGTCCTGCAACAGTTCTATCCGGCTGCGCCCCTTTGGGGCGTCCGGGGTGGCGCGTGGCGGGCGTGGGATATCGAGGAAGAAAAACAGCCCCATGCCGAGGATGTTGATCGCCATCGCAACGAGGTAGGTTCCCAGGAACGGGACGACCATAGCCTCGGAACTCAGCTTGACGAGTTCGGGCCCGAGGAGTGCGGAGACAAGGCCTCCTGCCATCACAAAGGAAATCGCCCGAGGACGGTAGCTGGGGCTTGCCGTGTCGGTGGCAGCGAAACGGTAGAAGGCCTGTGACGAGATGTAGATGCCGGTCAGGTAACTGCCGAGGAGAAAGAGGGTGAATGAGCCTTGGTAGAGCCCGATGGCGGCGATGGCTGAGCCCGCAAGTCCGCCGGTGCCGCCGATCAAAAATCCAGTGCGGCGGCCATAGCGCTGCATCAGTGCCGAAAGCCATGGTGCGGTGGTCATAGAGCCGAAGACGCTGAGCGAAATGGGCAATGTCGCCAGGCAGGGGTTCGGCGCGAGCATTTGGCCCGCAAGTCCGCCGACGATGAAGACCATCATGACCTGAGAGCCCAAAACAGCTTGGGCCGCCACGAGGACCCACACATTGCGTCGGGCGCGGGCATCGGACGTGGAAAGAGGCGCGGCAGTCTCGGTCATAGGGGCCCCTTACGCCTTTGCGTCAGGCGGGGCCAGAGGACTTCTGTCAATAATATGTGCAAAGGAGCCGAAGACATTGTTGGAGGAGAGACCCATTGGCGGCAGTGCCTCTCCATCGGCATCTTGCGCGGTGAAAAGCGGCGTTCCACGGGCGCTGACGGTGCTGGCATAGTGAAACTCGTGTCCCGCCCAGGTGCCGTTCAGGATCGGGTGATTGGTTTGCAAATGTCGGTAGCCTAGGTGACGTTTGCGGGTGGCAAAGCTGGTGTGGAGCTCGAGGAGGCCCGCCATGGCATGTGTCTTGTTTTTTGCGTCGGTCAGGGTCTCGCCGAGCACCATGTATCCGCCACATTCGCCATAGATCGGGAGGCCGCGTTCGGCCGCCCTGCGCACGCCGTCCCAGACATCTCGCATCGCGGCCAGTTCGCCGGCCCAGAGTTCGGGATAGCCGCCGGGCAGGAAAATCGCGTCAATGTCGGGCGGCGGAGGCTGTCCGGCAAGCGGTGAGAAGGGGTGAAGGCTCGCCCCTGTGGCGTGCCAGGCGTCGAGGAGATGTGGATAGGAAAAGGCGAAGGCGGTGTCGTGCGCAATGGCAATGCGATTGCCGAGACGCGGCAGGTTGGGTGGCGCCTCTGTTGCTTCTGGCAAGGGGGCGCTGAGATTTGCGAGGTGCTCCAGATCTATGTGGCGTGCGGCCAGCATCGCGGCGGTTTCCAAAAACGCTTGTAAGCTTGGATGTTCTTCTGCTTGCACCAGTCCTAGGTGGCGTTCGGGTAGGGCAAATGCCGGATCTCTTGGCACCATGCCTAGGATTGGCAGACCGAGCGGCAAAAGGGCTTGCTTCAGCATTGCCGCATGCCGGTCGGACCCAACACGGTTGAGGATGATGCCCGCAACCGTCACGTCAGCATCGGCGGTGGCAAACCCCGCCATCATTGGGGCCACGGAATGCGCCACTTTCGCGGCATCGACGATCAACACCACTGGCAGTCCTAGGTTTCGGGAGAGATCCGCGGTCGCCCCCCGGCCTTCTAGCCCCGCCCCATCGAAAAGTCCCATGGCGCCTTCAATCACCAAGAGCTCTGGCCCAGCGCAGAGCGCCTTTAGCCGCGCTTCGCCCATCGCCCAGGGATCGAGATTGACACATGGCCGTCTGGTCGCTGCTGCATGAAATGCAGGATCGATGTAATCAGGCCCGGATTTTGCGCCACGCACAGGCTTTCCGGCCTGACTCAGCGCATGGAGGATGGCGAGCGTGAGGGTGGTCTTACCGCAGCCGGAACTCGGCGCAGCGAGGATGATCCCGCGCCCGGGCGAACTCACGAGGCTTCGGCCGGGCGTCCGCGGCCGAGCGGGTCGAGATTGCGTGGGGCCTCTCCTCGCGCAAGCGCCTGCCAATCGAGCGCTTGGCGCATCAAAACGGCGCGACCGATGCAGATCACTGCAGGC